>CAZFIQ010000051.1:2427-15529 GCA_964519185.1 uncultured Patulibacter sp.
GGAGCAGCACCGCGGACGCCGCCAGGGTGGCCCCGGCCAGTACCCCCGCGGCCGCGCGCGACCCGCGCAGCTCGCGGACGATCTCGACCAGGAACGCCTGCTCGAGGTCGTCGACCTGGCCGCCGCTGAAGGCCGCCAGCACGGTCCGGGCGGTCGCGCCGTCGGAGCCCTGAAGCAGGTTGGCGACCGCCGCCAGCAGCAGGACCACGAGCCCGAGCAGCGCGAACGCCACGGGGCGGGCGTGCGGGGTGGGCGGAGCGCCCGACCGGCGGCGGAGCGCCACGGCGTGCCTCAGACGCTCGGGTCCACGGGGACGACGACCCGTGGGTCAGCCGCGGCGGATCGCGGAGCCGACCTGCTCCGCGATCTGACCGGTCGAGACCGGGCCGCCGTAGAGCCACGTGCGACCGTTCAGGTTCCGGTAGTGCCGCGAGCGGACGACCGGCAGCTTGGCGAAGGCCGGCAGCTCGCGGAACTTCTGGATCTGCTTGCGGTACTGCTCCGGGTAGACGAAGGCCAGCCACTCGTTGGCCTTGATCCGGGCGAGCGACCCGACGTTCGCCGTCGTGAAGCCGTAGAAGCTGCTCGGCCCGGTCCAGGCGTTGCGCAGCCCGATCCGCCGCAGCACCTCGGCGGTCAGCGAGTTGTTGGTCATCAGCCGCAGCGCCGGGCTGCTGGTGGTCCCGCCCGGCTCGGCGACGACGACCCCGGCCCCGGCGCGGCCCTTCTGCCGCAGCGCGTTGCGCTGGGCGGTGAACTTGCCGGTCATCGTCCGCAGCACGCGCTCGCCCTGGCTGCGCTTGCCGACCGCCGCGGCGACCCGCCGGAAGTCGCGGACCATGTTGTCGAAGTGCGCCCGGTTGCCGCTACCGCGGTACGGCGACGTCACGAGCACCGGGGCGATCTTCCGCAGCGCGTCGCGGTTCTTCGTCGAGCGGTAGTCGGGGACGACGATCAGATCGGGCTTGAGCCGGCGGATGCGGTCCAGGCTCGGGGCGGTGCGCAGGCCGACCTCGGCGCTGCCCTTGCGCCGCGGAGCGCCGACGAAGGTGTCGTAGCCGCGGCTGTCGGCGATCCCGACCGGGGTCACGCCGAGCGCCGAGAGGCTCTCGACGGCGTCCCATTCGAGCGCGACGACGCGCGTGGCGGCGGCCTGGGCGCCGGCCGCGCCGGCGGCCAGGCCGGCGAGCAGGGTCAGGACGAGAGCGGTGGCGATGCGGCGCACGGGGATCTCCGGGGTCGGGTGGGTCGGGTCTAGTAGCGGACGGTGCCGGTGATCCGGACCGTCGTCGTGCGGGCGGCGCTGTCGCCGACGCCCGACACGCGCAGCGTCGAGCGGGCGATCGAGCGGGAGGCGCGGGGCCCGTCGGTGATCCGCAGCGTCCCGCTGTAGTTGGCCTGTGAGCCGCTGGCCTTCAGCGTCGCGGTCCCGGTACCGGTCACGGTGCCCTTGGGCGTGACCAGCCGGATCGAGAACTCGAGCTGCTGGCGCCCGGCGATCCGCGAGCGCAGCGTCAGCGTCCCGCGCCCGAACGGGGTGCCGGAGACCGTGCCCCGCTGCTCGATCTTCTTCGTCGCCGGCTCGCGCTTGGTCAGCGAGACCTTGCCCGACGCCGACACCCGGTAGCTCTTGGTCTTCGCCGCCGCCACCGCCGGGGTGGCCAGCAGCGCGCCGCTCACGAGCACCGCGGTGAGCGGGACGGTCCGGTACCGACGGGGGAATTCGGGAACCCTACCTTCAGCCATCCGCAGGAGGCTAGCAGGGGGTCGGCGCCCGTGCCGCGGAGCCGTAGGCCACCCGAACATCGTGGCCCCGGCGGCCCGTCGCTCCCGGCGGGGCATCAACGCGCCAACCGGACGACGCGGGTGGCCGCCGGGCCGGAACGCGGCGTCACCGTCACGCGCACCCGCAGGCTGGAGCGCGACGCCAGCAGCCGCCGGGCGTCGGCGGTCAGCCGCAGGCGGACCGTGCGGCTGCGCCCCGCCGCCAGCCGCAGCGACGACGACGTCGCGATCGTGCGCCGCGTGCGGGTCTTCCCCAGGGTCACCCGGTCGGCGGTGCGAATCCGCACCGTCACGCGCTCGGCGGTCCGGCGCGGGTTGGTGACCCGGACCCGCACGCGGGTCCGCTTGGACGTCGCCCGCAGCCGCGTCGAGGCGACGCGGAGGCGGGTCGGCATCGAGCCCGTGCCCGGCGCCTTCGTCGGCGGAGCGGCGAACCCCCCGCCCCCGAGCGGCGGCGGCACCGCCGGTCCGGGATCGGGCGTCGGCAGCTCGCCCGCGGCGACCAGCGGCGCGACGAAGAACGGATCGGTGGCGCGCTCGGCGATCGCGTAGCGGCCCGTCGACCCGCCCTGGCTCGCCGGCAGGTCGCCGCGGGTCGAGTAGGCGACGTTGCCGGCGACCGCGATCGTGCCGTTCAGGCAGTCCAGGTCGAGGCCCTCGCGGTCGGTGCCCTGGCGCAGCAGCAGCGCGCCGTACGGCTGGATCGTGAACGCGTCGTCGCGACCTCCGGGCAGCACCCCGCGATCGACCACCGCGACCGCCCCCGCGCTGCCGGGGCCGGCCAGCGAGAACGCGACGGGGCCGGAGCCGTCGGGGGTCCAGGTCGTGCCGGGCAGGGTCACGACCAGGCGGACCGGGTCGGCCTGCTCCCGCGACGGATCGTCGGGATCGAGCAGGCGCACGCCGGGGTCGCGGCGATCGGTGGTCCCGGCCGGCTGGTCGACGGCGATCGCCCAGCGGCCGTCGAGCGCGACCGACTGGACGCCCTCGCGGGTGCCGCTGGCCCGGACCGCGACGCGCCCGGTCAGCGGGTACTCGCGGCGGCCGGCCGCCGCGATCAGCGTCGCCGACGGCCCCTCCTGGCGGTACATCTCGAGCACGTCCTCGCGCGGGAGCTCGACCTCCAGGCGCGTGCCGTCGAGGGTCAGCGGCACGCCCGGGGTCGCCGACAGCGCGGCGCCGTCGCGGCGCAGCTCGACGCCGCGCCCGCTGACCTCGCGGTCCAGACGGGACTGGCCGAAGCGGTCGATGCAGACCGCGCCGGGCACCGAGACCTCGGCGAACGGCTTGGCCTGGTGACGTCGCCGCCCCTCGTTGAGCTCGCCGTCGCCCTCGACCGTCTCCCCCGGCTCGCAGTCGATCAGCACGGAGGTGTCCTCGCCGGCGATCCCCTCCATCCGGGCGACGATGCTGCCGACCGGCGCGTAGGTCCGGTCCCCGACGCCCGGGATCCGCGCCCCGGCCCGCGCCAGACCATCGCCCGTCGCCTGCCGGAACGAGACCCGGCCGCCCTTGGCCGTCCACGTGGTGTCGATCGGCTCGAGCCCTTCGAGCCGGAAGCGGTCGTCGGGGTCGGTGCTGTCGCGGAAGCTGCCGTCGGGGTTGGTGCGGATCACCAGCCGGCCGGTCGCCTGGACCCGGTGCACCTGGGTGCCCTCCACGGTGTTGCTGCCCTCGAAGGCAAACCACAGCTCGACCGGGAACTCGTTGACGCCGGCCCGGAAGATCCCTCGCTCGTAGCCCTCCTGGGCCAGCCAGGGCGGCAGCAGGGCCGGTGCCGACGGCGTGATCCGCAGCGAGATCGCCTCGCCCGGGGCAGCGGCCGTCGGGTCGCGGTCGGCGTCGCCGGCGATCGCCGTGATGGTGCCGGTCAGCGGCATCCGGTGCTCGCGCCAACCGTCGTCGACGCTGTAGCGACAGGCGTTGGGCGTGTCGATCGTGGCGGCGACGGCGGGCGCCGGCGGGCTGATCGCGAACGCGGCGGAAGCGGCCACCGCCGCGAGCGCGGAGACGCCGAGCGCGCGGTGGGCCGGGGCCAGCGAGCGGGGCGGGGAACGGCGGGAAGGGGACACGGAGGGCTCCTCGGGGCGTCCCGCCCGCCGGGGCACGGCGGGCGGGACGCGATCGGGTCAGCGCGCGACGCGCACGCTCTTGCTGGTGGTCTTCGCCCCGCGGCCGGTGGTCGGGGTGACACGGATCCGGTACGTCCCGGCGGCCAGCTTGCGGACGCGGAACGAGGTGGCCCCGGCGCGCCGGACCGTGACGGTCAGTCGCTGGACCTGGCGGTAGCTGACGCGGTTGACGACGCGCCCGTTCTTGCGGACGCGCTTCACCGTGCGCCGCTGGACGACGACGCGCAGCCTTCCGGCCTTGCTGCTGCGCAGCCGGACGGTGCGGCCGCGCAGCGTGATCGCGCTGACCCGGGCCGCGGCCGGGGTCGTCGCGGTACCGCCCTCGGCGGGCGGCGCCGGCACCACCGGGGTCACCGGCAGCACCGGAGCGACCGGCAGACCGGCGCCCGCGTTCCCGTCCGGGACCGGAGGGTTGGCTCCCCCGTTGCCACCCGGATCGACCGGGTCGACCGGCGCAGCCGCAACCGAGACGACGTGCGTCGCCGTGCTGACGTGCCCGTGCTCGTCGGTCGCCGTGACCGTCGCCTCGTAGCGGCCGGCGGCGGCGTAGGCGTGCGTGACGTCGGCGCCGCTGGCGGTGCTGCCGTCACCCAGGTCCCAGGCCACCGACGCGACGGCGGAGAAGCGGTCGGTCGCGCCCGAGCGCAGCGTCACCGCCGTCCCCGCGACGGCGTCCGTCGCGGCGTCCGCCACGATCGGGCCGGCGACGTCGAGCGCGGCCACCCGGGCCTCCCAGGCGGCGCCGTCGTCGGCGTTGCCGGTGTTCGTGCCCCACGCCACCAGCGCGTCGCCGTCCGGCGAGAAGCGCGCCGCCGGCGCGGAGATCGGCGGCAGCATCGTGCCGCCGTAGTCGAGCGCGTCGAGCACCTCAGGGGCGGACCAGGTGCCGTCCGGCCCGTTGCGGGTCACCGCGACCGCGCGCATGTGCCGCGGCGCGCTGCTGATCGCGCCGTCGGACCAGGCGACGACCGCGTCGCCGTCGGTCGCGACCGCAACCGAGACGCCGCGCGCGTAGCGGTCGGCGGGCATCTCCAGCCCGACCGGCGCCGTGAACGCTCCGCCCGGGGTGGCCTGCTGGGTGACGAAGACCGCGCCGGCGGTCGAGACGCCGCCGGTGTCGAACGCGGCGGTCACGCGCCCCGCGCCGTCGACGGCCAGGGCGGCCCCCGAGGACTGGGCGCCGAAGCCCCCGGAGCGGTCGCCGTTGACCTTGACGGCGGCGTCGAAGGCCGACGCTCCGCCGGCCCGGCGCGCGACCATCATCGCCCCCTGCTCGGCCAGATAGCCGACCGCGATCGTGCCGTCGGCGCCGACGGCCAGGTCGCGGACGTTCTCGCGCCGGGTGTCGCCGGTCGGGGCGTCGGTGACCAGCTGCGGCGCCGCGAAGCTGCCGGAGCCCGGGGCCGCGGTCGCGACGTAGGCGCGGGTGCGGGAGGAGCTGGTGGCGTCGGCCGCACTCCAGGCGACGGTCGCCGTGCCGTCGGGCGCGACGACGACCTTGGGGTTGCGCTCCAGGGTCGAGCCCGCGGTCCAGTGCCCGGCCGGCGCGGTCAGCGTCTGCTCGGAACCGAACGCGGTCGCCCCGGCCTCGCGGACCCGGACGGTCAGCGTGCGCTCGCCGCCCAGCGCGCCGGCGGCGTAGGCGACGACGGTGCGGCCCGCGCCGTTGACCGCGCTGACCGGAGCCGAGAAGTGCGAGACGGCGGCATCGTTGACGCGCTGCTCGCTGCCGAAGCGCAGCGCCCCGGACTCACGGTCGACGGAGAAGTTGCCGGCGTTGCTCGACCCGCCGTTCCAGAGCGCGAAGCCGTGGCCGTCGTCCGACAGTGCGAAGCTCAGCGCCTGGGCGTTGCCGGAGGTCGGGCCGAAGGTCTGCGGGGCCGACCAGTCGCCGCCGAGCGGACGCAGCGTGCCCTCGGCCTGCGAGGACGACGAGTTGGATCCCGCGTCCGGTGTGCCGCGGGTGTAGAAGACCCCGACGTCGCCGTTGGCGGCGAGCGACGGCACCGCGACGACGTCCGACGGCGCCGGCGTCGACAGCGTCACGCGGCCGAGCCAGATCCCGACGGCACTGCCGCTCGGCGCGGCGACAGTCACCGGGGTGGTCGTGCTGCGGCTGTTGCCGTGGGCGTCGGTCGCGGTCACGCGGACGCGGAACTCGCCGGCCTGGCGGTAGGTGTGGCTCGGCGCCGCTCCGGTCCCCGTCGTGCCGTCGCCGAACTCCCACCGCAGGTCCCCGTCGAGCGCCGAGAAGCGGTCGGCGGCGGTCGCCGAGAAGCTCGCCGCGCTGCCGGCGACGGCATTCGGGGTGGTGACCTCCACCTGCGGCCCCTCGACGTCGAGCGCCGCCGTGCGGGCCCGCCAGGCCGGCTCGGCGGCCGTTCCCTCGTTGACGCCCCAGCCGACCAGCGCGTCGCCGCCGGGCGCGAACGCCACCCGCGGCGCGCTCGCCGCGGAGGTCACCGAGCGGGCGATCGTCTCGAGCGCCTGCGGAGCCCCGAGCGCTCCGGTCGCGCCGCGGCGGTGCGCCGCGACGATCCGCGTGGCGGCGGGCGACTGCCCGCTGATCGTCGTCTCCAGCCAGCCGACGATCGCGTCGCCGGACGGCGCCACCGCGAGGCTCATCCCGCGCGGGTAGGTCCCGGCGGGCGCGTCGACGGCGACCGGCGCGGAGAACGCGCCGCCCGCGGACGCCTGACGGGCGACGTGGACCGTGCCGGCGGCGGATACGCCGCCGGTGTCGAACGCCGCGGTGATCCGGCCGCTGCCGTCGACCCCGATCAGCGCGCCGCCCGACGAGCTGGCGAAGCCGGGGGCCAGCTCGCCGTTGATCGCCACCGGAGCGGCGAAGGCGGTCCCGGTCGCCGTGCGGCGCGCGACCTGCAGCTGCGTGACGCCGGAGACGGTCGGGCCGATCAGGCTGACGGCGACGCTGCCGTCACCGCCGACGGCGACGCCCCGGAGGCGCTCGTTCGCGCTGGTGCCGGTGGCGACGTCGGTGACCAGCTGCGCGTCGTCGAAGGCGCTCTGACCGGCGCGGCGCACGGCCACGTGGGCCCGGGTGCCGCTGTGGAGCTTGCTGTCGGTCTGGCTCCAGGCGACCACGATCGCGCCGTCGGGAGCGACGGCCACGTACGGTCCCCGCTCGGGCTTGGCCCCCGGGTTCGGCTCGCCCCACTGGTCGGTCGTGCCGTCGGTCGTCCGGGTCAGCTTCTGCTCCGGGCCGAAGTCGCTCTGGCCCGCGGGCCGGACCCGCACGACGATCGTCCGGTCGGTCGAGACGTTGGTGCCCTCGACCCAGGCGACGACGGCGTCGCCGGCCTCGTTGACCGCGCTGGTCGCGAACGCCGAGCTGCTCAGCGACCCGCTGTTGGCCCTGGACGCGGCGCTGACCGCGCTCGCGCCGGCGGCCCGGGTCGCGACGAAGATGCCGTTGCTGCCGCCCGCCCAGCTGGCGACAGCGCCGCCGTCGGCGGCCAGGCCGAGCACGGTGCTGCCGGCCGATCCCGCGGCCCCGGTCGGGTTGAGCGGGCTGCTCCAGGCGCTTCCGGCGGGCTTGAAGCGCAGCTCGGCGCGGCGGCTCGAGAGACCACCGGTGGTGTACAGCAGGCCCACGTCGCCGTCGGCGGCGAGCGCCGGAGCGACGTTCTCGATCGTGTCCTCGACCGCGGTGCCGTGCGACTCGGCGGGCAGCCAGGTCGGCGAGGCGGCGGCGCTGGCGGCGGCGAAGCCCAGCCCGACCACCGTGGCGGCGACGACTCCGGAGCGCCGGGCCGTCCGCCCGGGGCGCGAGCCGGGCGCGGCGTCGGCGTCGGTCGACAGCCTGCGATGACGCCCGTATTGGGGATGCCTAATTAGCATTCCCTAATGCTTGCATACGCCTTGAGTTAACTGTCGACACCCACGTCTACGGCGTGCTTGCAGGCAGTCGTACCCCGTAGATGGACGCAAGCCGGATCCCCCGCCCCACCCGCAAGCTGATGCGGGTATCGCCGCCCAGAGCGGCGAAAGCCGCATCAGTTGGCCGAGCGGCGCGGGCCACCGCGGGCCGATGCGGATGTCGCTGCCCAGGGAGGCACGATCCGCATCAGCCAACCGGGCGGCGCGGGCCACCGCGAGCCGATGCGGATGTCGCCGCCCAGGCAGGCGGAAGCCGCATCAGCTGGCCGGGTCGGCTTGCGGGGTGGCCGGGGCTCAGGCCGCGGCGGAGAGCACGACGACCGCGGTGGCGACGCCGCCGTCGTGGCTCAGCGAGAGCCGGGCGTCGACCCCCCGCGCCAGCGCGGCGACGCCGGCCGCGACGTCGCCGTGGAGCCGCAGGCCGGGTCGGCCCCAGCCGTCGAGCACGACCTCGACCTGCCGCAGATCGACCGCAGCGGCCACCGGCGGACGGCCGAACCGCGCCCCCGACCAGGCCTTGACCAGCGCCTCCTTGGCCGCGAACCGCGCCGCCAGCCGCTCCGCACGGTCCCCCGCCGGCCGCTCCGCGTCGCGCCGCTCGCCGCCGGTGAAGGTCGCGGCGACGAACCCGGACGCCGGATCGGCCAGCTGGGCGCGGAAGCCCACCACGTCGACCACGTCGACCCCGACCCCGAGCACGCTCACCGCGCGTCGCCGCCCCGCAGCACCCCGTCGCGCAGGCGCGTCGTCGGGTCGAGCAGCGCCCGGGCCTCGGCGTCGCGCTCGCCGCCGTCCTCCGCGGCGATCCGCCGCTCGGCCCGCCGCACCACCGGCGGCCGCCCGACCTGGGCCTCCAGGCGGCGGATCTCTCCGCGGGCCCGCCGCGCCGCCGCCCGCGCCAGGTAGTCGCCGTGCTCGGCCTGCGGGACCGCCGCCAGGAACGCGTCCGGGTGGGCCAGCGCCAGCAGCGCCCCGACGTGGCCGAAGCCCAGGCTGGCGACCACCGCCGCGCGCACCGGCTCCTGGGGCGCCCGGACGACCTCGCGGTCGCCGACGGCCAGGTGACGCGCGTCGCGCAGCAGCGGATCGGCGCTCTCCAGCGTGCGGTTGCCCGGCACCACGCCGGTCGCGAACGTCCGCAGCACCCCGTCGACCTGCCAGGCGGCGGCCCCGCCCTTGCTGTGCCCGGTGACCGCCTTCTGCGACACGACCATCAGCGGATTGCCCGGCGTCCGGCCGAGCGCCGTCTGGATCCGGTCGTGGACGTCCGCCTCGTGCGGGTCGTTCATCTCCGTCGCGGTGTCGTGCTTGGAGACCACCGCGATGTCGTCGACGGTCAGGCCGAGCCGGCCCAGGCCCTGCGCCAGCGGCGACGCCGGTCCCCCGCTCGCCGCCCCGAGGATCCCCAGGCCGGGCGCCGGGATCGAGCTCTGGATGCCGTCGGCGAACGAGCCCGCGTAGGCCAGCACCGCACGCACCGGCAGCCCCAGCTCGAGCGCCACGTCGCCGCGGACCACGAGCAGCGCGCCGCCGCCCTGGGCCTCGACGAACCCGCGCCGCCGCAGGTCGCCCGGCCGCGAGGCCTCGCGCGGGTCGATGCCCATCGCGTCCAGCTCGTCGCTGTCGGCGGTCGCGCCCATGTCGCCGAAGCCGATCAGGCCCTCGGGCGTGAGGTCGTCGAAGCCGCCCGCCAGCACCGCCCGCGCCTTACCGGCGCGGATCTTGTCGTGGGCCTCCTCCAACGACACCGCGGCGGTCGCGCAGGCCGCCACCGGATGGACCATCGGTCCGTACGAGCCGACGTAGGCCTGGACGACATGGGCGGCGACGACGTTCCCCAGCGACTCCTGGATCCGGTCCGGTTGACGCGTCCCGTCGAGCAGGTGGTCGAGCAGCAGCCGGCGCAGCGACGCCATCCCACCCAGGCCGCAGCCCTGGGTGTTGGCGACCTGCGTCGGGTGGACGTGCGCGAGCAGCTCCTCCGGCTCCAGGCCCGCCGCGCCGAACGCCTCGCTGGTGCAGGCCAGGTTGACCAGCGCCATCCGGTCGGCCGACGCGATCAGGTCGTCGGGCACCCCCCAGCGGGACAGGTCGAGCCCGGTCGGGAACTGCCCGGCGACCCGCCGCCGGTGGCGCGCCAGGCGCTCCACGCGGACCTGCGATCCGGCCGGCAGCGTCACCCGGAAGCCGCCCTCCTCGGCGACGGTCACCCGTCCGGCGTCGCCCGCCAGCGCCCGCGCCGCGTCCTCGTCGTCGACGGTGAACGACAGCTCGCGCTCGACCGCGACCGGCGTCAGGACCTCCAGCCCGCGCCCGTCGATCGTCCCGTCGGACTCCAGCGGCCGCACCCCGACCCGCTCGGCGACGGCCGCCGCGTAGCGCTCCGCCAGCTCGTGCTCGGGGACGTCGGCGCCGTTCTCGACGTCGACCCAGCGTCCGCGGTAGCGCTCCGTCTGGAAGCGGACCAGGCCGCAGAGCCAGGCCAGCTCGGCGATCGCGCCGGGGGACGGGTCGCCGTCGCGCTCCAGCGCGAAGCGCGTGCGGCCGCTGCCGGCCGGCCCCAGCTCGCCGGTGCCGACGATCACCACCAGGTCCTCCGGTCGCAGATCGTGGCGCGGCAACGCCGGCACGGTCCGCGCGGTCGACGGCGCGGAAGGGGTGCGACTTGTGTACCGCACCGGTACGGAAGGTGACGTACAAGCGTCCAGCGACGGCAGCGCCGGGACGGTGGGCCGGGCCGCCGGGGACGGCGGAGCGATCGCGTCGCGCAGCCGTCGCAGGCGGCCCGCCGCGACGACCGCGTCGCGCACCTCGGCGACGAGCGCGTCGAGCGCCGCGCGCAGGTCGGCGACGGCGCCGAGGCCGCCCGAGGCGTCGACCACGACGGGGGCCTCGCGGGCGGCGGCGACCAGCGGCGGCGCGGTCAGCGCGGCCAGGATCCAGCCCAGCTCGTCGGGCGCGAAGGTCCGCACGCCGAGCCGCTGCTCGACCAGCGGCGCGACCGCCCCGGCGGCGTCCATCAGCCCGGTTCCGCGGACCCAGCCGATCCGCGGCGCGATCAGCGCCGTGCCGTGGCCCCAGCGGTCGTGCTCGCTGCGCCAGCGCCGCAGCAGGACCTCCAGCCCCGCCTTGGTCTCCGCGTACGGCCCGTCTCCGCCGAAGTCGCCGTGGTTGGGCGAGAGCGGCAGCAGGACGGTCGCCGGACGGCCGGGCGCGGTCATCCCGGCGACCCCGGCGACCAGTCGCTCGACGCCGAGCAGCTGCAGTCGCAGGGCCGCCTCGGACTCCGGACCGGCGTCGCGCAGGTCGCCCTCGGTGCTGACCGCGGCGAACGGCGCGACGATCGTCGGCACCAGCGGCGGCATCTCCAGGTCGGGACGCTGCCGCTGGACGACCGTCGGCGCGGCCAGCCAGCCGAGCAGCCCGTCGATGTCGGCGAACGACGCCAGGTTGGCCGGCAGCAGGTGCAGTTCCGCGCCCGGACCGGCCGCCTCGCGGTAGAGCTCGCGGTACCAGCCGCGCCGCTCGCGGTCCAGCGACGACGACGTCACGACGACCGTCGCCCCGCCGCGCAGCAGCTGGCGCACCAGCGCCGCCGCGATCGACCCCGGACTGGCGCCGGTCACCAGCGCGACCTGGTCACGCTGGTCGCGGGCGTGCAGGAGGCCGTCGCGCAGCGCGACGTCCAGCGCCCGCTGGAGGTCGGGGGCGCCAACCGTGACCCGGCCGATCAGGTCACGCGGCCGCGCCGCGTCGGGCTGCTCGCCGGCGACGGGCGCGCCGCCCCGGTCGACGTCGACCGTCGGCCGAACGCCGGGCACCGGCAGCGCCGACGGCAGGGGCGGGGCGGCGGGGTCCGGGTTCGGGTCCGACCGCGCGGAACCCAGATCCGACGAAGCCGCCGCCGGGTCCGGCCGGGTCGACGTCGGAGCCGAGGGTCCGGAGTCCGGGGCGCCGCCGGCGACCGCCGTCAACAGCGCGGCGAGCGGCGCGTGGCCGTGGCCGGCGGCCCGGTCCCGCAGCCAGCGCAGCGTGTCGGCCAGCGTCGGATCGTCGGCGTGGAGCGCGATCCGGACGGCCGCCTCGCGGTGGTCGTCGACCGTCGAGCGGCCGGCCAGCACGTCGTGGAAGAGCGCGATCGCGTCCCAGCGGGCCGACGCCCACGACGACGCCAGCCGGACGTGACGGCGCGGGTCGAAGCGCGGCGCGACGGCCGCGGCGCGGTCGTGGCCCAGCTCGGCGTCGAGCGCGGCCAGGCGCTCGTCGGCGGCCGACGGCCCGGCCGGCACCGGGTCGCCGTCGGGCCACGGCTGACCGAGGCCACCGGCCAGCGTCCGCACGGCGTCCAGCAGCGCGGTCTCGACGTGCGCGGCGACCACCGTCGCCGCGGCGGTCGCGGCCTGGGGGTCGGCGGCGACCCGGTCGATCCGCCGGCGCAGGTCGGCGGCGGTCAGCGCCACCGCGCGGTCGAGCAGCGCCTGGGCGGCGGCCGACGACGACGGGGTGCCCTCGGCCAGCCGGGCCAGCGCCTCGCCCCGGGCCGACGGGCCGTCGCGGGTGTCGAGCACCAGCCGGATCAGCGTCTGGTCGGTCAGGCCGGGGCCCAGCCCCCAGGTCGCCTGCAGGTGGCGGACGGCGTCGGTCCGCGACAGCCCCGCTCGACCGAGCACCCGCGCCAGGCCGGCGCTCAGCGTCTCGCGCAGGTACGGCCCGGGGAAGCGGTAGCGCTCGCCCTGCTCGCGCAGGATCGCCGTCAGCTCGCCGATCGTCGACTGCTGCGCGGCCTCCGCGCCGGACAGCGCGAACTCGCGGCCGAGGTCGATCAGGACCTGGTTGCGGCGCGACGAGACCCCCTGGAACAGCTCGTCGATCGTCTCGCCCTCGTCGAGCTGGTCGGCGCGGATCCGCGCCTGCGTGACGAGCACGAAGCGCAGCGCGTCGCCGGCGTCGAGCGGCCGGTCGTCGTCGGGCGACGACCCGGGGGCGTCAGCGGGCCGCGGGTCCGGGGCCCGGGCCGCGGGCGGTGCGGCACGATCGGGCTCGCCGGTCGGCCCGATCGACGCCGCCGGGGCGACGGTGGTCCGAGGCGAGACGTTCGCCGACGCCACAGAACCGGCGACGGTCGCGGGTGGCGTGGTCGCGCGGGACACCGCGTGGGCTCCGGCCTCCTCGTCGCTCGCCACCGGATCGTCGTCGCGCGCCAGCACCACGTCGCGATCGTGCTCGGCGTGCAGCACGGCGCTCGCGGAGCGGCCGGCGACCGCCGCTCCGGTCACCGTGCTGCA
>CAZFIQ010000052.1:0-2148 GCA_964519185.1 uncultured Patulibacter sp.
CTTCACGGTCTTCATCATCGGTGGTCTGGTCAAGGCCGCGATCGGCGCGGCGGTGCTGCCGTCGGCGTGGCACCTGGTCCGCCGCTCCGATGGCGACCGATGATGGCTGCTCCGCCGCTCGACGGCGTCACGATCCTCGACCTCTCGCGGATGCTGCCAGGGGGCGCGCTGACGCGATTGCTGGCCGACCTCGGAGCACGGGTCATCAAGGTCGAGCGTCCGGGGCTCGGTGACGAGATCCGGGCCGATGGTCCGCCGCTCGACGGCACCACCGCGACGCACTCCTTCCTGGATCGCGGCAAGCAGTCGCTTGCGCTGGACCTGAAGTCCGCCACCGGTCAGGCTGCAGTGCTACAACTGGCGGAGACCGCCGACGCGATCGTCGAGTCGTTCCGCCCCGGGGTGGCCGATCGGCTCGGTCTCGGCTGGGACGACCTGCGCGCGGCCAACCCCGCGATCGTCTACTGCTCCGTCAACGGCTACGGCACCGGCGGACCGCTCGAGCAGGCAGCGGGTCACGACATCGGCTACTGCGCCCGGGCCGGAGTGCTGCACTCCAGCGGAGACGCCGAGCATGGCCCCGGGGCCTTCGGCGCGCAGCTGGCGGACATCACCGGCGGCACGCTCGGCGCGGTCGGGCTACTCGCTGCCCTGCTCCGGGCGCGGACGACGGGCATCGGGGACCGGATCGAGGTCGCGCTCGCCGACGCAGCGCTGTGGGCCGTCGGGATCCACGCGGCCGGAGCGTTCGCCACGGGCAGCGGCGGTGGTCCCGCGACCTCGGCGCTCAACGGGGCAGCGCCCTGCTACCGAACCTACCGCTGCGCCGACGGTCGGTACGTGACGATCGGTGCATTGGAACCGCAGTTCTGGGCGGTGGTGGTCGAGGCGATCGGCGAGCCCGACTGGGCCGAGCGGGCCTTCGATCCGTCGTTCGTCCCGATAGTGGCCGCGCGTCTGGCCGAGCGGCCGGCGGCGGAATGGCTGGCCCGCCTGGCGGGCCGGGACGCCTGCGTCGAGCTGGTCAGTACCTACGACGAGGTGCGCGAGGATCCGCAGTTCCTGGCGCGGGGGATGGTCGAGCCGGGTGACGACGGCATCGCGCGGGTCGGCCGGCCGATCCGCACCGCGTCGCCGGCGCCGACGTTGCGGGTGGCCGCAGCGGAGGTCGGGGCGGACAACGCGACGGTGCTCGCGGGTATCGACGCAGCGGCGTTGCGCGCCTGACGGTCTGAGGTCCCGCGGGCGTTCCGCCCGCGACCGGGTGCGATCCGGCCGCCGCCCCGCGGCCGGATCGCACGCGCGCGATCAGGTGCCGGACGGCCTTTCGATCGCCCGGCCCGACCGATCCTAGGTCGGCACGGTCCCCGCGCGCGGCAGCAGATGTACAAGCCGGACCGCCAGGCTTTGGACAGGCGGGGCCGCGCGCCGCGACGTTCGGTGCGGGTCGTCTGCGGCTGGTGTGGAGTCGTCCCCCGTGGAGGCGGCCAACCGCACACCAGACGTCTGGGGGTGCGTCGGTGCGCCACCATGGATCGGTGCGCCCGTCCTCTCGCTCCGCCGTCCCGCCGTTCGCCGTGATGGAGATCATCGACGCCGTCGAACGGCGTCGCGACGGCGGTGCGGAGGTCTTCTCGCTCTGCGCCGGCGAGCCCGGCGGCGGCGCGCCGACCGAGGTCCGGGAGCGCGCGGCCGCGCTGCTGGCGGGTGGCGAGCCGCTCGGCTACAGCCCGTCGCTCGGCCTGCCGGCGCTGCGACGGGCGATCGCCGGGCACTACGGTCGTTGGTACGACCTCGACGTCGACCCGGAGCGCGTCGCGGTGACGACCGGCTCGTCGGGCGCCTTCGTGCTCGCCTTCCTGGCGGCCTTCGAGCCGGGCGACCGGGTCGCGCTGGCGCGCCCGGGCTATCCGGCGTACCGCAACATCCTGCGGGCGCTCGGCTGCCAGGTGGTGGAGATCGCCTGCGGCCCCGACGAGCGGTACCAGCCGACGCCGACGCTGCTCGACGCGGCCGTCGCCGAGCACGGGCCGTTGGCCGGCCTGGTGCTGGCGTCGCCGGCCAACCCGACCGGGACGATGGTCGACGCGGCCGAGATGGCCGCGATCGGCGGCTGGTGCCGGGAGCGGGGCGTCCACCTGGTCAGCG
>CAZFIQ010000052.1:2158-13587 GCA_964519185.1 uncultured Patulibacter sp.
CCAGCGTCGGCGGGATGACCGGCTGGCGGCTCGGCTGGGCGCTGCTCCCGCCCGAGCTGGTTGGCCCGGTCGACGCGCTCGCCGGCAACCTGGCGCTCTGCCCGCCGACGCTGGCCCAGCACGCGGCGATCGCGGCCTTCAGCGAGCGCTCCTACGCCGAGGCGGACGCGGCGGCGGCGACCTACCGCGCGCACCGGGCGCTGCTGCTCGACCGCCTGCCCGCGCTCGGCTGGGGCATCACCGCGCCGGCCGACGGGGCGTTCTACCTGTACGCGGAGATCGGCGACCGGATCCGCGCGGCCGGCGACCCCGACAGCGCCGCCTGGTGCCGCCGGCTGCTCGACGAGACCGGCGTCGCCCTGACCCCCGGGACCGACTTCGACGCGGTCGACGGCACCCACTGGGTCCGGCTCTCGTACGCGGCCGACTCGGCGGTCCTGCGCGAGGGCCTCGAACGGCTCGCGGAGTGGGGGCGGTAGGCGCGGGTCGAACGGCGCCGATCGCTCTTCCGTCTCGCCGCCGCCGCGAGGGCGCAATCCGATATCCGTTGGTGACCCCGATCGCGATCTCGTTCCGCGACTGGCCGTGAGGGAGCGGTTGGCGCGGCGCCCTGCCGCCAACGCGACCGCGGGTAGAACCGTAAGCTCCGGCCATGGCGAGCGAGCCGCGGACGCGCGACGACTACGTCCACTTCCACGCGATCGGGACGCGGTGGGCGGACAACGACGTCTACGGACACGTCAACAACGCGCAGTACTACGCGTTCTTCGACACGGCGATCAACGCCTGGCTGATCGGCGAGGGCGGGCTGGACATCCAGGCCGGCGGGACGATCGGGCTCTGCGCCGAGTCCCACTGCGCCTACCATGCGTCGGTCGCGTTCCCGGAGACCGTCGACGCGGGGCTGCGGGTCGGCCGGCTCGGGCGGTCGAGCGTCCGCTACGAGATCGGCCTGTTCCGCGGGGGTGGCGACGAGCCGATCGCGACGGGCTGGTTCGTCCACGTCTTCGTCGACCGCGAGACGCGCCGCCCGACCCCGATCGAGGGACGGTTGCGGGACGCGCTCGAGCGACTGGTCGTGGCCACGCCGGAGGTCCCGTCGTGACCGCCGTTCGCGCCGCCGTCCTGCGCCAGGCCGGCGCGGCTCGCCCCTACGGCGACAGCCGACCGCTGCGCTGGGAGCAGCTGGAGCTGGCGGAGCCCGGGCCGGGCGAGGTCCGCGTGCGGGTCCGTGCCGCCGGGCTCTGCCACTCCGACCTCTCGACGATCAACGGCTCGCGGCGGCGTCCGACGCCGATGGCGATCGGCCACGAGGCGGCCGGCGAGGTCGTCGCCGTCGGCCCCGGCGTGACCGACCGGCGGATCGGCGAGCACGTGGTGATGACGTTCGTCCCGACCTGCGGATCGTGCGACTTTTGCGCCGAGGGTCGTCCGGCGCTCTGCGGTCCGGGGGCCGCGGCGAACGGCACGGGCGAGCTGCTGGGCGGCGGCCGGCGACTGCGGACCGCGGTCGAGGCGGCCGCGGTCCCGACTGACCAGGACGGCTCGGCGACGGGCGGCCGCGCGACCGGTGGGCCGGTCGGAACAGGCGGTCGGCTCGGCGAATCCGAGGAGGTCCACCACCACCTCGGGGTCTCGGCGTTCAGCGAGCAGATCGTCGTCTCGACGCGCTCGACGGTGCCGATCGATCCCGCGCTTCCGTGGGAGGTCGCCGCGCTGTTCGGCTGCGCCGTGCTGACGGGGGTCGGCGCGGTGATCAACGCCGCGCGGGTGTCGCCGGGCGAGAGCGTGGCGATCCTCGGTCTGGGCGGGGTCGGCCTGGCGGCGCTGCTCGGCGCGGTCGCCGCCGGCGCGCAACCGATCGTGGCCGTCGATCGCGTGCCGGAGAAGCTCGCGCTGGCCCGCGAGCTCGGCGCGACGCACGCGATCGCGGCCGACGAGGGCGTCGACGTCGCCGCCGCGGTCGGCGACGTCACCGGCGGCGGGGTCCATCACGCGATCGAGACCGTCGGCAGCGCCGCGGTCCTCGCGCAGGCCTACGCGGCCTGCCGGCGGGCCGGGCAGACGACGACGGTCGGCCTGCCGGATCCGTCGGCGCGGCTGGAGATCCCGGCGGTCACGATCACCGCCGAGGAGCGGACGATCCGCGGGTCGTACCTGGGGTCCTGCGTGCCGTCGCGCGACATCCCGCGGTTCGTCGCGCTGTACCGCGCCGGCCGGTTGCCGGTCGACCGGCTGCTCAGCCACCGGCTGGCTCCCGACGAGATCAACGAGGGCTTCGAGCGGCTGGCCGCGGGCGACGGCGTACGGCAGGTCGTCGTCTTCCCGTAGCGCCCCGGCTGATGCGGATTGCGCCGGCGAGGGCGGCGTAGGGCCGCCTGGCGGTTACCGCCGCGGCAGCGCCTCCCAGCTGGAGCGCAGCGGGTAGGTGCTGTTCGGCGACTTCACGTAGACCCGGTAGTTGCGCCGGTTCTGGGCCCCGCCGGTCGCGTTCGGGAAGGTGATCACGTTGGTGCCCTTCTTGCCGCAGCGCGACACCCAGCGGACGATCTTCGGTGTGCGGCCGTTGCCGCGCCGCATCCGCACGTCGACGGTGATCGGCACCGCGCGCCGCAGGTGCACGTAGATCTTCATACCGCGCTTGCCCTGGGCCCGCACGAGCACGCTGTAGAGCGGGCTGTTGCCCTTGGTGCCGCTGGAGGCGCCGGGGCACTGCTTGCCGGTGGTCGACGACGTCTTCTTCGCGGTGGAGACACCGGACGACGTGCTCGTCGCGCTGGCTCCCTCGCCCGACCCGGAGGAGACCGGCGTCGAGCTTCCGCCGCCCCGGGCTCCGTCGGGGGCGGAACCGCCGCCCGAAGCGGGCGTCGAGCAACCGCTGACCACGTCCTGGGCATCGTGCTTCACCGTGCCGCGAAAGCCTGCGCAGACGATCGTCTGGACGCACCCGTCGTCGGCCTGCAGCTCGCCCTCGCCCGCGCCCAGCCGGACGGTGATCGGGATCGTCGCGCAGCGCCCGGAGCCGCCGGTCGCCGGCGTGTTGAACATGACGAACGACCGGTCGCCGGCGTTCTGCGCGGCGTCGATCACCACGTCGCGGAACTCGCGCATGTCGCAGCGCCACGACGCGAAGCTCGCCGGACCGCCGACGTTCGGCTTGTTCGCGGCCAGGCAACCCGCGGGCGTCAGCGCGGGAAGCGGCGACAGCTCGTCGGCCAGCCACAGGCAGGGATCGGTCGGGTCGAGGTACGACGAGGCCATCGCGGGGCCCAGGTCGCACCGCAGGTTCGGCAGGACGTTGATCCGGTCGCTGGACCCCTGGAGCGACCAGGCGAGGGTCCGCGAGCCGTCCGGGTTGCCGACGGCGGTCAGCGGAGCGCTCGACGCGGCGGCGAGCGCCACCGGGGCGAGCAGCGCGCCGATTCCGACCAGGACGGCGACGAGGTTCGCGATGGCTAGTCGGCGGCGCACGTGACCATCGTACGCGAGCCCCCGCCCACCCGAGCCGACGAGCTGATGCGGCTTCCGCCTCCCACGTCGGCGGAAGCCGCATCAGTCGGGTGGACGGGCGTCGGCGGCGCGGGCTGATGCGGATCACGCCGCCCTGGTCGGCGCGATCCGCATCAGCTTGCGGTGGGGCGTCCGACGGGCTCAGGCGCCCGTTGCCGCCCGTTGCCGGTTGCGCTCGTTGCGTTCCTCGCGGCGCAGCGCGTCGATCAGCACCAGGCCGAAGGCGACGCCAAAGATCATCACCTCCAGCAGGCACATCGACGCGCCCGCCAGCTGCTGCTGGGTGATCGGGTCGAGGCCGCGCTCGGCGGCCGCAGCCGCGTACTTCGGGTACATCTCGCGGTCGAGGAAGGTCAGCGGCAGACAGACCGCGACGGTCGCCAGCCGCGACAGGCCGACCAGCGCGACGCGGTGCAGGCCCGGCTTGTGGCGCCGATGGCCGAGCGGGTCGATGATCACCCACCACAGCAGCAGGCCGGAGTAGAACAGCAGCGAGTGCTGGAGCAGGTGCAGGACCGAGCTCGACGCGGTCGCCTCGAGCAGGAACGGCACGGCCCAGGTCCACTGCATCACGGCGAACAGGCCGACCGCGAACCACGGGTTGGTGATCCGCTGGACCCACGGGCCCCAGCGGCCGTTCGGGGCGATCGCCCGCAGCACGCGGCGCGGCAGGCCGAGCGACAGCAGCGGCGCGCGCAGGCCGAGCACGAGGAACGCTCCGGCCAGGTCGGCCATCAGCACGTGCTGCAGCATGTGCGCGACCAGCGAGGTGTCGGCGGCGGAGGAGAGTGGCGGGACCGCCGCCACGATCACGACGAGCACGCCGATCGCGAACGGGACGATGTGGCGCCAGCCCAGGCGGGAGCCGCCGGGGGCACGCCGGGCGTTGCGGAAGAGCCAGGCGAAGACGGCCGCGTAGGCGGCGACGATGGGGAGCACGACGACCAGCTGCGCTGGCCACGTCGCTCCGAGAGGAAGGGTCATGGAACGGTCCTGATCGGCGTCCCGACGACGAGCGTGGGACGGGAAGCGGTACGGGCGCCCGGGGCGGGCGGCGGCTCGGGCGGGAGGGATCCTCCGCCGAGCGGGTCACGTGATCCGTGCCGCGCGGTCCGGCTCGAGCGGGTCGCTCAGCCGACGGTCGCGGCGACCGCGGCGGGCGGCGGGCGGACCGCCAGCTGACTGCCGAGCAAACGGCCGCCGCGCGGGCAGGCGGCGCGGGCGGGAGCGAACGCGGTCGGCGTCGTGGCGATCGCCGCGCGGCGGCGCGGCCGACGGCGGCGCGACATCCAGCGGACGATCCGCTCCTGCCCCGGGTAGCGCCCGAGCCACAGGCAGCCGAGCAGCAACAGGGCCGGGGCGCAGGCCAGGACCCCAGGCACGACGACTCCGGGCAGCGCGACGACGGCCACCACGATCAGCGCGGCGACGAGCACCAGCCGGATGCGCCGGGAGCGGAACACCGTCGCCCATCGTAGCCGTCGCCCTGCCGGGATGACGCCGGCCGCGCCGGGGCGCCGGCGGTGCCTCCGCTACTGTTGCTGCCGATGCGGGTCCGGTCCCACCGCTGGCGGCTTCCCGTCGCCGTCGCCCTGCTGGCCGTCGCGGCGGTCGCGGGCGTTGCCGTGGCCGACCCGTCGGTCGCACTGATCCTGGCGCCGCCGCTGCTGCTGCTCGCGGTGCTGGCCGTCGGGGTCTTCCCCGGCGAGGAGGCGCTCTCCCGCGCTCGCGATCGTCGCCGGCGTCCGCGGCCCGTGCGCGGGCCGGCGCGGATCGCGCTCACCGCACTGGTCGACGTCGCACGGCCGACGGGTCTGACGTTCGCCTACGCACTGGCCGTCCGGCCGCCTCCGGTCACGGGTTGAGCCCCGCCTGACGCGCGTCCCGCAGGGGACGCGCGATCGCGCCCGAGCGCTTGCTTCGGCGCGCCCCCGCTGCGCGGACGATCGCGCACGCTCACCCCCTTCCCGAGGTCCCCATGTTCCGATTCACCCGTTCCTCCGCGGTCGCGCTCGGCGTCGCCGCGACCCTGCTGCTGGCCGCCTGCGGATCCGACGACGACGCGTCGAACGTCGAGGCGGCCGGCACCACGACCCCACCGGCCGCCACCGCCGCGGCCGACGACCACGGCGTTCCCGCGCCCGACCACGCCACGCCCGACGACGCGACCACGGGGCACGGGGCCTCGGACGGCCCGGCCGGCGGCCACGGCGACGACGGCGACATGTCGTCGGTCAAGCTCGGCGAAACGTCCGAGGGCGACGTTCGGGTCGAGGTCGCCGCGATGAAGGAGGCCGTCGAGTTCACCGTCTCCGAGGGTGGCGAGCAGCGCAAGCACCCGCCGGCGCCCGGCGACAACGCCCACGTGATGGTGCTGGTCTCCGACGCGGAGAGCCGCGACCGGCTGCCCGACGCGGGCGTTACGGCGCAGATCACCGGCCCCGACGGCGAGGCCGTCCACAACGGTCCGCTCTACCCGATGATCGGGATGGGCGTCGGCCTGCACTACGGCGACAACATGAAGCTCGCCACGAGCGGCACCTACAAGGCGGTGATCGTCGTCGGGCCGCCGCAGATCGGCCGGCACCCGGAGTCGGTCGACCGCTACGACGGGCCGGTCAAGCTGGAGCTGCCGTTCGAATGGACCGCCCCGTGACCGGGCCGCTGCGATGACGGGGGCGGTGCGATGAGCGCGACGCGCCGGCAGGTGGTCGTCGGGGGCGTCGTCGCGGGGACCGCGCTGGCGGTCGGCGGCGTGGCGATCGGGCGGGGACGCGGCGGCGAGCCGGCGTCGGCGGTCACCGCTGGCGGTCTCCGGCGGTTGCCGCGGGTGGTCCGCCCGGCGCGGCAACACGAGTGGGAGCCGTACCTGGGGCGGGACGCCGCCGGCAACCGGCTGCCGCCGCGCCACCAGCGGCTGCTGCTGTGCGAGCTGGCCGCGGAGCCGACGCCCGAGCGTGCCCGCCAGGCGGAGGCGGCGCTGCGGCGGATCGAGCGGGACGTCCCGCTCGGCCATCGCGGGCTGCTGCTGACCGTCGGCTGGGGCCCGGGGTGGTTTCGGCAGATCGGCCTTGCGCCGCCGATCCCCGACGCGTCGCCGCTCAACGACACGGAGCTCCCGCGGATCGACGATCCGGTCTGCGTGCTGCACCTGGGGACCGACGACGAGCGGCTGCTCGATCGCGTCGAGCGGGCGCTGTTCGGCGGCGGAGCGCTGACCGGCTCACGGGGGCCGGGCGGGCCGACCACGCACGGCGCGCAGCCGGGGGCGAACGGGCAGCGCGCGCGTGATGAGTCGACGGACCTGCGCCACCTCCTGCGCGTGACCGAGCGGCGGACCGGGTTCGTCGGGGCGGGGCTGCCCGAGCGGCACCGCGAGGGCGTCGTCGGCCTCCCGCAAGATCGGGCGCTGCCGCGGAAGGCCCCGATGTACATGGGCTTCCAGTCGGGCCTGAAGCGCAACCAGGCGACGGAGGAGGACGTGACGATCGCGTCCGGCCGCTGGGCGGGTGGGACCACGATGCACGTCAGCTCGATCGCGCTGGCGCTCGACAGCTGGTACCGCAGCCTGGACGACCGCGGGCGGGTGCGTCGGATGTTCGCCGCCGACACCACGCCGGCCCAGGTCCGCCGGCACCCGCGCGGAATCGATCACCCGGCCGACGTCGACGTGGCGCAGGTCGCGCGCGAGCAGTCGGTGGTCGGCCACGCGGAGGCCGCCGCCGCGGCGCGGCGCGACGGTCGTCCGGTGATCCTGCGGCGCGACTTCAACAGCGCCGACGGCGGCGCCGCGCGCGTCCACTTCGTGGCGCTGCAGCGGTCGATCGAGGACTTCGTGGCGACCCGCCGGGCGATGGACGCGCGCAAGGCGGTCGGCCACGGAACCGTCGGAGTCCACGTCAACAACGGGATCACCGAGTGGATGACCGTCGAGGCCCGCGCCAACCTGCTGGTGCCCCGACGGCACGACCGGATCTGCCCGGGGCTGCCGGGGTGGTCGGCGTGAGCGGTCGGCGTCGGCGGGCGTCGGTCGCGGCGGACGGGGGTTCGTCGTGACCGGGCGTCCGAGGGGCGGACACGACGGACGGCGGTCGGTCGTCCACGCGCGTCGGCGGCGCGGCGGACTCGTGCCCGGCCGGGGCGTTGGTGCCCGGATCGCCGTGATCCTGGTGGTCCTGGGCGCCGTCGTCGCCTTGCCGTGTGCGACCGCGGCCCACGGCGGCCTGCTGCTCGGCGGCGCCGAGGCCGGCGCCTACCGGGTGCAGCTGATGGGGCTCGCGGTGACCCGCGGCGGGGTGGACGGGCCGGCGATCGACTACACCGCCTACGTCCAGCGGATCGAAGACGGTCGTCCGGTCGAGGACGCCGACGTCCGGATCGTCGTCGAGACCACGGGCGGGGACCAGCCGCTCCGGGTCCAGCGGATCGGCAACGGCTACGAGGGGATCGCGCGCGTGGCGAGCTCGCGCGACGTCCAGGCGTACCCGGTGCGGGTCGCGGTCCGCGGTCCCGAGGGCGGAACCGACCTGCGGATCACGCCGCCCGAGGGCAGCGGACCGCCGACGGTCCTGCTCGGCGGCACGGTGCTCGCGCTCCTGATGATGGGGGCCCTGGTCGTCCGGGCCCGGCGCCGACGGCCCGAGGCCGACGTCACCGAGAGCGATGACCCGGTCGATCCGACGCCCAGCTGATGCGGATTCCGCCCGTCGGGTGGGCCCGATCCGCATCAGCTGGGGTGGGCGCGGGACCAACCTGGTGCTGATGCGGATGCCGCATCAGCTCGGTGGGGTGACGGAGATCAGTCGGTGATCCGCACGAGCATCTTGCCCGTGTTCTTCCCGGCCAGCAGGTCGAGGAACGCCTGCGGGGCGTGCTCCAGGCCGTCGACGATCGTCTCGTCGTAGCGCAGTGAGCCGTCGGCGATCCAGCCGCTGACGTCGGTGACGAACTGGTCGCGCAGGTCGCCGTGGTCGAGCACCAGCAGGCCCTCGATCCGGCCGCGGGTCTGGATCAGCCGCACGAGGTTGCGCGGGCCGGCGGGCGGCTCGGTCGCGTTGTACTGCGAGATCATCCCGCAGATCACGATCCGGCCGTGGTTGCGCAGCGCGCCGATCGCGACCTCCAGGTGCTCGCCGCCGACGTTGTCGAAGTAGACGTCGATGCCGTCCGGCGCGGCCTGCTTGAGCTGCTTGCGGATCCGACCGGCCTTGTAGTCGATCACCGCGTCGAAGCCGAAGCGGTCGAGGGCGTGCTCGACCTTCTCCGGCCCGCCGGCGCTGCCGATCACGCGCGACGCTCCGAGCTTGCGGGCGATCTGCGCGACGGCGGAGCCGACCGCACCGGCGGCGGCCGAGACGAAGACGACGTCGCCCTCCTTGACCTGGGCCACGCGGACCAGGCCGGCGTAGGCGGTCAGTCCGGGCATCCCGAGGATTCCGAGGAACGTCTGCTCGGGGGCCAGGCTCGGGTCGACCGGGGCCGCGCGCTTGCCGGGCAGCAGCGCCAGATCGCGCCAGCCGAGCCCGTGGAGCACCAGGTCGCCGACCGCGTGGCGGTCGGAGCGGGAGGCGATCACCTCGCCGACCGCGCCGCCTTCCAGCGCTGCGCCGACGGTGAACGGCTCGATGTACGACGGGCGATCGTCCATCCGGCCGCGCATCGCCGGGTCGACGGTCATCCAGCGGTTGCGGACGAGGATCTCGCCGTCGCCGGGATCCGCCAGCGTGGTCTCGACGATCCGGAACGCGTCGAGCGTCGGAGTCCCGACCGGCCGCTCCGTCAGCTGGATCTCGCGGCCGGTCTGGGTCATCAGGACTCCTCGTCGGGGGCCGGCTCGGCGGCCTTCTTGCGGGTGGTGGTACGCCGGGCGGTCGTCTTGCTCGCCGCCGTCTTGGCCGCGGTGGCCTTGGCGGCCGTCGTCTTCGCGGTACCGGCCTTCGCCGCCGCGGGCTTCTTCGCCGCGGTCGCTCGGGTCGTCGTCCGCTTGGTCGTCGCGGCCTTCTTGGCGGGGGCCTTCGCCGGCGCGTCGTCGACGGCTGCGGCGGCCTTCGTGGTCCGGCGGCGGGTCGTCGGCTTCGCGGCTGCCTCGTCGGTCGCGGCGTCGGCCGCCGCCGTCTTGGTGGTGCGTCGGCGCGCGGCGGGCTTCGGGGCGTCGGTCGCGTCGGACGCCGCGTCGGCGGCCGCGGCCTTCGTGGTCCGGCGGCGGGTCGTCGGCTTGGATACCTCGGCCTCGTCGGTCGCGGCGGCCTTGGTCGTGCGTCGGCGGGTCGCGGGCTTGGGCGCGTCGGCGTCGCCGGCCCCAGTGACGGCGGCTGCCGTGGCCTTCGTCGTCCGGCGACGGGCGGCCGGCTTGGGCGCTTCCGCCTCGTCGCCGGTGGCCTCGGCGGCCTTCGTGGTGCGTCGGCGGGTCGCCGGCTTCGGGGCCTCGGCCTCGTCGGCGGCAGCAGCCGCGGCCTTCGTGGTCCGACGGCGCGCGGCGGGCTTCGGGGCCTCGACGACCGCGTCGGACGCCACATCGGCGGCCGCGGCCTTCGTGGTCCGCCGGCGGGCGGCCGGCTTGGGGGCCTGGGACTCCGCCTCCGGGGTGGTCGCGGCGGCTCCGTCGCTTCCGGATTCCGACGTGGTCGCCTTCACGGCGCGGCGCCGGGTCGCGGGCTTCGCCGCCTCGACCTCGTCGCCGGGAGCGTCGGCGGTCGCGGCCTTGGTGGCCCGCCGGCGGGTGGTCGGCTTGGGCGCCTCGGCCGCGTCGGGCGCGGCGTCCGTCTTCGTCGTCCGACGGCGCGTGGCCGGCTTCGGGGCTGCAGCCTCGTCGCTGCCCGCGTCGGCGGCCGCACTCTTGGTCGTGCGGCGCCGGGTCGCCGGCTTGGGCGCGTCGGCCTCGTCGGCGGCGGCCTTGGGGGTCCGGCGGCGTGTGGCGGGCTTCGCCGCTTCGGCCTCGTCGCCGGTGGCTCCGGCTGCGGCCTTGGTCGTCCGGCGCCGGGTGGCCGGCTTCGCCGCCTCGACCTCGTCGCCGGGAGCATCGGCGGCCTTGGCGGTCCGGCGGCGCGCGGCGGGCTTCGGGGCGTCGGTCGCGTCGGCGGCCGCGGCCTTGGTCGTCCGTCGCCGGGTCGTCGGCTTGGGTGCCTCGGCCTCGTCGGTCGCGGTATCGGCCGCGACGGCCTTGGTGGTCCGGCGGCGGGTGGCCGGCTTGGGGGCCTCCGCCCCGTCGCCCGTAGCTGCGTCGGCTGCGGCCTTGGTCGTCCGTCGGCGCGCGGCGGGCTTCGGCTCGGCGGCGTCGGCCGCGGCGTCGGCGGTCGGCGCGAGCGGCGCGTCGTCGTCGGTGGTCTTCGCGGTCCGTCGGCGGGCAGGGCGCTTGGCCGGCGCGGCCGCGTCGGTCGCCGCGCCGTCGGCGGCGTACTCGGGCTGGTCGCCGGCGGGCGCCGTCCTGGTCGCGCGTCGGCGGCTCGGCCGCTTCGGCGGGTCGGCGGACACGCCGGCCTCCGCGGTGCCGTCGGTGGTCCCGGCGCGCGGGGCCTCCACCGCGGCCGCGTCGCCCGATGCGTCGCTGGACGCCGCTGCGACGTTGACGGCGGTCTCGCCGCTCGGCGCGCCGCCGCCGTCGCCGTCCGGGCTGCCCGCGGAGGACGCCGTCGTCTCGACCGCGGTCGCCTCCCCGTTGCCGTTCGCGTTGCGGTTGCGCCGTCGCGACCGCGACCGGCTGCGCCGCGACCGCGAGCGGGTCGGCGCGTCGCCTGACGCCTCGGCTCCGTTCTCCCCGCCGCCGTCGACGGCCGCGCCCTCGTTGGCCGCCCCGCTGGTCACGGCCTCCTCCGCCGCGCCGTTGCCGTTGGCCCCGCGCTTCTTGCGGTTGCGCTTCTTGCGGGGCTGGTCGTCTGGAACTCCCGCGAGACGACACTCTCGACCTGGATGGACGGCACCGC
>CAZFIQ010000052.1:13597-14423 GCA_964519185.1 uncultured Patulibacter sp.
CGCGGCCAGCAGCGCGGCCTGCAGCCGGTGGTCATGCTGACGCGCGCCGTGGACCAGCCGCCGGGCGTTGCGGGCGTGGGCCTGGCCCGACGAGTTGACCAGCAGTCCGAGCAGGTGCTTGGTCGCTGGCCAGCGCTGCGCCGCGTACTCCTCGTGGACGTCGCGGGTGTAGCCGGCCAGCCGCCAGATCCAGGCCGTTGCCTGGTCGCGGCGGCCGATCCGCCGGTCGGCCATCGCCTGCAGCATCGTCCGCGACGCCTCGCGCCGCTCGTCGCGAGGCCACTGGCCGACGGCGTCGATCGCGGTGTCGAACGGCTCCGCCTCGCGCAGGAGCGAGATCTCCTGGACCGCCCGCATCCGCAGCTGCGGAGTCCGGTTGCGCTCCAGCGCGGTCACCAGGAACTGGCGCCGCAGCTCGCCGGAGCGGTCGAAGTTGAGCATCGCCCGACCCCGCCGCCAGTTGGACGGCGACGCCTTGGCGCCCGCCAGCGCGGCCCAGACCCGCTGCTCGCCCCAGTCGAGCTGCTCGACGGCGATCCGCCACAGCTCGCGCTCGAAGACCTGACGACGGCGCTCGATGTCCGGCGTCACCGGCAGCACGCGGCGCTCGACCTTGACCCGACGCCCGCGGCCGCGGCGGACCGGACCGACGACGATCGCGCCGCCGCGGTAGACGTCGCGGTCGAGCAGCGAGTGCAGCGTCACCACCGGGTCGTCGTTCGGCGTCGCCGGGTGGACGAAGTCGATCACCACGCCGGCTTCCTTGCCGGGGTGGCGACGCGTCACGCGGCCGACGCGCTGCTGGTAGATCCGCTTCGAGGCGGTC
>CAZFIQ010000052.1:14433-15195 GCA_964519185.1 uncultured Patulibacter sp.
CGGCGAGTTCCAGCCCTCGGCCAGCAGCTGGGCGTTGATCAGGACGTCGATGTTGCCCGCGTCGTACTCGGCCAGGATCGTCGCCAGCTCGCGCTTGGGCGTCTCGCCGGAGACGGCCTGGGCCTTCAGTCCGAGCGCCCGGAAGCTCTCCGCCACGTTGTAGGCGTGCTGGACGCCCGCGGTGTAGACGACGCCGGGGGTGTTGCGGAAGCGGGTCTTGTAGAGGTCGGCGATCGCCAGGTTGAACGGCGCCTGGTCGAGCAGCTTGGCCAGCTCGTCCTGGTCGAACTCCATGTCGACCTCGCCCTTGCGCAGCGGCACCTTGGCGATCGTGCGCACGCCCGGTCCGGGCGGGATCCGCAGGCAGCGGAGCGGGGCGATCACGCCGCGGCGGGCGGCCTGCGCCAGGTCGAAGCGCGACGTCTGGGTCGGGAAGAGGTCGGCGACGTGGCGGGCGATCAGCGCGCCGGTCGCGGTCATGCCGATGAAGATCGGCCCGGTCCAGGCGCGGATCGCGGCGGACGTCTTGTCGCCGAGCGCGGTGTGGGCCTCGTCGCAGATCACGACGGTGTAGGCGCCGGAGATCTGCCCCGCGTTGCGGACGAAGCACTGGTACGTCTCGATCGTCACCGGGCCATCGGCGCGATCGGCGTCCCCCAGCAGCGGCTTGCTCAGGCGCTCGCCGTAGCCGCGGGTCTGGAGCTCGTCGATGAACTGGTCGACGAGGTTGCGGCGGTGGGTGAGGATCAGGATGCCGCCGGT
>CAZFIQ010000053.1:0-7604 GCA_964519185.1 uncultured Patulibacter sp.
CCTCCGGGTCGGTCGGCCGCGGATCGACGAAGACGTGCCGGTGGTCGTAGGCGGCGATCAGCCGGATCGTTCGCGAGCGCAGCATCCCGTTGCCGAAGACGTCGCCCGACATGTCGCCGATCCCGACCACCGTGACCGGGTCGCACTCGGGGTCGCTGCCCGCGTCCAGGAAGTGCCGCCGAACCGACTCCCAGGCCCCGCGCGCGGTGATCCCCAGCGCCTTGTGGTCGTAGCCCTCGGCGCCACCCGACGCGAACGCGTCGCCCAGCCAGTAGCCGCGGTCGACCGCGATCCGGTTGGCCAGGTCGGAGAAGCTGGCGGTGCCCTTGTCGGCCGCGACCACCAGGTAGGTGTCGTCGTCGTCCAGCACCCGTACGCCGTCCGGGTGGACGACCGCGTCGCCGTCCAGGTCGTCGGCGACGTCGAGCAGCGCCGAGACGAACAGCTCGTAGGCGGCGCGGACCGCGTCGCGGCGCTCGGCCGGGTCGGCCGGGACACCAGCGCGCAGCACGAACCCGCCCTTCGCGCCGGTCGGCACGATCAGCGCGTTCTTGACGTTCTGGGCCCGCATCAGGCCGAGCACCTCGGTCCGGTAGTCCATCCGCTCCGACCAGCGGATGCCGCCCCGCGCGATCATCCCGGAGCGGAGGTGGATGCCCTCGACCTCCAGGCCGTGGACGTAGGTCTCCCAGAGCGGCGTCGGCTGCGGCACCGCGGGGACCTCGGCGCTGCGCAGCTTCAGCGCGAGCGCGCCGCGGCCGGGGCGGTAGGCGTTGGTCCGGTAGGTCGCGTCGATCGCCTGCAGCTGGTTGCGCAGGATCCGGTCGTGGTCGAGCGAGCGGACCGCGTCGATCGCCTCGAGGATCTCGTCGCGCAGCGCCTGCTCGGCCTCGTCGTCGCGCGGCGCCCCGGGGTCGGTCGCGCCGAAGCGCAGCTCGAACAGCCGCACCAACTGCTCGGTGATCGCGTGGTGCTCGACGATCACGTCGCTCTGGAACGCCTCGGTGTAGCGCGATCCGATCCGCTGGCGGTAGCGGCGGTAGGCCCGCAGTGGCTCGAGTCGCTCGTGGCCGAGTTCGGTGCAGGTGATCAACCGGTTCAGCGAGTCGCTCTCGGCCACGCCCTCCCAGACCGCGTCGATGCACGCCTCGATCCGCGAGCCGACGTGGTCGAGATCGAGCGGCCGGCCGTCGGGACCGAGCACGCCGAAGTCCTGGATCCAGTACTCGCCGGTGCCGTCGAGCCGCGCGCTGCGCTCCTCGACCACCCGCAACCCGAGGTCGCTGAGGATCGGCATCGCGCGGGCCAGCTCGACGCGCGGACCGCCGCGAGCGAAGACGATCCGCGACATCCCGCGGCCGTTGCCGTTCGCCGCCGGCTCGTGCTTGGTGGTCACCACCAGCCGGTCGCGGTCGGACTCCAGCCGGTCGAGCGCCAGTACGTCGTAGGCGGCTGACTCCGGTGCGACGCCGGCGCGGTAGATCGTGGGCAGCCGCGGGGCCCAGCGGCGCGCCACGGTCCGCCCGCGGCGACCCCGCACCAGGCCCGACAGCACCGACTCGACCCGGTCTTCCCACGCCTGCGTCAGCTGATCGACCGCACGGACCGTCTCGCTCATTCCCATCTCCCGACACTAGTACCCAGGAGCGCGTCGGGAACCTGTCGATTTTCGGTTACCGGGGCGGGATCGTCGGCCGTCGGCGACGCACCGGACCGTTCGCCGCCGGACGTCGCTATCTTCCGCCGGGTGCGTGCGCTGGCGATCCTCGTGTTCATCGTCGGCGTCGGAAGCCTCGGGGCCGAGATCGCAGCGGCCCGCCTGCTCGCCCCGTACTTCGGCGACTCGACGATCATCTGGGCCAACACGATCGGCGTCTGCCTGATCGCGCTGGCGATCGGGCACTGGCTCGGCGGGCGGTTCGCCGACCGCCATCCGCACCTGGCGGGGCTGCGGGTGCTGGTCCTGATCTCCGCGGCGATGCTCTCCGTCGTGCCGCTGATCTCCGGGCCGTTCCTGCACCTGGCGATCCAGGCGTTCGACAAGATCGAGGCCGGCGCGTTCGTCGGCTCGCTGGTCGGGATGATGGTGCTGATCGCCCTCCCGCTGGTGCTGATCGGCGCCGCGACCCCGTGGGCGACCAAGCTCGCCGTCACCGACCTGAAGCACACCGGCGAGACCGTCGGGCGGCTCGGTGCGATCGGCACCGCCGGTGCGCTCGTCGGCACGTTCGCCGCGTCGCTGCTGCTGATCCCGTTCGTCGGCAGCCAGCGGACGTTCATCGTCTTCGCGCTGCTGATGGCGGTCGTCGGCGCCTACCAGCTGCCATGGCGCGCCTGGCTCGTGCCGGTCGCGGTCGCGGGACTGCTGTTCGTACCGCCGGGGATCACACAGCCCGCCGCCGAGGGCGAGCGCGTGCTGGCCGAGGCCGAGACGCTCTACCAGTACGCCCGCGTGATCGAGCACCCGGTGGTCGACGCGGCGACGGGACGCGAGGTCGTCGAGCGCCGTCTGGAGCTCAACGAGGGGCAGGCGATCCACTCGGTCTGGCGCGAGGACACCGTCCTCACCGGCAACTACTGGGATGCCTTCCAGGTGCTGCCGTTCGCGGTCGCCGACCCCGCGGCTCCCGCCGCGCAGGACGGCCAGCCGGTCCCGTCGGCGCCGCCCGGACGGATCGCGATGCTCGGCAACGCCGGCGGCACCGTCGCGCGGGCCTCGCTGGCGCTCTTCCCGGAGGTGCGCTTCGACGGCGTGGAGATCGACGGTCGCGTGACCGAGATGGGCTACGAGTGGTTCGGGATGCCGGACGACCCGCGCCTGACGACCCACACCGCCGACGCTCGACCGTTCCTGCGGGCCGGCGGGCACGGCGACGGCGACGGCCGCTACGACCTGATCGGGGTCGACGCCTACCGCCAGCCGTACATCCCGTTCTACCTGACCACCCAGGAGTTCTTCCGCGAGGTCCGGCAGCGCCTGACCGCGCGCGGGTCGGTGATCGTCAACGTCGGGCACCCGGCCGGCGACGACCAGCTGGAGACGGCGCTGTCGTCGACCATGCGGACGGTCTTCCCGACCGTCCTGCGGTTCCCGATGACCCGCACCAACACGCTGGTCGTGGCGTCGACCGCCCCGGCCTCCGCCGAGCAGCTGCGCGCGGCGATCCCGACCATGCCGGCGGAGCTTCGCCCGGTCGCCGCCCGGGCCGCGGCCGAGCTGCGCGACGGCTTCTCCGGCGGCCCCGTCTACACGGACGACAAGGCTCCTGTCGAGTGGCTGATCGACGGATCGATCATCTCGTACGCGACGCAGTAGGCCGGGCGGGCCGTCGGTCCGAGATGAGATATTGGACAGAGATCGCGGATGGTGCCCCGCGCCGTCCGGTGCGTCCCCCGCGCCGCGAGGCCATGGAAGCGCTCATCTAGGCGGTACGACGCAGGGCCCCTAGCGCGTCGGTGGCTTCGCGGGCCATGCCGGGATCGGGGTCATCGCCCTGTGCGGCGGCGCGCAAGGCCTGGCGCGCCGCCGCGCAGTGCATCGTTCCGAGGATGTACACCGCGTATCGCCGCGCGTGCCGCGGCTGGGCATGGTCCTCCAAGATGCTGACCACGGCCTCCGGAACGCCCGCTTCGGTGATCCCCGCTGCGGCGCGCACGACCATCGCGATCTCGTCCACCGACCACCGCTCGTCCCGAGCCTGCTCGATCTGACCTCGCAGGGCGTCGAGATCGTTGCGGTCGCGCGCACGATCTGCATCGCGGATGATGCGCTTCGTTCGTCGATAGCTCTTGATCAGCCCCATGACCACCTCGATCCTAGGACTCGAGCGCAACGAACACGCTCCGCGTGACCCGGTACCGTCGGTCCCATGAAGATCCGTGCCGCCGTGCTCGAGGAGTTCGGTTCCCCCCTCGTGGTCCAAGAGGTCGACCTGGCCGAGCCGAAGCAGGGTGAGGTGCTGGTCAAGCTCCACGCCTGCGGCGTCTGCCACACCGATCTCTACACGGCCTCCGGTGCCGACCCGTCCGGCTACGCCCCGTGCGTGCTGGGTCACGAGGGCGCCGGCGTCGTCGAGCAGCTCGGCCCGGGCGTCACGTCGCTGAGCGTCGGCGACCACGTCGTGACGCTGTTCGCCCCCGAGTGCGGAGAGTGCTTGCACTGCAAGAGCGGCCGCACCAACCGCTGCCTGGCGATCCGCGACCAGCAGAACATCGGCTACCTCCCCGACGGCACCACCCGGCTGTCGCGCGACGGCCAGCCGATCCGCCACTTCATGGGCACGTCGACCTTCGCCGAGTACACGGTGATGCCGGAGATCGCGCTGGCCAAGATCGACAAGGCCGCGCCGCTGGAGGGCGCCTCGATCTTCGCCTGCGGGCTGTCGACCGGCGTCGGTGCCGCGCTCTACACCGCGGAGGTCGAGCAGGGCGCGACCGTCGCGGTCTTCGGCTGCGGGCTCGTCGGCCTGGGCGCGATCGCCGGCGCGCGGATCGCCGGCGCGGCGCGGATCATCGCCGTCGACCTGGCCGACAACCGGCTGGAGATCGCCCGTCACCACGGCGCGACCGACCTGGTCAAGGCCGGTGGCGACGTCGACCCGGTCGAGGCGATCAAGCAGATGACCGACGGCTTCGGGGCCGACTACACCTTCGAGGCGACCGGCAACGTCCACGTGATGCGGCAGTCGGTCGAGGCCGCCCGCGAGGCGTGGGGCCTGGCGACGATGATCGGCGTGGCCGGCAAGGGCGAGACGCTGGACATCGTCCCCCGCTTCCTGATCACCGGCCGCCGGGTCACCGGATCGTCGTTCGGCGGCGTCCGTGGCCGGACCCAGGTCCCGCTGCTGATCGACCGCTGGATGAACGGCGACATCGACGTCCCGTCGATGCTGTCCCACCGGATCACGCTCGACGAGGTCAACACGGGCTTCGACCTGATGCACCACCAGGACGGCATCCGCTCGATCATCGAGTTCTAGCCCCCACCACCGCGCGCTGATGCGGATCGCGCCGCCCACGTGGGCGGAAGCCGCATCAGCCCGCGGAGCGCCGTCCACCACCGCGCGCTGATGCGGATCGCGCCGCCCACGTGGGCGAAAGCCGCATCAGCGGGGGTCGTCCGACCGGCACGCAAGCATCAGCGCCGATGAACGCCCCGACCGCGCCGCCGCCCGTCGACCTCGCCGCTCACGTTCCCGTCGCCTGGCGGCCCTACGTCGACCGGTCGGCACTCGCCCACGTCGAGGCGTTCCTCGGCCAGGAGGTCGCCGGCGGGCAGCGGCTCCAGCCGCTCAAGGCCCAGGTCTTCCGGGCGCTCGAGCTGGTGGCGCCCGACGACGTGCGGATCGTGCTCTGCGGCCAGGACCCGTACCCCGGGGCCGGCGTGCCGATGGGCCTGGCGTTCTCCGTCAACCCCGAGGTCGCGATCCCGGGGTCGCTCCGCAACATGTTCTCCGAGCTGCGTGACGACCTGGGGATCGCGCCGCCGCCGACCGGCGACCTGACGCCGTGGGCGGAGCGCGGCATGCTGCTGCTGAACGCATCGCTGACCGTGCGGATGGGCGCTCCCGGGTCGCACAACGCGGCGCAGTGGCCGGGTGTCACCTTCGAGCTGCTGCGCCGGCTGGCTGCCGAGCGCCAGGGGCTGGTCTTCCTGGCCCTCGGGCGCGCAGCCCAGAACGTCGTCGGACGGCTGCCGCTCGACGGTCACCGGGTGGTCGAGGCCGCGCACCCGTCGCCGATGTCGGTCCGGGCGTTCCAGGGATCCCGGCCGTTCAGCCGCACCGACGCGGCGCTGGCCGAGCTCGGCCACGCCCCGTTCGACTGGCGTCTGGCGTAGCCGGTCGCCGCGACGCCCGCCAGACCGTTCGTCAGCACGATCGCCGCGCCCGGCACCCGAGACCGCCCGGTGCTCCGCCGGGCCCCGTGCGACGTCCGCGAGCGCCGCCCGTAGACGGCCAACGCGAGGACCGGGTCGAGAAGGCGCCCGGCCTTGGGACCTCTCCCTACTCCGCGATCCCGTGCTCGGCGCGGTAGCTCGCGGCCAGCCGCTTCGGCGCCCGCGCCAGCCACGCGTCGATCACCAGCTCCTGCAGGCGATCACGGCAGATCCGGTCCAGCCGCACGAGGATCGCCGGATAGCCGTCGAGGTGCGGCGTCGTGAAGAAGACCTCGGGCTCGGTGCCGATCAGCACGTCCTTCGTCTCCAGGAAGTCGACGCGTGCGCCGAGGATCGGGCCGTCCGGGGTCGCCGCGCCGAGCGCCGCCCGCTCGGTGCCGAGCAACGGCCGCTCCCAGACGAACATCCGGTCCTTGATCCGCCACTGACGCAGATCCTGGTTCGAGCGACGCTCGGTCGCCGCGGGCATCGCCATCGCGAACGCCCGTACGTCGTCCCAGTCGGCCATGGCGGCAGTCTACGGTCGCCTCCGGCGACGTCGGTCTCCGTCGCGCCGCCGACCCCCGGTCCCCGCCGCAGGCCGCCCGGAAACGACGAACGGCCGCGGAGGATCCACGGCCGTTCGGTCAGCACGACGGCGGACCGTCGATCCGCGGCGCGGGGCCTCGCCCCGCGCCGCTGCGGGCGACTCAGGCGCCGAGCGCCACCTTCAGCGCGTCCAGCTGCGCGCGGATCTCCGCCGGCAGCCGGTCGCCGAACTGCTCCAGGTGCGCCTCGATCTGCGGCAGCTCGGCCTTGACGGCCTCGGTGTCCACCGTCAGCAGGTAGTCCAGGTCCGTGGCGCTCAGATCGAGCCCCTCGGTGTTCAGGTCGTCGGCCTTCGGCACCAGGCCGATCGGCGTCTCGATCGCCTCCGGACGGGCCGACTCGTCGTCGGCGCAGCGGCGGAAGACCCACTCCAGGACACGCGAGTTCTCGCCGAACCCGGGCCAGATGAAGTTGCCGTCGGCGTCCTTGCGGAACCAGTTGACGTAGAAGATCTTCGGCAGCTTGGCGTTCGCCGTCCGGCCGACCTGCAGCCAGTGGGCCATGAAGTCGCCCATGTTGTAGCCGGCGAAGGGCAGCTGGGCGAACGGGTCGAAGCGCAGCTGACCGACCGTGCCGAAGGCGGCAGCGGTCTGCTCCGAGCTCATCGTCGCGCCGAGGAAGACGCCGTGCTCCCAGGACGTCGCCTCGCGGACCAGCGGGACGACGGAGGCGCGACGGCCGCCGAACAGGAAGGCTGAGATCGGCACGCCGGCCGGGTCCTCCCAGTTGGGCGCGATCGACGGCGCCTGGCCGGCCGCCACGGTGAACCGCGAGTTGGGGTGCGCCGCCGGAGCGTCGTTGTCCGGCGTCCAGTCCTTGCCGTGCCAGTCGATCAGGTGCCCGGGGGCCTCCTTGGTCAGGCCCTCCCACCAGACGTCACCGTCGTCCGTCAGCGCGGTGTTGGTGAAGATCGTGTCCGACTGGATGGCGGCGATCGCGTTGGGGTTCGTCTTCTCGCCCGTGCCCGGGGCGACGCCGAAGAACCCGGCCTCGGGGTTGATCGCGTAGAGCCGGCCGTCCTCGCCGAACTTCATCCAGGCGATGTCGTCGCCGACCGTCTCGACCGTCCACCCCGGCAGCGTCGGGATCAGCATCGCCAGGTTGGTCTTGCCGCAGG
>CAZFIQ010000053.1:7614-11247 GCA_964519185.1 uncultured Patulibacter sp.
CGGCCATCCAGCCCTCGTCGCGGGCCATCACCGAGGCGATGCGCAGCGCGAGGCACTTCTTGCCGAGCAGGGCGTTGCCGCCGTAGCCGGACCCGTACGACCAGATCTCGCGGGTCTCGGGGTAGTGGACGATGTACTTGGTGTCCGCGTTGGTCGGCCACGGCACGTCCTGCTCGCCCTCCGCCAGCGGCGCGCCGATCGAGTGCACGCAGGGGACGAACTCGCCGTCGGCGCCGAGCACGTCGAGTGCCTTCTTGCCCATCCGGGCCATGATCCGCATCGACACGACGACGTAGGCCGAGTCGGTGACCTGGACGCCGATCTGGCTCTTGTCGGAGCCGAGCGGCCCCATCGAGAACGGCACGACGTACATCGTGCGGCCCTTCATCGCCCCGTCGAACAGGCCGTTCAGCTCGGCGCGCAGCTCGGCCGGCGGACGCCAGTTGTTGTTGGGCCCGGCGTCGACCTCCAGCTCCGACGCGATGAAGGTGCGGTCCTCGACGCGCGCCACGTCGGACGGGTCCGACCATGCGAGGTAGCTGTTGGGACGCTTGGCGTCGGAAAGGCGGCGGAAGGTTCCGGCGTCGACGAGCTCCTGACAGAGCCGGTCGTACTCCTCAGCCGACCCGTCGCACCAGACGACCTGGTCCGGCTGCGTGAGCTGAGCGATCTCGTCTACCCAGGCGAGCAGCTTGCGGTTCTCGGTGAGCACTGATGTGTCGGGCACTAGAACATCCTCCTGAGGTCCAACAGGGAATTCGAAGGATTCAACCGGAACTCGGCGGGACGCGCGTTGCGCGTCAGTGGTGGAGAATCGTGCGTTCGCCCCGCAGTGGCGTCTGACGTGGTATTTGCGGAGCACCCGCTAGCGCCACCGACCGCCCCGCCCGGCCGCGCCGTCCCGCCCGGCCCCGGAGCCCGGCGACAGCGCCCCGTCGCCCCCGGTCCTGAGACGATGTGTCCCGTGACCGCCTCGCTCGCCGCACCGGTCCTGGAGACCGTCCTCGTCGAGAGCGGCCGGATCCGGCTGCTCGACCGTCACCTGCTGCGACTGCGACGCGCGGGGGCCGGGGCCGCCCAGATCGAGGCGGTGCGCGCGCTGGCCGGGGTCTGGGCCCGGACCGCGACCGCCCCGACCGTGGTCCGGTTCGACGTGACGCCGGGCGCGCCGGTGGCCAGCGCCGCCCGGGCGCCGATGGCGAGCGACCCGGTCCGACTGGTCACGGTCGACGGCTACGACCCCGGCGACGCCGCGCGCGAGCAGAAGCGGGCGGCCCGCGGCTGGGCCGAGGCCGCGGAGGCGGTGGCGACGGGCGCCGACGGAGACGAGCCGCTACTGGTCTCCCCCGCCGGCCGGCTCGGGGAGACCACCCGCGCGAGCCTCTTCCTGATCGACGGCAGCGGGCGGATCGCGACTCCGCCGGCCGCCGGGCTGCTGCCGGGCGTGACCCGCTCGTGGGTGATCGACCGCGGCGCGCGCGACGACCGGCCGCTGCACCTGGACGACCTGGACGACGTCCGGGCGGCGTTCATCACGTCGGCCGGTCGCGGCGTCGTCCCGGTCGCCGCGATCGACGGGCGCGCGCTGGTCCGCGACGCGGTCGTCGACGCGCTGGCCGCCGACTGGCGGGCCCTGGCGTAGCCGCGGTCCCGGCGGCGCCACGCCGGTCAGGCGGCGTCCGCGTCGTCGGCGAGCGGCGCCGAGACGCCCTCGAGCAGCTGCACCAGCAGCCGGGCGAAGAGGTCGTCGGGCACGACTCCGGGGTCGGAGACCCGCTGACGGGCGACGCCGTCGGCCAGCGCCTCGACCGCGATCGCGATCTCCTCGACCGGCATCGTCAGCCGCAGGCCGAGCTCGCGCGCGCCCGCGCCGATCAGCCGGCAGAGCGACGCCCGCACCTCGGCGTAGTACGCCGCGACCCGCGGCCGGATCTCCGGATCCCGCACGGCGAACGCCCAGAACTCGGTCTGCAACAGGATCATCTCGGGCGTCCGCTCGATCAGGTCCATCCACTGCGCGGCGCCCTCGCGCACCCGGTCGTCGACGGTCGTCCGGCGGGCGACGGCGGCTTCGAGCTGGACGACGCTCGCGCGCATGTGGTCCTCGACCACGCCCAGGAACAGCTCCTGCTTGGAGCCGAACGCCGAGTAGACGGCCCCCGTGGTGAAGCCCGCCCGTTCGGCGACCTGGTCGACCGAGGCCGCGTGGTAGCCGTGCTGCGCGAAGACCTGCCCCGCCGCGTCGAGCAGGCGACGCCGGGTCTGCGATCGGCGTTCCTCGCGGGTCATGCGCACGGCGGGCATCTCCCCCCGATCCTGCCACACGCGATCCCCGGCGCGAAAGTCCCCCGAACGGGCGTTATCCGGATAGCATCCGTTATCGAAGTTGCGCACGCCGTCGACCGACCCGAGGAATCCCGTGTCCACCACGCACGATCCGCGCGCGAAGCGCCCGACCGACAACCTCTCCTACACCGACCTGTACCACCGTTGGGAGAAGGGCAACTGGAGCGCGATGGCGCTCGACTTCACCCAGGACGCGGTCGACTGGCAGGAGAAGTTCACGCCGTTCGAGCGCGAGGCGGCGCTGTTCAACTACGCGCTGTTCTTCTGGGGCGAGGACGCCGTCGCCGACAACCTCTCGCCGTACATCGACGCGGCGCCGCTGGAGGAGCAGAAGTACTTCCTGACCACCCAGCAGGTGGACGAGGCCCGCCACGCGGTCTTCTTCACGCGGTTCATGCACGAGGCCCTGGGGATCGGCCGCGGCGACGTCGCGTCCGGCCTGCAGGAGATCCGGCCGCTGCTGAGCTGGGGCTTCAACCAGATCTTCGACCGGCTCGACCGGATGGCGGACGAGCTGCGCGCCGACCGCTCGATCCCCAACCTCTGCCGCGCGGTCACGCTCTATCACCTGATCATCGAGGCGACGATGGCCCAGCCGGGCCAGCACATGATCACGTCGTACCTGGCCGAGCGCGACGTGATGCCGGGGTTCCGAGCCGGGATGGAGTTCGTCTCCTCCGACGAGCTCCGGCACATCGCCTTCGGCGTCAAGCTGCTGGCCGACCTGACGGCGAACGACGAGGAGGCCCGCGCCGCGGTCGCCGACATGCTGCGCGAGGTCTCCCGCTGGCTCGGGCACGTCTTCGCGCCGCCGCACTGGGACGAGCGCTACCTGACCACCTTCGGCTGGTCGTTCGACCGGCTCGGCGAGGAGTCGATCGGCTCGCTGGAGACCAAGCTGCGCAGCGCCGGATTGGCGATCGAGTCGCTGCCGGGACCGCCGGTGATGCCCTACGAGCTGTCGCCACTGGAGCGCAGCCGGGTCGGCCTGAAGATGGCCCAGTCCGGGATCTTCGGGCCCGGGACCAAGGAGCCCGATCGCGATCCGGAGACGATGAGGATCTTCTTCGACCTGGTCCGCCGCGGCGTCAACCCGCGTCACGGCCTGGGAGCACCTACGACGATCGCCTGGGACTTCACCGACGCGCCCGCCTGGCACCTGCGGATCGCCGGCGGCGACGTCTCGACCGCCGAGGGGCTCGGCTCCCCCGACCTGCGCCTGCGAGTGTCGTACCGCGACTGGGTCGACGTGGTCGCCGGCCGCGCCGACGCCCGCAAGCTGCTGCT
>CAZFIQ010000053.1:11257-14784 GCA_964519185.1 uncultured Patulibacter sp.
GCTGCGGCTGTTCGCGCGGATGCCGCGGATCTTCGCCTGAGACGCCCGTCCTACTCCGGCTCGACGGGCTCGCCCGGCGGCAGCGGCAGCCGGGCCTCGCGCAGGTCGACCCGGTCGCCGCGGAACGGCACGCCCTCCGCGACCAGCCGCGCGCGCTGACGATCACCGCCGGCCAGCGTGCCGTCGGCGCGGACGACGCGGTGCCACGGGACGTCCGCCGCGTCCGGATGGGTCGCCAGCACGCGACCGGGGAAGCGCGGCGCCCCGGGGTCGAGGTCGCCGTACGTCCGGACGTAGCCCGCGGGGATCGCCCGCACCGCCCGGAGGACGTGGTCCGCTCGGTCCGAGCTCGGCACGCTCATCGTCCGGCGTCCGGGGTGGTCATCGCGCGGCGTCCTCCGGAGAGCGGGGCGGGATCGCCGTCCCGCCCGTCACCGGTGGCTCAGCTGCCCGGGTTCTTCTTCGGCACCAGCACGCGGCGCTTGAACTCGGCGACCAGCACGCCGTCCTGGTTGGGCACGCGGGTGTGGACGATCACCACGCCGCGGTCCGGCTTGGAGCGCGACGCCTTCTTCGACAGCACCTCGGTCTCCACGAACAGCGTGTCGCCGTGGAACACCGGGTTGGGGTGCGACAGCTCGTCGGTCGCCAGGTTGGCGATCGCCAGGCCGGAGACGTCCGAGACGCTGATGCCGAGCGCCAGCGAGTAGACGTACGGGCCGACGACGACGTTCTTGCCCTGCTGCGACCGCTTCGCGTACACGTCGTTGAGGTGCAGCGGGTGGTGGTTCATGGTCAGCAGGCAGAAGAGGTGATCGTCCCCCTCCGTGACCGTCTTGGCGGGCCAGTGCTTGTAGACCGCGCCCTCCTCGAACTCCTCGAAGTACCGGCCGTACTGGTGCGCGCCCGAGGCATGACGGACCTCGGGCAGGTCGTCGGTACCGGGCGTGAAGGTCGACTCGTCGGACATTGCTACTCCAGGTCAGGGGTACGAACGCCCGGGAGTCTTGCGGACCGGGACGATCGGCGGCGTGTGGCCGGCCCGCACGGCGCGAACGCGGTCGCGGTTCGCCCGGAGAGAGCGGGCAAACCGCGACCGCGTGGCCGGAGCCGGTGGTCAGGGCGTGTCCGGACGTGCGGACCGGACCGGCTGGCCGTCGCGCCCGAGCTCCTGCACGTCGTCGACGTCCAACAGCACGCGGCCGTCGTCGTCGAGCCCCGGGGCCGCCACCGGCACCGGCGGCACGTACCGAACGTCGTCCGTGCCACCGGAGACCCGCTTCAGTCGCTCCGCTCCCTTGCGCCCCCCGAAGACGAACGTCGCCCCGGGGTCGCGTCCACGGTCGTCGGTCTGCTCCGCGACGACCCGGAAGTTCTCGCGGTCGAAGAGCACCACGCGATCCGGCCGCGCGAACGGCGTCGTTCGGTCGGCGCTGCCCCCGGCGATTCGGACCGCGACGTGGCGCGACGCCGAGAACGGCGCCGGCACCGGGCTGACGCGCACGTCGGCCAGCGTGGCCAGCGCCTCGAACGCCGCCGCCTGCTGCCGGCCCGACAGCTGAGGCGAGGTGGCGAGGTCGACCAGCACCGCGGCGACACGCTCCCCACCCGTGATCGTCGACCCCATCGTTCCCCGTCCGGGCTCCCGCGCCTGCTTCCGCCAGGCCCGGTCCTGCGCGGCGATCCGCCCCCGCACCCAGCGGACGAGCGCCCGCTGTTCCGTGGGGACGGTCGTCGGACGAGAGATCCACCCCGGCATTCCGAGTCCGGCCGCACCCTCGGCGTCGTCACCGTCGACCGCGGCCGGGACGTGCATCCCCGTGGGCCCGCGACCGGACGGAGACCGGTCCACCTGGTCGCCCAGCCCCGCGGCCCGCAGCAGCGGCTCGTTCTCGACCGCGACGGGTCCCTGCCCCGACCCCGTCCAGTAGGTCTCGCCGTCGGGGGCGGTCCAGACGTCCTGGGCCCCACGCGACTCGATGGTCGCACGCTCGGTCGGGCAGCCTCGGCAGCGACGACCTTCGAGCACCATCCGCTGGACGCTCGTGGTCCGCGACCACCGCCATCCCGTCGCTAGCTCGTCGCCGCGGGTGGCGTCGGCCGCCGCACGCAGCACCTCGCGCGCTCCCGCTTCGCCGACGAAGGTCCCGGGCTGACCGCGGTCGATCGCGACCAGCGCGAGCGCGCTGACGACCAGGGCGGTCGCCACGCTCCCCGCCGCGGTCAGCCGTCGGCGACGCGTACGTTCAATCGCGGACCGGCGGACCTGGTCGAGCGTCGTCGGTGACGGGTCGACGGGCCGGCGCAGCGGGGCGAAGAGGTCGTCGAGCGGATCGCGGGGATCAGGCATCGGAAGCTCCGGGGTCGTCGGAATCGTTTGGGGTCAAGCGCGCGCGAACCGCCGCGCGCCCGCGGGAGAGCAGCGCCCGCACGGTGCCGACGCGGCAGCCGAGCGCCGCCGCGATCCGCTCGTCGTCCAGGTCGTGGGCGTAGCGCAACGTCAGGGCGGCTCGCTGACGATCGGGCAATCCCGCGAGCAGGCACCCCAGCTCGTCGAGCGCCGGGTCGTCCTCAGCCCAGGCCGGCCCACGAGCCGCGTGCCGGTGCTCGGCCTCGCGTCGGCGCCCTCCGCGGCGCAGCGCGCGCAGCGCCTTGCGCACCGCGACCCGGTACAGCCAGCCGTCGAGCGCCCGCGGATCGCGCAGCCGGCGGGCGTGGCGGAGCGCCCCGATCGCCACCTCCTTGGCGACGTCGTCGGCGGTCGCGCGGTCGCCGGCGAGCACGCCGAGCGCGGTCCGGCGGCCGATGTCGATCGCCCGCCGGGCGATCCGCTCGTCGTCGCCGGCCCCCGACCAGCTGTTCGTCGTCGCCCCGGCGCCGCGCGCCGGGGCGACGAGGTCCCGTTCCGGGACGTCGCGCACCGCCGCCAGCGGCGGGCGAAGGAGAGCGTCGTCGGGCGGCATCATGAATGCCGTTCGCCGGGGTGCGGTGGAAAGCGCATCGTGATCAAGAGGCTCGGAACCCGTCGAAACGTTGCACGTCGACCGCCGCTGCGTTGCTCAACACCTCACCGCGGAGATATGTCAACAGTTGACGATGCCACGGCCCGGCGACCGGAAGTAGGATTCGCGCCCATGCGCCATCCCCGTGACTTCTTCAAGCCGCTCGCCGCCGGAGCGCCGGAGCCGCTGCGCGAGATCCCGGTCCCGCCGTCGCGGATGATCCACTTCTTCGACCCGAGCAACGAGAAGATGCGGGCGAAGCTGCCTGACATCGCGGCGAAGGCCGACATCGTGCTCGGCAACCTCGAGGACGCGGTGCCGATCGACCGCAAGGAGGCCGCGCGCGCGGGCCTCGTCGAGGTCGGCAAGACGGTCGACCTGGGCGGCACGCCGCTCTGGACCCGCATCAACTCGCTGGAGAGCCCCTGGGTGCTCGACGACCTGACGACGCTGGTCACCGAGATCGGCGACCAGCTCGACGTGATCATGATCCCGAAGGTCGAGAGCGCGGACGACATCCACTAC
>CAZFIQ010000054.1:0-530 GCA_964519185.1 uncultured Patulibacter sp.
GCTCGACGGAGGACGTCCTGCGGATCTTCGACGAGCGCGAGTCGAGGTTGCCGGTCGGCTCGTCCGCCAGGATCAACGGCGGATTCGTCACGATCGCGCGGGCGACCGCCACGCGCTGCTGCTGACCGCCGGAGAGCTCGGACGGCAGGTGGTCCAGCCGGCGCCCCATGCCGACGGCCCGCAGGGCCTCGGTCGCGCGGCGACGGCGCTCGGTCCGCGACACGCCGCCGTAGGCCAGCGGCAGCTCGACGTTGGCGACCGCGCTCGTCCGCGGAATCAGGTTGAACGCCTGGAAGACGAAGCCGATCTTGTGGTTGCGCAGGTCGGACAGGCCGTCCTCGTCGATCTCCGCCACGTCGACGCCGTCGAGCAGGTAACGACCGGACGACGGCACGTCGAGGCAGCCGAGCAGGTTCATCAGGGTCGACTTGCCGGACCCGGAGGTGCCCATGATCGCGACGTGCTCGCTGCGGTCGATCCGCAACGTGACGCCGTCGAGCGCACGCACCTCCAGGTCGGGGGTCGGCTGG
>CAZFIQ010000054.1:540-2964 GCA_964519185.1 uncultured Patulibacter sp.
GTCGCGGACATCGATCACCGCGCGACGACGGCGGCCGAAGGGGCCCGGTCCGGGCGCCGGGGGCTGGGGGACCATCAGCCCGGCCCGCCGCCCATCGAGGGCGGTCCGCCGCCGAAGCCGCCGCCACCGCCGCCCACACCAGCTCCGCCGAAGCCGCTCCGCCCGCCGCCGGAGCGTTCTCCGGACGGCCCGCCGCCCGCCGTGGCACCGCCGGTGCCGGATCCGACCGACAACGTCGGCAGCAGCACCTGCGTCCCGGCGCCGAGGCCACTGGTGACCAGGGTGGCCGCGTCGCCGACCAGGCCGGTCTCCACGCGGACCTGCTCCTCCTTGCCGTCCTTGCGGACCGTGACGCTCCGGCCCTGCACCGCCTGGCTGGGGACGACGACGCCCTTGGCCTGCTCGATCACGACCTCGGCCGACGCGCTCATACCGGGCTTGACCCCGTCGTCGGTCTGCGAGATCGACAGGGTCACCGGGTAGGAGACGACGCCCGACGAGTTGCTGGCGGTCAGGCCGATCCGCTTGACGGTCGCGGCCAGCTTGACGTCGTCGAGTGCGGTCACGGAGACCGTTGCGGCCTGGCCGACCTCCAGGTCGCCGATGTCGGACTCGCTGAACGACACCTGCAGCTGGAGCCGCTCGACGCTCTGGAGCACGGCGAAGGACGACGAGCCGCTCGACGTGCTCGCGGAGCCCACCGACGCCCCGCCGCCCGCGGAGCTCGTGGTCGACGAGGAGCTGGTGCTGCTCGCTGCGCTCCCCGACCCGCTGACGGTCGATCCCTCGGTGCCGTCGAGGCTCGTGATCGTGCCGGCCGCGGGGGCACGCAGGCGGGTGTCCGCCAGGGCCTGCTGGGCGTCCTCGAGGTCGAGCTTGGCGGCCGACAGCGTCGCGGTCGCCGCCGCGACGGACTGGGCGCTGCCGCCCGACCCGCTGGATGCGGACGAGCCGCCGCCGCCGGACGACGCGCCGCCGCCGGAGGATGTGCCGCCGCCTCCGCTGGTGGCGCCGCTACTGCCGGCGTTGCTCGCCGAGCTCGACGACGGGCCGTCGGATGAACTGCCGGAGGACGCGGCGGAGGGCGATGCCTCCGGGGTCGTGGTCGTCGGCGCGGCCTCCGTGGTCGTGGTGGTGGTCGGGGCCGCCGGCGTGGTCGTCGCGGTCTCGGGAGCGGTCTCGGGCGCGGCCTCCGTGGTCGTGGTGGTGGTCGGGGCCGCCGGCGTGGTCGTCGCGGTCTCGGGAGCGGTCTCGGGAGCGGCCTCGGTCCCGGACGCACCGTCGGCGGGCGCCGCTTCCGTGGTCGTCGTGGTCGCCACCACCCGGAAGACGGTCCGGGTCGCCGCGGGCTGCTCGGCGGTGACGACGGTGGCCGTCGTCGTCGCGCTCGCATCGCTGGTCGTCGAGCCCGACGACTCCGCCTGCTCGAGCGCGTCCTCCGCGGCCTCGACGGCGGCCTCGGCCTGCGCCACGGCGACCTTCTGACGGGCGTCGGCCAGCCGGGCGATCAGCTCGCCCTTGGCCACCTGATCGCCCTCCTCGACGTAGATCCTCTCGACCGTGCCGGAGACCGCGAAGTCCAGGTCGTAGGCCCGCGCCGGCTCCAGGTTGCCCGTCGCCGTCGCCGTCTGCTGGACCACCCCGTTGCGGGCCGTGGCGGTTCGTCGCTCGCCGCTGGACGACGCGGCGTCGCTGCCGACCGAGCTCGCGGCGACCACCACGGTCGCGACGGCCAGCACCGACACGCCGATCGTCGCCGGATGGCGGAGCTGGTCGAGGCGGCGGGATCGGGACGTTCCGGCGGGCACGACGAGCACCCTGCCGAGCCTCGCCGAGCGGACGCCGAGAATCGGCTGAGAGGTTGCTGAGAGTTCGCACGCGGGGCGGTCCGCGGCCGCGCCGACCCCGGATCGGGGCCTCACGCGGTCACGGCGGCGGCGGTTGCGGCAGAATCGGGCGGGTGAGCGCCGAACGTCCCACCACCAGCGACGAGATCCGTGAGACGTTCCTGCGGTTCTTCGCGGACAACGGCCACCGGCGACTGCCCTCGGCGTCGTTGGTTCCGGCGGCCAACGACCCGTCGGCGCTCTTCACCGTCGCCGGGATGCACCCGCTCAAGCCGTACTTCCTCGGCACCGAGCAGCCGCCCGCGTCGACGGTCACCGACTGCCAGAAGTGCTTCCGCACCGAGGACCTGGAGAACGTCGGCGTGACCGCGCGCCACCTGACGTTCTTCGAGATGCTCGGCAACTTCTCGTTCGGCGACTACTTCAAGCAGGAGGCGACCGGGTTCGCCTGGGACCTGACGCTCAACGGCTTCCACTTCGACCCAGACCTTGTCCGGGTCCACCTGAGTTTGAGCCCCCTATCGGATTTGAACTGACGACCGCTCGCTTACAAGGCGAGTGCTCTACCACTGAGCTA
>CAZFIQ010000054.1:2974-3555 GCA_964519185.1 uncultured Patulibacter sp.
GACGCTCAACGGCTTCCACTTCGACCCCGACAAGGTCTGGGTGACGGTCTTCGGCGGCGACGAGGCGCTCGGCCTGGGGCCCGACGAGGAGACGATCGACCACTGGCTCTCCCACGGGGTCTCGCGCGACCGGATCGTGCTGCTGGGTACCGAGGACAACTTCTGGTCGGCCGGGCCGGTCGGACCGTGCGGCCCCTGCACCGAGCTGTACCTGGACCGCGGGCCCGAGTACGGCGCGGGCGACAAGCCCGGCGATCCCGACTCCGACGACCGGTTCCTCGAGTTCTGGAACGTCGTGATGATGCAGTTCAACCGCGACGAGGCCGGCACCCTGACGCCGCTGCCCAAGCAGAACATCGACACCGGCATGGGCCTCAACCGGATGGCGATGCTGCTGCAGGACAAGCAGACGATCTTCGAGACCGACCAGTTCGCGCCGCTGATCGCGCTCGGCGAGCGGCTGTCGGGCAAGACCTACGAGTCCGGCGACGCCGAGGTCGACCGGGCGCTGCGGATCCTCGCCGACCACGCCCGCGGGACGACCTTCCTGACCGCCGACGGCGTGGTGCCGTCGAACGAGG
>CAZFIQ010000054.1:3565-10316 GCA_964519185.1 uncultured Patulibacter sp.
CTGGCAACGAGGGCCGCGGCTACGTGCTGCGTCGCATCATGCGCCGGGTGATCCTGCAGGCCCGCCGGATCGGGATCGAGGGCGAGGTCCTGCCCCGCTACCTCGACGTCGTGCTGGAGACGATGGGCGACGCCTACCCGGAGCTGCGCGCCCGCCGCGACGAGATCCTGACCTGGATCCGCGCCGAGGAGGAGGGCTTCGGCCGCACCCTCCAGCAGGGGGAGAAGCGGTTCAATGAAGCCATCGAGAGTCGGACATTCGATGGCAAGCTGGCTTTCGAACTTCATGACACGTTCGGCTTCCCGTTCGAACTCGTTGTCGAGATGTTCGAAGAGCGGGTTGCCGGCGGCGCGTACTTCATGCCGGACGGGGGCATGGCGCGGGTCCGGGATGACTTCGAAAACGAGATGACCGCCCAGCGCGAGCGCTCGCGCGCCGCGTCGCGGCTCGGTGACCACGGTGGCGCCGCGGCCGGATCGATCGCCGCCGAGGTCGCGGCCGAGCCGACCCGCTTCGTCGGCTACGAGACCCTCGAGCAGCACACGACGGTCGCCGGCGTGCTCGAGCGCGACGGCCGGACCTTCGTCAAGCTCGCCGAGTCGCCGTTCTACGCCGAGGGCGGCGGGCAGGTCTCCGACGCCGGCACGATCGTCCTGGACGCCGGGGCGGGCGAGCTGACCGTGGCCTCGATCGTCCGTGCCGGCGACGACCAGGCGATCGTCGTGGCGGCCGACGGCGACGCGCCCGCGCTGACCGCGGGCCAGTCGGTGACCGCCCGCGTCAACGCGACCGCGCGGCACGCCACCGAGTGCAACCACACCGCGACCCACCTGCTGCACGCGGCGCTCCGCGAGCGGCTCGGCGACCACGTCCACCAGGCCGGCTCGGCGGTGCGACCGGACAAGCTGCGCTTCGACTTCAACCACCCGACCCGGCTCGACGCGGACGACGTGCGCTGGGTCGAGGATCGCGTCAACGGCCAGATCCTGGCCAACCAGCGCGTGCGCGCGCTGAGCATGCCGCTCGACGAGGCCAAGGCGCTCGGCGCCCAGGCCCTGTTCGGCGAGAAGTACGGCGACATCGTGCGGATGGTCGAGATCGGCGACGGCAACTTCAGCCGCGAGCTGTGCGGCGGGACCCACGTCCGCTCGACGGCGGAGATCGGCGTCTTCCGGATCGTCAGCGAGGGCTCGAGCGCGGCCAACGTCCGACGGATCGAGGCGGTCACCGGACCCGTCGCGATTGAGCAGCTGGTGGCCCAGGCCCGCACCCTGGAGGCGGCGGCCGCCGCGGCCCGGGTCCCGGTCGACCAGCTCCCCGAGCGCGTCGAGGCGCTGCGCGAGCAGGTCAAGGCGGCCAAGGCGGCGCCGACCGGCCCGGCGGTCGACGAGGCGGCGCTGGCGGCGGAGGCCACGACCGTCGACGACGTTCCGGTGGTCGTCGCGCGGCTCGCCGACGGGATCAGCGCCAAGGACCTGCCGGCGATCGCGGACCGGGTCAAGGGCAAGCTCGGAGCCCCGGGCGTCGTCGTGCTGGCCGCGCCGGCCGACGGCAAGGTCGGGCTGATCGTGGCGGTCGCGCCCGAGATCGTCGCGCGCGGGGTCAAGGCCGGCGACGTCGTCAAGGCCGCAGCGGCTGCGGTCGGCGGTGGGGGCGGCGGCAAGCCGACGATGGCTCAGGCCGGCGGTCGCGACCCGGAGAAGACCGACGACGCGTTGCGGGTCGCGGCCAACGCGATCTCGGTGGCGCTGACCGGCTTGTGATCGCGACGGCGATCACCGATCTGGCCCGGAGCTCGAACGGTGCGCCCCGGGCGACGGCACCAGTTTTCAAGACTGGTGCATTCGGGGGCGTCGTCCGGTGCGCGTGATCGCGCTCGACTACGGGTCGGCGCGGACCGGGGTCGCGGCCAGCGACCCGACCGGCACGATCGTGACGCCGCACCCCGCGGTGCTGCGCGTCGGCGCCCGCAAGGGCCGTCGCGAGCTGCTGCGGCTGATCGCGGAGCTCGGCGCGGAGCGGGTCGTCGTCGGCCTGCCGCTGGGGTTGCGCGGCCACGACACCGACCAGACGCGCGAGGCGCGCGCCTTCGCGGCGACGCTGGCGGAGGCGCTCGGTCCGGACGTTCCGGTCGAGCTCTACGACGAGCGGTTCACCACGCGGATGGCCCAGCAGAGCGGCGGCACCGCCAGCGACGAGGACTCGCGCGCGGCCGCGGTGCTGCTGGAGGAGTGGCTGCGGCGGTCGTGACCGCGCCCGTCGCCACGCCGGCCTGCGGCCCGGTGGCGGTGCACGCGCCGGGCCGCTGGTCTAGCGTTCCCCGGATGGCGTCCCCGGATGAGGTCGCGCGGTGAGTCGCCGCGGACGGAAGGACAACGGTCCGCGTTCGGACGACGATCGCCTGCGCGCGCGTCTAGAGCGCGAGCAGCGCCGGGCGCAGCGGGAGGGACGCGCCGTTCCGCAGGACCTCGACGAGCTGCCCGCCGCCGACGCGACGCCCGAACCCACCGCACCGTCGTTCGACCCGCCCAGCGGGACAGCGTTCGACCCGCCGGCCGACGGCGCGCCGGTCGATCCGCCCGTCGAGCGCACGCCGGACCCGCCGGCCGAGCCGCCGGCGGGCGACGCTCCCTGGTGGTCGGCCGGGACCGGCGAGGTCCCGGCGGTCGACGTCTCCGACGCGCTGTCCGGTGCGGATCGGCCCCCGGACCCGCCGCCGGCTCCGCGCGTCACCCCGCGCCGTCGCCCCGATCCGGAGCCGTTCTCCGCGTTCACGGACGAGCACGACCCGATCGACGACGAGCCGCTGACGCCGCTACGACCGTCCGCCTCGGCGATCCCGCCGATCACGGTCGCCCCGCGCAAGGCTCCGGCGCGGCGCGGCTGGTCGCGGATCGCCGCGCTGCTGGTGCTGGTGCCGCTGATCGCGCTGGGCGCGGCGGCGGTGCTGCTCTTCCAGCCGTTCAAGGGCGATCCCGGCGACCAGGTCCGGGTGACGATCCCGGCCGGCTCGTCGGTCAACCAGATCGGCGAGCTGCTGGCCGAGCAGGGCGTGATCGACAACGCGCTGGCGTTCTCGTTGCGCGCGCGGCTGTCGGGAGGCGGGGCCGACCTGCGGGCCGGGACGATCGAGCTGCGCAAGGACATGAGCTACGGCGCCGCCCTGACCGCCCTGCGCGACGAGCCGCTGCCCGACCCGGTCGTCAACGTCGGAGTCCCCGAAGGCCTCTCGCGGCGCGAGATCGCCGCCCACCTGAAGCAGACCGACGTCACCGGCGACTACATGGCCGCCAGCCGCCGTAGCGCGGGCTTCGACCCCAAGCGGTACGGGCAGCCGCGGCGCCAGACCGGCCTGGAGGGCTTCCTCTTCCCGGCGACCTACGAGCTGCCGCGCGGCGGGGCCACGAGCAAGGCGCTGGTCGCCAAGCAGGTCGAGGCGTTCACCGACCGGATCGCCTCCGTCGACATGCGCCGCGCCAAGCGGGCCGGGCTGAGCGTCTACGAGGTGCTGATCATCGCCTCGATGATCGAGCGCGAGATCAACGTCCCGGACGAGCGGCGCAAGGCGGCGGCGGTGATCTACAACCGGCTCGACAAGGGCATGACGCTGGGCATCGACGCCACCATCCGCTACGCCGAGCGCAACTGGACGCGGCCGCTGCGGGTCAGCGAGCTGCAACGCGACGGGCCGTACAACACGCGGACCCGGACCGGACTGCCGCCGACGCCGATCGGCAACCCGGGACTGGCGTCGATCAAGGCGGCGGCCAACCCGGCCCGCGAGGACTACCTGTTCTACGTGGTCAAGCCGTGCGGCAACGGCGCCCACGCGTTCTCCACCAACGACCAGCAGTTCGAGCGCGACCGGCAGGCCTACGAGCGTGCCCGCCAGGAGCGCGGCGGCGATCCGTCCCGCTGCGACGGGGACGACGGTCGGTGAGCACGCGGGCCGCGGCCACCGCCGATCCGACGCGCGCCTGGCGGCTGGGCGTCTTCGGCTGGCCGGTCCACCACAGTCGCTCGCCGGCGATGCACACGGCGGCGCTGCGCGAGCTCGGCCTCGACCACTGGACGTACCAGCGCCTGCCGGTTCCGCCGGACGCGATCGGCGGAGCGATCGCCGGCCTCCGGGCCGGGGGCTTCGCTGGGGCCAACGTGACGATCCCGCACAAGCACGCGGCGCTGGCCGCGGCCGATGCGGTGACCCCCGCCGCGCGTGAGATCGGCGCGGTCAACACGCTGACGGTGCTGGAGGACGGCACGCTCGAGGGCGACAACACCGACGCGCCCGGGCTGATCGACGTGATCGACCGGTCGCTGGCCGGCACGACCGCCGTGGTGCTGGGCGCCGGCGGCAGCGCCCGGGCCTGCGTCTGGGCGCTGCGGGAGGCCGGTTGCGCCCGCGTGGCGGTCTGGAACCGCACGCCGGAGCGGGCGCTCGAGCTGGCGGAGGACCTGGGGGCCGATGCGATCCAGGAAGTGCCGGACGCCGACGTGCTGGTCCACTGCACCAGCGTCGGCCTGCAGGAGCCGGAGCGGACGTTCGCGCTGCTACCGGTCGCCGCGCCGGATCTGGCGCGGTTCGGGTGCGTCGTCGACCTGGTCTACCGCGAGGGGGGCACCCCGCTGCTCCACGCCGCCGAGGACGCCGGCGTCCCGGCGGTCGACGGCCTGTCGTTCCTGGTGGCCCAGGGGGCCCGCAGCCTGGAGCGGTGGAGCGGACGCCCGGTCTCGCGGGAGACCATGGACGCGGCGATCCGCTGAGAGATAATCGGACCGGGGTCCGTTTCTTCGGGTCTGTGTCATGCTTGCCGTATGGAACTCGGACTCGCCACCTTCGCCGATCTGGGAAAGGACCCGAAGACCGGCCGGCTGATCACGCCCGAGCAGCGGTTCGCCAACCTGCTGGAGGAGGTCGAGCTGGCCGAGCAGGCCGGGCTCGACGTCTTCGCGATCGGCGAGCACCACCGTCCCGACTACGCGGTCTCGGTGCCCGCGGTCGCGCTGGCCGCGGCCGCGGCGCGGACCGAGCGGATCCGGCTGGCGAGCGCCGTCACCGTGCTCAGCTCGGAGGACCCGGTGCGGGTCTTCCAGCAGTTCGCCACCGTCGACCTGATCTCGCGCGGGCGGGCCGAGATCATCGCCGGGCGGGGGTCGTTCACCGAGTCGTTCCCGCTGTTCGGCTTCGACCTGAACGACTACGACGAGCTGTTCGAGGAGAAGCTGCTGCTGCTCCTGCAGATCCGCGACAGCGAGCGGATCACCTGGAACGGCCGCTTCCGCGCCCCGCTCGAGGACGCCGGCGTCTACCCGCGCCCGGTCCAGGATCAGCTCCCGGTCTGGATCGGCGTCGGCGGCACCCCCAAGTCGATCGCTCGCGCCGGCTACCTGGGCCTGCCGCTGACGATCGCGATCCTCAGCGGTCAGCCCGAGAGCTTCGTGCCGCACGTCGACCTGTACCGCCGGGCGGCGGCGGAGGGCGGCCACGACCCGGCCAGCCTGCCGATCGCGATCAACACCCACGGCTACGTCGCCCCGACGTCGCAGCAGGCGGGCGACGAGCTGTACCCGGCCTACGCGCCGATGATGAACGGGATCGGCCGCGAGCGCGGGTGGCCGCCGATGACGCGCCAGGCCTTCGACGCCCAGCGGGCGGGGACGGGCGCGCTCGGCGTCGGGTCTCCGCAGGAGCTGGTCGAGAAGATCCTGCACCAGCACGAGCTGTTCGGGAACACGCGCTACATGGCGCAGTTCTCGCTCGGCGGGATGCCGCACGAGCTGGTGCTGAAGGCGACCGAGATCTTCGGCACGCAGGTCGCCCCGGAGGTCCGCAAGGAGGTCGCGCGCCGCGAGGCCCGATCCGCCGTCTGACCGCGTGCGATCGGGGCCCGCTGAGCGCCCCGATCGCACGCAGCGGCGGGCCGCGCCGATCCCGCTCCGGAGCCTCGCGCGACCGCGTGCGATCCGGGCGGCCTGAGCGCCCCGATCGCACGCAGCCATCGCCGGTCGCCGGATCATGCGGACCGACTACCCTGCTCTGCGTGCCCGCGATCGAATCCGAGTCCGAGTTCACGATCGCCCTCAGCGAGGAGGACGGCGAGCGGCTCGCCGCCCGGATCGTCGACCCCGCGCGGACCCAGCCGATCGTCGGCCTGTCGACCCGGGCGGGGGAGGACGCGACCGCCTTCGACCCGCAGGACGTCCGCCGGGCGCTCGGACCGGACGCGATCGTCGTCGGCGTCCGCACGGGACCGGCGACCCGTTACCTGGCGGAGCTGCTGCCCGAGCACTTCGGGGTCTTCGGCGGTGCGGCTCGGATCTGGTGGCCCGGCATCACGCCCGAGGCCGATCCGCGGCGTCACCCGCTGGTCCTCGACAAGCAGGGGCGCTACGGGACCCGCGCGCTGGAGATCCTCGTCGAGGGCTTCCGCGAAGGGCCGCCGCCGAAGGGCGCACGGCTCCCGACCCGCGTCCCGCGGGCGGCCGAGCCGGCGCGGCTGGCGACCCTGGCGATCCCCGACGCGGTCGCCCGCGACCGGACCCGCGCCCACCACCTGATGATCGTCGCGGCCTGGCTGGCCCGCGACCACGACCTCGGTCGTCGCGAGCGCCCGATCGGCCCGCTGGCGATCGGCGCCGACTACCTGCGGACGCTGGCGGCGGCGGCCGCCCGGATCGACGAGCCGCGGATGGCGGTGCTCGCCGCCCGGATCGCGTCCTTGCTGAGAAGATAGCGGCACGACATCAGCGA
>CAZFIQ010000054.1:10326-14770 GCA_964519185.1 uncultured Patulibacter sp.
CGTCGGGCAAGCCGGGGGAGGCCGACGACCTGGACGTCGGCGCCGAGCTGGACGAGGGCGGCACCCAGGTGGTCCGCGCCGAGGACGACGCGCTCGGCTGGTCGTGCCGAGTCCCCGACGCCCAGGGTCTGCGGCTGCGCTGGTGGACCCGCGAGGACGGCGCGGTCGAGCTGCGCGACGTCGTCGGGTAGACCGTCCGGCCGAGCGGGTCGTCGTCGGCCGCAGCCCCGACGGGCGAAGGACACGGCGCCGCTGCGGCGGGCTCAGCGCTCGACGATCACCCGGCGCCGCTCGTCGACCCGCAGCCGCAGCTCGCCGCGCAGCAACGCCAGGATGTCCTGGCCGACCAGCTCGCCGCGCCAGCCCTGGACGGTCCGGACGTCGGGCGTCGGCGCGTCGTCCCGCCACGCCGCGATCACGCGCTGCAGGTCGGCGCGGCTCGCCAGCAGCTCGTAGGCCAGCTGCTCCTCGTTCGCGCGGATCCGGACCAGCGTCTCCGTCAGCACGATCAGCTCCGGGTCGACCGGTTCCTGGCGGGGCGCCCGCTCGCGCGTCACCGGGATCGGATCGGCGTCGCGCGCCTCCTCGATCGCCCGTAGCAGGCGCTCGCCGCGCCGGTGCAGCGTCGGCTCGCTGATCCCGCGGATCTGCTTCAGCCGGTCGCGGGTACGGGGCCGGCGCTTGGCCAGCTCGACCAGCGTCTGGTCCTGGAGCACGGTCGACGGCGGGCGGTCGGCGTCGGCCGCCTCCTGCTCGCGCCACTGCAGCAGCCGGAAGGCCACGGCCCGCTGCGCGGGGTCCAGGCCGTCGACGCGCGACAGCTTGGCGAACAGCACCTCCGGGTCGCGGCTGTCGTTGACCAGCTCGAGGGCCCGGCACTCCTCGATCGCCCAGTCCAGCCGCCCCAGGTCGACCAGCCGGTTCTGCAGCGCCACCGACAGCTGCAGCAGGTGCTGCACGTCCTCGGCCGCGTAGCGCCGCTGCTCCTCGCTCAACGGGCGCTGCTCCCAGCGGGTGAAGCTGGCCGACTTCTGCAGGTTGACCCGCAGCATCTCGCGCAGCAGCGCGTCGTAGCCCATCTGCGCCCGCAGGCCGGCGAAGCCCGCCGCCAGCTGGGTGTCGAAGACGTTGCGGACCTCGGTGCTCCAGCTGCGCTTCAGCAGCGCGACGTCCTGCCGAGCCGCGTGGAGAACGATCTCGATCTCCGGGTCGGCGAGCACCTCCGCCAGCGGCGTGGGGTCGAAGTCGTCGACCAGCGGATCGAGCAGCTCGATCCGCACGCCGCCGGACGGCGTGTCGACCGCGACCTGGGCCAGGCAGAGCAGCGGGCGGTACCGGCCCTCGCCGACGAACTCGGTGTCGATGCCGAGTCGCCCGTAGCTGCGGGCGGCCTCGGCGAGCTCGTGGACGACGGTGTCGGTGGCAGTGGGCACGGAGCGACCAGCCTATCCCGTGACCCGGCCGGGTCCCCGGGTCGTCAGCGCCGACGCGGACGCCGGCGGGTCGCCGTAGCCGTGGTTCCGGGTACCTGCAGGTCCTCGACGCCCTGGGCCTCGGCGAGCTGCTCGGGCGTCGCCTCGTCGGGCCAGACGCCGTAGCGGTCGAAGAACGCACGGGCGTCGAACTCGGCGTCGCGGTCCTTCTCGCTGGCCAGGCCGATCCGGTGGATCCGGTTGGACACGATCACGCCGAGCGCGCCGCCGATCATCAGCGCGAAGCCCTCGATGCCGACGATGTCGGGGCTGATCACGAGCATCGCGAAGGCGACCACGATCAGCAGCAGCGGGACCCAGAAGCGGACGATCCGGACGGGGGTGAACACCGACCGATCATCCCACCATCCCGCGCGACTCGCGCCCCGGCGTCGGCGTCGGATGGCGGGGGTCAGGATTCCGGCAGCGGTCCGCCGGACGGGTCCCAGCGGGTCGCCGGACGTCCGCGGATCCGCTCCAGGTCGAACCGCTCGACGAGCGCCGCCAGCGACGGATGCTCGTCGGGACCGCAGAGCCCGAGGCTCGCGGCGAGCGCCGTCCGGACCTGCTCCGGTCGCTCGCCGAGCGCTCGCCGGTCGGCGAGCGTCACCGCCCCGTCCCGCTTGGCGAGCCGCCGCCCGTCGGACCCGAGCACCAGCGGCAGGTGCACGTAGCCGACCGCGGGCAAGCCGAGCCGCTCCGCCAGCCACGCCTGACGTGGTGCGCTGGACGCCAGGTCGTCGCCGCGCACGACCTCGCCGATCCGCTGTTCGCCGTCGTCGACGACCACCGCCAGGTTGTAGGCGAAGGTGCCGTCGCCGCGACGAACCACGAAGTCGTCGACGACGCCGGTGATCGGCCCCCGCAGCGCGTCGTCGACCGTCACGCGGGCGTCGTCGGCGCGCACCCGCAGGGCAGCCGGCCGGCCGCTGCGCGCCTTCTCCGCGCGGCCGCGGGCGTCGAGCGCCCGGCAGGTCCCCGGGTACGCCAGCTCCGGAGCGTCGCCGTGGGCGGCGCTGGCGGCGTCGCGGATCTCGGCCCGCGTGCACCAGCAGGGGTACACCAGGTCGGCGGACTCGAGCGTCGCCAACGCCGCGCCGTACGCCTCGTCGCGCGAGGACTGGCGGATCGGCGGGCCGTCCCAGTCGATCCCGATCGCGCGCAGGTCTTCGAGCTGCCCCCGCTCGTGCTCGGGCCGGCAGCGGCCACGGTCGAGGTCCTCGATCCGCACGACGAACGACGCGCGCTCGTGGCGGGCGCGCAGCCAGGCGACGAGCGCGGTCCGCAGGTTGCCCAGGTGCAGCGGTCCCGTGGGGCTGGGCGCGAAGCGACCGGAGCGCAAGGCCATCGGCGAACCGTAGCGGTGGCGGCGCGCCGCCCACCCGCCCGGCGGCGCGGCGCCGCGGATCCCGGCCGCTGCGTATGCTCGCCGGAATGGCGACGAGGCAGTTCAGCAAGCGCGGGGCCGAGGCGCGCGGGATCAGCGAGGACGCGGCGGAGGCGGCCGGCGAGCCTGGCCCCTGCGGCCCGTGCCGTGGCACCGGCAAGCTGCTCTCGTCAGCTGCGACCGGCGCGGCGCTCGGCGAGCCGCACGAGGTCGACTGCCCGTGGTGCGGGGGGACCGGGACGACGATCCCCGGCCGCGACGCGCAGGAGCACCCGGCCGAGACGCCGCCGGTGCTGACCGAGGCCGAGCAGGAGGAGCGCAAGGCGGCACTGGCCGAGCGCGAGTCGCAGTCGCGTACGCGGCGCAAGCCGGCCGCGCGCAAGCCGGCCGCCAAGAAGCCCGCGGCCCGCAAGCCAGCGGCCAAGAAGACGACGAAGTAACGCTCGTCCGGGGTGGCGGTCAGTCCGCCGCGTCGGCGGGCGGCGTGCCGCCGCTCAGCGGCTCGCGCGGCTCGACCCGCAACCGCACCAGCGTCCGATCCGCGGCGCGCAGCCGCAGGTCGAAGGTGCCGGGTCGGGCGGCGACGATCCGCACGACCGACGGCACGCCGCCGGCGAGTCCCTGCTCGAAGCCGAACGCGTCGAGCTCGAGCACGTCCGAGTCCTCCGGCGTGAACCGCAGCACGAACATGTCCCCGACGTGGCCGGCGACCGGCCCGTCGTGCGGCAGCTCGGCCTCGACCGACTGCGTCGGCTGGTAGGTCGGCGCGGGCAGCGGGGCGGTGGTGGTGGTCCGCCCGGCGCGCGTCTCGCGGTCCGACGACGAGACGGCGATCGCGGTCAGCAGCCCGGCGATGACCGCGATCAGGAAGACGAGGCGAAACGCCAGCATGTCCCGCCATTCTGGCGCAAACGCCGCGGCGGGGGCGGCGCCTCCGCCGCGGCGGAGCGGTCGAGCCCGCCGGTCGTTCACCGGCGGTCGTGTGTCGGTGGCGATCGGTGACGGAATCGGTGCGGTTGGCCGGTGGTTCGGGCACGGGGCTCCGGCGTAGCGTCGACGGACCGATGCCGACGCCCGCCCCGCACGCTCTCGCCGTCGCCGTCCTGCTCGCGGTGCTGCTGGTGCCGGTCTGCGTGATCGACCTGCGCGAGCGGCGGATCCCGAATCGGCTGACGGGCCCGGGGGCGGTCGCGGCGCTGGTGATCGGGCAGCTGCTGGACCCGGCCGGGCAAAGCCGGCGGATCGTCGCGGCGCTGGCGGTGGTGCTCTTCCTGCTGGCGCTCCGCGCACCGCGGCCGACGGGCCTGGGCCTGGGGGACGTCAAGCTGGCGGGCGTCCTCGGACTGGCCCTGGGACCCGCGGTCGCGGTGGCGCTGCTGGCGGCGCTGGTCGCCGGCGGCGCGGCCGCCGTCGTGATCGGGCCGCGGACCGGCCCGACGGCGCTGCGGACGGCCACGGTGCCGTTCGGCCCGTTCCTCGCGGGCGGCGCCGCGGTCGCGCTGACCGCGGGCGATCCGCTGCTGGCCGGCTACCTGGCCGCGCTCGGGTAGGTGCGATCGCCTGCGACTCGATCGACCGTCTGCGG
>CAZFIQ010000055.1:0-260 GCA_964519185.1 uncultured Patulibacter sp.
GCCACCAGGCGCTCGGCCAGGCCTTCGGCGGCACGGTCGTCCGCCACGAGCCGGTCCACGGCAAGCTCTGCGACATCACCCACGACGAGGCCTCGATCTACCGCGGCCAGGCCAATCCGGTGGAGGTCGGCCGCTACCACTCGCTGGTGCTCGACGAGGCCACGCTGCCGGCGTGCTTCGTCGTGACCGCGCGTGGCGGCGGGGTGATTCAGGGCATCCGCCACCGCGAGCTGCCGGCGGAGGGCGTCCAGTTCCACCCG
>CAZFIQ010000055.1:270-3073 GCA_964519185.1 uncultured Patulibacter sp.
GGCATCCGGATGCTCGAGCGCTTCCTGCGCGACGGAGTCCACCGCTGACGTCCTGAGCCGGCCCCGCCGCGACGCCCGGCGGGGGATGCATTAACCTAGCCCGATCCATGCCCAATCCGGTGCTCACGCCCGCGATCGAGCGCGTCGCGTCCGGCGGTGATCTCGACCTCGAGGAGGCCCAACGGGTCCTCGACGAGATCATGGCCGGCAACGCCTCGCACGTCGAGATCGCGGGCTTCCTGATCGCGCTCCGCACCAAGGGCGAGACGGCCGACGAGATCGCCGGGCTGGCCGCCGCGATGCGCTCGCACGCGACGCCGATCCACAGCGAGCGCCCGGGGCTGGTCGACATCGTCGGCACCGGCGGCGGATCGTCGACCTTCAACGTCTCGACGACGGCCGCTTTCGTGATCGCGGGGGCCGGCTGCGCGGTCGCCAAGCACGGCAACCGCTCGGCGACGTCCAAGTCCGGCGCCGCCGACCTGCTGGAGGCGCTCGGCGCGGCGATCGACCTGGAGCCGGCGGAGACCGCCGCGCTGATCGACGAGGTCGGATTCGGCTTCCTCTTCGCCCCGCGGTACCACGCGGCGACCCGCTACGTGGTGCCGGTCCGCAAGGACCTGGCGGTCCGCACCGCGTTCAACATCCTCGGCCCGCTGACCAGCCCGATCCGCGCGCCGCGGCAGGTGATCGGCGTCGGCTATCCCGACGTGATCGAGCGGATGGCGCGGGCGATCGCCCGGCTCGGCACGGAGCGGACGCTGCTGGTGCGCTCGGAGGACGGGCTCGACGAGATCTCGACGGCGGCGCCGACGCGGGTCTACGAGGTCGGTCCCGACGGGGTCCGCGACTACCGCGTGACGCCGCAGGCGCTCGGCCTGACGACCTACGCCCTGGAGCTGGTCCGCGGGGCGACGCCGGCTGAGAACGCCCAGGTCACCCGCCGGGTCCTGAGCGACGACGGGTCGCCGCCGACCCGGGCGGCCACCGAGCTGGTGGTCGCCAACGCCGGCGCCGGAATCCTCGTCGGCGGCGGCGCCGACACCCTGGCCGACGGGATCGAGGTCGCCCGCGAGGCGATCCGCTCGGGGGCCGCTCACCGCGTGATGGAGCAGTTCGTGAATCGCACCACCGAGCTGGCCGGAGCCTCGCCAGCATGAGCATCCTCGACGAGATCGTCGACCGCACCCGCGACGAGGTCCGTCGCCGGCGCCGCGACGTGCCCGAGCAGGAGCTGCGCGGACGGCTGCGTCCGCCGGGCGAGGGCCGGCCGTTCGCCGAGGCGCTGGCGTCCCACCCGGGAGTCTCGGTGATCGCCGAGCACAAGCGCCGCGCGCCGTCGGCCGCCACGCCGCTGCGCGAGGGCGCGGTGCTGCCCGACATCGTCTCCGCCTACGAGCGGGCCGGGGCGACCGCGCTCAGCGTGCTGACCGACGGGCCGTTCTTCGGCGGGGCGCTCGAGGACCTGGTCGCCGCCCGCGAGGCCAGCCGGCTGCCGGTGCTGCGCAAGGACTTCGTCGTCGACCCGTACCAGGTGGTCGAGACCGCGGCGGCCGGGGCCGACGCGATGCTGCTGATCGTGGCCGCGCTCGACGACGACGAGCTGCGGCGGCTCTACGACGACGCGCGCACGCTCGACCTGGACGTGCTGGTCGAGGTCCACGACGAGCCCGAGCTGGAGCGCGCGCTCGAGGTGATCGACGCCGACGTGATCGGGATCAACAACCGCAACCTGCGGGACCTGTCGATCGACCTGCAGACGACCTTCGACCTGCTGAGCGCGATCCCGACCGGCAAGGTCGTGGTCTCCGAGTCGGGGATCACCCGCCGCGACGAGCTCGAGGAGCTGGAGCGGGTCGGCGTCGACGCGGTGCTGGTCGGCACCCACCTGATGAAGCAGCCGGACATCGAAGCCGCCTGCCGCGAGCTGACCGGCAGCCTCTGATCGGCGCCGGGCCGGGCGCCGATCCGGCCCGCGCCGGTGGGCCCGCGTGCGTCTTCACGTGGGCTTAGGGAAGACAGCGCATACTGGCCCGCATGTCCAAGCTCGCCGTCCCGGCCATCATCGGAGCCTCCGCCGTGCTGGGCGCCGGCATCGCGATCGGCGTCGGCGAGCTCGGGATCGTCGGCGGATCGGGCACCACGACCACCGTCGTCCAGCAGACACCGCTGGCGGCGCCGTCCAACGGGACGCCCGACGGCGACGGCGACGCCCTGACCCCGCGGGCGATCTACGAACGCGACGCGCCGGGCGTCGTCCAGGTGCTGGCCGAGGTGCGGCAGCGGTCCGACAGCCCGTTCGGCTCGCCGCAGCAGCAGCGCCAGGGCCAGTCGAGCGGGTCGGGGTTCGTGATCGACGCGAAGAAGGGCACGATCCTGACCAACGAGCACGTGATCGACGGGGCGAGCAGCGTGCGCGTGGCCTTCGGGCGCGAGCGGATCGTCGACGCGAAGGTCGTCGGCAAGGACGCCTCGACCGACGTCGCCGTGCTGCGCGTCGACCCGCAGGAGGCGGGCGAGCTGCGGGCGCTGCCGCTCGGGACGGCCGCGGACCTGCAGGTCGGCGATCCGGTGGTGGCGATCGGCAATCCGTTCGGCCTCGACCGCACGCTGACGACCGGGGTGGTCTCGGCCAAGCAGCGGCAGCTGACGGCGCCGAACGGCTGGACGATCGACAACGTCGTCCAGACCGACGCCTCGATCAACCCCGGCAACTCGGGCGGGCCGCTGATCGACGGCTCCGGTCGCGTGGTCGGGATCAACAGCCAGATCGCCACCGGCGGCGGCAGCGGCGGCAGCGTCG
>CAZFIQ010000055.1:3083-14650 GCA_964519185.1 uncultured Patulibacter sp.
GCACCGGCCGGGCCAACATCCCCTACCTCGGGGTCGTCTCGATCGACGTCCCGGAGGCCGACAGCCTGCCGAGCGAGCTGTCGGTGCCGACCGAGAAGGGCGCCTGGGTCCAGACCGTCGGCGAGGACTCGCCCGCCGCCAAGGCGGGGATCCGCGGGGGTCGCGTGACGCTGACCTCGTCGGACGGCCCGATCCGGCTGGGCGGCGACGTGATCGTGCGGGTCGGCGACACCCCGATCCGCGCCGCGGCCGACGTCGGCAAGGCGATCTCGGGCCGCAAGCCCGGTGACGTGGTCGAGGTCGAGGTGCTGCGGGGGAAGGACCGCAAGACGCTGAAGCTGACGCTCGAGCGGCGCCCGGACGACGCGAGCGCGGCGCAGGCACCGTCGACCGGTTCGGACCCCGGGGGCTCCGGCGGGTCCGGCGGGGGTGCCACGACCCCGTAGGTCCGCGGGGCCTCGGCGTCCGTCGGCGGGCGCCACCGCCTACGATGGACGGGTGGACCAACGACAGGACTCTCCCGGCGCCGACGCCGCATCGGCCGCGGGCTCGTCGCCCGCGCCGGCGGCTCGGGCCCGCCCGGTGCGCCCGGTGCGCCCGCCGGCCGACGCCGCGCCGCCGGCCAAGCCCCGGACCCGGACCCGCACCAAGATCTGCGGGATCACGCGGATCGAGGACGCCGAGCTGGCCGTCGAGCACGGTGCCTGGGCGATCGGGATGATCCTCTGGCGGGGTAGCAAGCGCCGCTGCGGGTTCGAGCGGGCCCAGGCGATCGGCGCCGCGTTCAAGCGCCAGGTCGAGGTCGCGGGGGTCTTCGTCAACGCCACGCTGGACGAGATCGACCACGCGGTCGATGCCTGCTCGCTGACGATCGTCCAGCTGCACGGCGACGAGGGTCCGTCCTACTGCGCCGAGGTCGCGCGGCGGACCGGGGCCCAGGTGGTCAAGGCGGTGCGTGTGCGCAACGGCTCCGACGTGATCGCGCTGCGTCCGTTCCACACCGACTTCCACCTGCTCGACACCTACGTCGCGCCGGCCACCCGCGGCGGGACCGGGCACGCCTTCGACCACGAGCTGGCGCAGATCCGCCGGGCCGCCCCCGGCGAGCGCGCGCCCAAGCTGATCCTCTCCGGCGGGCTGACCCCGGAGAACGTCGCCGACGCGGCCCGCACGGTGCGGCCGTTCGCCGTCGACGTGGCCAGCGGCACCGAGGCCGCACCCGGCGTCAAGGACCCGGCCAAGCTCGAGGCGTTCCTGGCCGCCGTCGCGAACGCCTGGGACTCGCCGCCTGCCGACCCGCCCGCCGCGGACTCGTCCGCCCCGCAGAACCCCTCCCCGCAGAGCCGATGACCCATCCTCCGACCCCCGAAGCCGGTCTCCCGCACCGCTACGGCCCCTACGGCGGCCAGTACGTCCCGGAGACGCTCAAGCCCGCGCTCGACGAGCTGGAGGCGACCTGGACGCAGCTGCGCGACGACACGGCCTTCCGCGGCGAGCTGCAGCACCTGCTGACGACCTACGTCGGGCGCGAGACGCCGCTCTACCTGGCGCGCGGGATCAGCGAGCGGACCGGCCGCGAGGTCTACCTCAAGCGCGAGGACCTGACCCACACCGGAGCCCACAAGATCAACAACGCGCTGGGTCAGTGCCTGATCGCCCGCCGGATGGGCAAGCGCCGGGTGATCGCGGAGACCGGCGCCGGCCAGCACGGCGTGGCGACCGCCACCGCGGCGGCGCTGCTGAAGCTCGACTGCGTCGTCTACATGGGCGTCGAGGACATGCGCCGCCAGGGTCCGAACGTCCAGCGGATGCGGCTGCTGGGCGCCACCGTCCAGCCGGTCGAGTCCGGTGCGCGGACGCTCAAGGAGGCGACCTCGCAGGCGATCCGCGACTGGGTCGCGACCGTCGGCGACACCCACTACGTGATCGGCACCGCGGCCGGCCCGGCCCCGTACCCGGCGCTGGTCCGCGACCTGCAGCGGATCATCGGCGACGAGGCGCGGCGCCAGATCGTCGCGGCCGCCGGCCGGCTGCCCGACCGGGTCGTCGCCTGCGTCGGCGGCGGCTCGAACGCGATCGGCATCTTCACCGCGTTCCTCGACGACCACGACGTCGAGCTGGTCGGCGTCGAGGCCGGCGGCTACGGGCTGGACAGCGGCCAGCACGGTGCGGTCCTGACGACCGGCGGCCAGCCCGGGGTGCTCCACGGGTCGCTCGGCCCGGTGCTGCAGGACGAGGACGGGCAGATCCTCGAGGCCCACTCGGTCTCGGCCGGCCTCGACTACCCCGGCGTCGGCCCCGAGCACGCCTGGCTCCGCGACAGCGGCCGGGCCCGCTACACCGCGGTCGAGGACGACGACGCGGTCCGCGCGTTCCGGACCGTCGCCCGGCTGGAGGGGATCATCCCCGCGCTCGAGTCGAGCCACGCGCTGCACTTCGCGCTGCACGAGCCGGCGCCGGGGGTCGAGGTCGACCTGATCTGCCTCTCCGGCCGCGGCGACAAGGACCTGGCGGAGGCGATCGCCAAGCTCGAGGAGCTGGAAGGCGACCGCGCGCTGGCCGTCGACGGCGACCGCACGGTGGAGGCCCCGATCGGCGACGATCCGGCGGCCGACGAGGGCGAGCACGACGCGGCGGAGGTCCGATGAGCACCCAGGAAGCCACCGGCGAGCTGCGCGGCGGGGCGGGCGAGGCCCGGATCGCCGCTGCCTTCGAGAAGCGGAGACAGAATCCCGCCCACCCCGCGGCCCTGATGCCGTACATGATGGGCGGCTTCCCCGACCTGGCGCGCTCGCGCGAGGTGGCGAAGGCCTACGTCGCCGGCGGCGCCGACCTGATCGAGCTCGGCGTGCCGTACAGCGACCCGCTGGCCGACGGCCCGGTGATCCACGCCGCCGGCACCACCGCGCTGCGCGCCGGGGTCAAGGTCGCCGACATCCTGCGGCTGGGCGAGGAGCTGGCCGCCGACGTGCCGGTGGTCCTGATGACCTACGCCAACATCGTGCGTCGGCCCGGCTTCGAGGCGTTCGTCGGACGGCTCCGCGACGCCGGGATCAGCGGCCTGATCGTGCCCGACCTGCCGATCGGCCCCGAGGCCGACGAGGCGATCCCGGCGTGCGACGCGGCGGGCGTCGCCTTCGTCCCGCTGGTCGCCCCGACGACCAACCCGGAGCGGGTGGCCGAGGTCCAGCGCGAGGCCCGAGGCTTCCTCTACGCGGTCTCGGTGACCGGGACGACCGGCGAGCGGGCCAGTTTGACCGACCAGTTCGCGACCGTGGTCGGCAAGGCCAAGGCCGGCAGCCCGGTCCCGGTCGGGCTCGGCTTCGGGATCGGCAACGGGCAACAGGCCGCGGAGGCGGCGGCGGCCGGCGCCGACGGCGTGATCGTCGGCAGCCGCCTGGTCCGCGCCGCGGGCGAGGACGACCCGGTCGCGGCGGTCGCCGCGGTGATGGAAGACCTGGCGCGCGGGCTCGGGCGCGGGTAGGTGCGATCGGACCGCAGCCCGGCGGGCGCGGCGATCCGGTAGGCTTGAGAAAGATCGAACATTCGTTCGATCGTTCGCAGTGCCCGCGTCTTGCAGTCGTCGCCTCGCAGCACCTCAGCTTTCGCTTGCACCAACGCTGAGGAGCGGCCGTATGGCTACCGGAACCGTGAAGTGGTTCAACGACGAGAAGGGCTTCGGGTTCATCACCCCGAGCGACGCGGGCAAGGACCTGTTCGTGCACCACAGCGCGATCTCGGGCAGTGGCTTCAAGACGCTGGCCGAGGGCGCCTCGGTCAGCTTCGACTCCGAGCAGGGTCCCAAGGGCCCCTCCGCGATCAACGTCTCGGTCGTCTGATCGTCCGACGCTGACAACGACGTGCCGGCCTCGGGCCGGCCGGTGTTGAGCGTGCCCCGGCCAGCTGGCTGGGGCACGTTGCGTTTCACCGGGCATCGCTCCGACGAGCGGCGGCCCGCCACCGACGACGACACGAGGAGCTGGCCCATGGGGTCCAACCGCAAGAAGAAGACGACGTTCGCCAAGCTCAACCGCGAGCAGAAGCTGCGCGAGCGCCGGGTCGACAAGGCCGCGCGCAAGCAGGTCCGCCGCGAGCTGGCGGGACGCGGCGAGGGGCCTGGTGAGCCGGCGGGCTCCCGGGACGAGGCCTGAGCACGCTCCGCAGCGCCGCGTTCGCCGGAACGGTCAGGTAGATTTCTCGCCGTATGGGCCTCATCTACTCGATCACGTTCGCGGTGCTTACTTGGCTGGTCCTCTGGTCGCTCGGCTGGAAGGCGACCGACGCCACGCTGATCGCGGCGGGCATCATCCTGGTCGCGGTGATGGTCAACCGCGTCCTCCAGTACGTGGCCGAGGCCCGCGAGCGCGCGGACGCCTCCGAAGCGTCCTGACCCGATGACCCGCGGGCGGCGCCTCGCCGCTTGGGGCCTGGCCGCCGCCGCGACCGGCGGGCTGGCCGCGTGCGGGGGAGACCCGACCGGCGAGCAGGCCTACGACACCAAGGTCGCGGTCTACGTCGGCGTGCCGCTCGGCGGCCCGTGGGGCGACGCCGGCCAGGCGATTACCCGCGGCGCCGTGCTCGGACTGGCCGACGCCCACGGCGGGGTCGGGGACTTCAGCGTGCGCCTCTCGCTGCGCGACGTGACCGACGACGACCTGCGGACCGTCGGCACGGCGGGCGCCTCGCGCGAGGCCGGCAACCTGCTGCGCGACGTCGGTGCGGTCGGCGCGATCGGCGGGCTCGATCCGACCGCCGCCCGCCAGATCCAGCTGCTCGGCAACCAGACCGGCATCGGCTACATCTCCGCGTCGGGCGACCAGATCGCCGCGCGGACCGAGGACCTGACGCCGACCGGTCAGCGGATGGCGGTCCAGCTGGGCGCCCCCGACGCGGCGATCGCCACGGCGATCCTGGCCCGCGCCGAGGCCGCCGACTGCCGCCGCACCACGCTCGTCGCGGTGCCGGACGCCGGGGTCGCCGGGCTGCTGGCGGAGGACGGCCTGGAGCCGCGGACGACGCTCCGCGCTGCGACCTACGGCGACCCGCAGCTCAAGTCGGGGTTGGACCGCGCGCTGCGCGGCGGCAGCGACTGCCTGGTCGTCGCCGGCCAGCCGTCCGGGGGCGACCCGGCGGCGCTGCTGCGCCCGGTCGCGGACCGGCTCGACGGCGTGACGCTGATCGTGTCGCGCGGGGCGGCCTCGCCCGCCCTGGCCGCGCTCGTCCGCCGGGCGGACCTGACGGCGGAGGCGGTCGTCGACGAGGCCCCGGCGAGCGCCAACGCGGAGACGCGGGCGATCGACGCCGAGTACCGCCAGGTCTACGGCACCCCCGCGCCGGTCGGCGTGATGAACGGCTGGCGCAGCATCAAGCTGATGCTGCGCGCCGTCGGCGACGCGGGCCCCGGCGGCAACCGTCGCGACTCCGTGGCCAAGGCGCTGGTCGCCGCGCCGGTGCCGGGCCCGCCGGTCGCTGCGAGCCAGAACGACGATGGCACGATCACGCCGGTCGCCGTCAGCCTGGCGCGCGCCGAGTCGTACGGCTGGCGGGCCGTGCGCGCGCTCGACGCGGACTGACGGCGGACCTCGCCGCGCGCGCTCGCCCGGTCGATGCCCCGGACGCACGCGGCCCCCGAGCGTCAGCGCCGGGCGATGGTGGTGGGCAGCGTCACGGTGCGGGTGCCGTAGCGGATGCGGTAGGTGACCGCCGGGACGTCGGCGGGCGGTGCCGGCAGCGTCACCGCGAACCGGCCGCGACGGTCCGTCCGGACCCGGATGGTCGTCGGTCGGGTGGTGCCGCAGGCGGGACGCCCGGTCAGCGTCAGGCGGGTCGGACGGCCGATGCCGGCGATCCGGCCGCGCACCCGGAACCGTCCGTCGGCCTGCGTCGAGCGATCGGCGATCAGGGCCTGGCGCGTGGCGACGTGGTCGCCGGAGCGGACCGTGCCGGAGACCAGCCGATACCGGGCGCGGGCGCGATCCGCCGGCGACCGCGGCGCGGGCGCCGTCACGGAGATCGTCCCGTCGGACGCCACCCGGCCGTCGGCGACGGCGCGACCGTCGCGCAGGACGGAGAGCGATGCCCCCGCGAGCGCGGGCGCGACGGCGGTCAGCCGCACCGACCGACCGCGCGGGACGAGGCCGGGGACGGTCAGGAAGCGGCCGCTGCGGCTGGCCGCGGGCGGGGCCGGCAGGACGGGGCCGGACGGCGGGATCGGGTCGGGCAGCGGGGCGTTCGCGACCGTGATCGTCCGGGTCTCGGAGACGACGTTGCCGTGGACGTCGGCCGCGGTCACCGTCACCGCGTAGTTCCCGGGGGCGGCGTAGACGTGCGTGGCGACGTCCCCCTCGACGGCGGTGCCGTCGCCGGTGTCCCAGGTCGTCGGGGCCAGCGGCGACCACGTGTCGCGCGGCGCGACGGCGAGCCGGACCGGTACGCCGACGGTCGCCGTCGTCGGGAGCGTCAGGTCATCGAGCAGCGGCGGGGTGACGTCGAGCACCGTCGCCTCGACGCGATCGTGGCTGCCGTCGAAGCGTCGCCAGACGGCGGTCACGTCTCCGCTCGGCGCCGCCGCCAGCAGCGGCACGAAGGCGGACTGCCCGGCGTCGGAGAGCGTGCGGGGCGTGGTCCAGGCCGCGCCGGGCGGCTGCGACGCGGCCTGGATCCGCTCGTCCGTGCCGTCCGAGCGCCGCCAGGCCGCGGTGGCGGTGCCGTCGGCCGCGATCACCACCTGCGGCGTGGAGGCCGACTGCCCGGCGTCGGAGATGGTCTCGGGCGCGGACCAGGCGCCGCCGGCCGGTCGCTGCGACGCCTGTACGCGGTCGTGGCTGCCGTCGAACCGGTCCCAGACGACGATCGCGGATCCGTCGGCGGCGACCGCCACCTGCGGGTTGAGTCCGCTCTCGCCCGGGGCGGACAGCGTTTCGGCGGCGGACCAGCCCCCGCCGACGGGGCGTGACACCGTCTCGACCAGGTCGTGGCTGCCGTCGGAGCGTCGCCAGACGACGGTCGCGGTCCCGTCCGCGGCGACGGCGACCTGCGGCGACGCGGCGTCCTGACCGTCGTCGGAGAGCGCCTGCGGGGCGGACCAGCTGCCGCCGGCGGGCCGCGTGGCGGCGAAGACCCGGTAGTGGACCCCCGACAGGCTGCTCCAGACGACGGTGACTGCGCCGTCCGCGGCGGCGGCCAGCTCCGGGGTCGCGGCGTCCTCGCCGGCGGTCGAGAGGGTCGCCGCGAGGCCCCACGTGCCTCCGGACCCGGGAGCGCGAGAGGCGACCTGCACCCGCCAGTTGGCGCCGTCCGAGCGGATCCAGGCGCCGGTCACGGTCCCGTCGGCCGCGACGGCCACCCGCGGGTCGAGCGCGTCCTGCCCGGAGGCGGAGAGCCGGTCCTCGCGCAGCCACGACCCGTCGGCGGACCGCGCGGTTCCGAAGACCGCCAAGTCGCCCGCGTCGTCGCCGAAGGAGACCACGGTCGCGTTGCCGTCGGCGTCGACGACCACCCGCGGGTCGTAGGGGCCGATCCCGGGCGAGCTCAGGGTCAGCGGTGCGTCCCAGGGGTCGCCGGGGCGTCGCGTGGCGGCCAGGATCCGGGCGCTGCTCTCGCCGGGACGGAACCAGACGGCGGTCGCGGTGCCGTCGGGGGCGACGGCGATCTGGGCGCTCTGGGCGTCCTCGCCCGGAGCGGAGACGGTGGTGGCCGGCAGCCAGCCGGCCGCGGCGGCCGGCGCCGCCGGCAGCAGCACGGCGACGGCGACGCCGAGCAGTGGTCGCCCGATCGCCGAGGGAACTCGTTGCGGGCGGCGCGGGGACACCGCCTCCGGCGATGAACGGGGCAGGTGGTATCGGTGTACGCAGGGCCGTGTCATCGCGCGACTCTAGTCGATGGCCGTGCGATCGGCCAGGGGCGCGGTTCGTCAGTCCAGCAGGTCGCGCAGCGCCTCGTCCAGATCCGGGTGGGCGAACCGGTAGCCCAGCTCGTCGGCGCGGTCCGGGACCATCCGGCAGCTGTCGAGCACCAGCGCGGCGCGCTCGCCGAGCACGAGCCGGATCAGCGGGGCCGGTGATCCGAAGAGCACCGGCCGGCGCAGCACACGACCGACCGCCTTGGTCAGCTCGCGGTTGGTCGCGGGCTGCGGCGCACTGGCGTTGATCGGGCCGCTGAACCGCTCGCTGTCGATCGCGGCGAGCAGGATCCCGACGTGGTCCGCGACGTGGATCCACGGCATGTACTGGCGACCGTTGCCGAGCCATGACGCGGCGCCCAGGCGGAACGGCTTGACGAGCTGCGGTAGCGCGCCGCCCTCGGCGTCGAGCACCAGCCCGGTGCGGATCGCGATTACCCGCAGGTCCAGCTCCTCCGCCTCGCGGGCGGCCTTCTCCCAGCCGGACGCGACGCCGCCGAGGAAGTCGTGGGCCGGCGGGTCGGACTCGGTCACGGTCCGGTCGCCGGTGTCGCCGTAGTAGCCCGACGCCGACCCGCTGACCAGCAGCCCGGGCCGCTCGTCCGCGGGCAGCACCCCGATGCCGGCCACCAGGTGGTCGGTCGTGACGATCCGCGAGGTCGTGATCTGGCGCTTGGCCGGCGGCGTCCAGCGCTGGAAGACCGGGGCGCCGGCCAGGTTGACGACGACGTCGCGACCCCGCACGGACTCGATCGGCGCCGGAGCTTCCTGCGGCTCCCAGGCGACCGCGTGGACGCCGGGCAGGGCCTGGGATGCGCGCTGGGCATCGCGGGTCAGGACGGTGACCTCGTCGCCGCGGTCGAGCAGCCGCCGGACGAGCAGCGAGCCGATCGTGCCGGTCGCTCCGGTGATGGTGACGTGCATGAGGGGCGCCTCGGGTCGGGAACGGTGCCAACCAGCCTACGGCCCCGGCGCCAGGTGTCGGCGCCTGTCGCAGCCCGACCCGGAACGAGGCCGGTGCGGGATCGTCCGGCCGGGTGCCGGCCCGACCGCGCCGCCAACCGCGGGCGGAGCGCGCCCGCGGCTGGCCCGCGACGTCGGACCCTGAGGGCCTCAGCCGCGCTCGGCGATCGCCTCGGCGGTGACCGCGGCGGCGACCGCGGGGTGGACGTCGCGGTCGAAGACCGACGGGATGATGTTGTCCTCGCGCAGGTCCTCGTCGGCCACCAGGTCGGCGATCGCGTGCGCGGCGGCGACCTTCATGCCCTCGGTGATCTGCTTGGCGCGGGCGTCGAAGGCGCCGCGGAAGATCCCCGGGAAGGCCAGCACGTTGTTGATCTGGTTGGGGTAGTCCGAGCGGCCGGTCGCGATGATCCGCGCGTACGGGGCGGCCTCCTCGGGGGAGACCTCGGGGTTCGGGTTGGCCATCGCGAAGACGATCGCGTCGTCGTTCATCGCGGCCAGCTTCTCGGCCGGGAACAGCCGGGCGCCCGAGAGGCCGACGAACAGGTCGCGGCCCGCCAGGTGGTCACCCGGGTGGCCGGTCAGCTGCTCGGGGTTGGACATCTCCGCGTACCAGCGCTTGATGCTGTTCATCGAGCCGTCGAGGTAGTCCTCGCGCGTGGTCGACACCAGGCCCTTGGAGTCGGCCCCGATGACGTCGGTGACGCCCGCGGACAGCAGGATCTTGGTGACGGCGATGCCCGCCGCGCCGAGGCCGGTGACCAGGACCTTGACGTCCTCGATCCGGCGGCCGGTGATCTTGCAGGCGTTGATCAGCGCGGCCAGCGTGACGATCGCCGTCCCGTGCTGGTCGTCGTGGAAGACCGGGATGTCGAGCTCGGCCTTCAGCCGGTCCTCGATCTCGAAGCAGCGCGGCGCGGAGATGTCCTCCAGGTTGATCCCGCCGAAGGTCGGGGCCATCGCCTTGCAGATCGAGACGATCTCGTCGGGGTCGTTGGTGTTCAGCGCGATCGGGAAGGCGTCGACGCCGGCGAACTCCTTGAACAGGACCGCCTTGCCCTCCATCACCGGCAGCGCCGCCTCCGGGCCGATGTTGCCGAGCCCGAGCACCGCCGAGCCGTCGGTGACGACGGCCACCATGTTCTTGCGGATCGTCAGGTCGTGGGAGAGCGAGACGTCGTCGGCGATCGCGCTGCAGACCCGGGCGACGCCCGGGGTGTAGGCCATCGACAGGTCGTCGCGGGTCTTCAGCGGGTGCTTGAGGGCGATCTCGAACTTGCCGCCCTCGTGGGCCTGGAAGGTGCGGTCGGTGACCGACACCACCCGCGCCCCGGCCTGGGCGGAGATCGCGTCGGTGATCCGGTCCCAGATCGACTGGTCGCCCGCGAAGACCGTGATGTCGCGCACGAGCGTCGGTCCCGCGATCGATACCAGCGCGACGTCGCCGATCACGCCGCCGGCGTCGCCGATCGCGGACGCTACGGCCCCGAGGGCTCCCGGCTTGTGGTCGATCTCGACGCGGATGACGATCGAGTACTGGGCGGACGGAGTGCCGGTCACAGCGGGTGACTCTAGTACTCCGCAACGCGCGGAAACCGCGATCCTTGTATGTAAGTTCGGCGCCGCGGTGGCGGTGGCGGTCCGTCCGGAGCGCCGCCAACCCGACGGCCGGCGGGGCCGGTGGGTCCGGTCCGCTCCGCCGACCCGACGGACGGCGGGCGGATGGGCGCCCCCGGGTGCCGACGGACCCGACGGACGGCGGGGGTCGCCGACGCCGCGGGCCGGGCCGAGAACCCGACGCCCGGTGGGGGTCTCCGGCCCCGAGTCCCGTCGCCCCCGACCAAGCTGATGCGGATTTCGCCACCCTGGTCGGCGGGATCCGCATCAGTTCCGGGTCGCGCCCCGGCTGATGCGGATTTCGCCACCCCAGTCGGCGGGATCCGCATCAGCGGGGGGCGCGGGTCGGGACCGGCGGGCCGACTATCGTTGGCGGCGTGGCTGACCGCGCTCCCGACCTGCTCCTGATCGACGGGAACTCGCTCGCGTACCGCGCGTTCTTCGCGCTGCCCGAGTCGATCGCGACGTCGACCGGCGAGCCGACCAACGCGATCTTCGGCTTCGCGTCGATGCTCGTGAAGCTCTTCCAGGACCTCGGCCCGGTGCCGACCGCCGTCGTCTGGGACGCCGGCATGTCGGGCCGCAAGGAGGTCTACGCGGAGTACAAGGCGCAGCGCTCGAGCAAGCCCGACCTGCTGCGCCAGCAGTGGCCGTTCCTCAGCGAGATCGCGACCGGCTTCGGCTACGCCAACGTCTCGTCCGAGGGCTGGGAGGCCGACGACGTGATCGGCACGCTCTCGGTGCACGCCCGCGAGCGCAACCTGCGGACGGTGATCGTGACCGGCGATCGCGACCAGTTCCAGCTGATCGATCCGGACGACATCGTCGGGGTGATGGCCACCGCGCGGGGCATCACCGAGACCAAGGTGTACACCTACGCGGCGGTGATCGAGCGGTACGGGCTGAAGCCCGAGCTGATTCCCGACTTTTACGGGCTCAAGGGCGACACGTCGGACAACATCCCGGGCGTTCCGGGCATCGGCGACAAGACCGCGGCGGCGCTGCTCCAGCAGTTCGGCGACCTCGACACGGTCCGCGCCTCGGTCGACGAGATCAGCGGCGCCAAGCGCAAGCAGAACCTGATCGA
>CAZFIQ010000056.1:0-7753 GCA_964519185.1 uncultured Patulibacter sp.
CGGCGGGACGAAGAACTCCATCTCCATCTGCTCGAACTCGAGGGTGCGGAAGATGAAGTTGCCGGGCGTGATCTCGTTGCGGAACGACTTGCCGATCTGGGCGATCCCGAACGGCGGCTTCTTGCGCGAGATCGCCAGCACCTGCTTGAAGTCGACGAAGATCCCCTGGGCCGTCTCCGGCCGCAGGTAGACGGTCGACGCGGTGTCCTCGACCGTGCCGATCTGGGTCTTGAACATCAGGTTGAACTCGCGCGGTTCCGACAGCTCGCCGCCGCACTCGGGGCAGACGACCGATGCGGGGTCCTGGCCGCGCTCGACCGCCGCCTCCTGCAGGTGGTCCAGCCGGAAGCGCTTCTTGCACTTGCCCAGGCACTGGACGAGCGGGTCGCTGAAGCCGTCCAGGTGCCCCGAGGACTTCCAGACGCTCGGGTGCTGGATGATCGCCGAGTCCAGGGCGACCACGTCGTCGCGGTCCTGCAGCATCGCCTTCCACCACTCGGCCTTGACGTTCTGCACCAGCAGCACGCCGTAGTGCCCGTAGGCGTAGGGGTTGGCGATCCCGCCGTAGATCTCCGACGCGGGGAAGACGAAACCTCGCCGCTTGCAGAGCGCGACGATCTTGTCCATGGTGACGACGTCGGAGGTCATCGGCGGAGCGTACGCAATCGTCCGCGGGGGCGGGCGTCACGTGCCCCGACGATCGGTCGAGCGGCGTCGGCGGTCAGCGCGTGCCGGCCGAGAGGGCGAGCAGCGCGACGCCGAGGGCCGCGGCGGCGCCGCCCACGATCTGGCTGCGGGTCGGCCGCTCGCGGAGGATGACGAAGGCCAGGGCGACGGTGATCGGGGCGGAGAGCGAGCCGGCGACGCCGACGACCGAGAGCTCGGCCATCGTCGCGGCGGCGGCGTACGACGCGGTGCCGGCCAGCAGGCAGAGACCCGGCAGCGCCAGCCCGGCCAGGCCCCGCAGCGACGGGCGGGGCCCCAGGTTGCCGCGGCCGACGGTGACCGCCAGGATCGCGTAGGCGAGCACGGTGCCGCGGATCGTCAGCAGGGCCCACCAGCCGCCGGCGTCGACCGCCGGGGGCAGCAGGACCAGCAGGCCCCCGAAGCCAGTCGCGGAGACGAGCGACCAGCCGAGGCAGCGGCGCATCGCCCAGCCGGGCGTGGGCGCGGCGGGGGCGGTGCGGCTGCTGCGGGCGACGACGATCGCTCCGGTCAGCGCGAGCAGCAGGCCGCCGAGGCGCGCCGGCGTCGCGGGGTCGCCGTCGGCCAGGCCGACCACCGCGGGCGCGGCCGCGCCGCTGGCGTTGATCGGCGCGACGATCGCCAGCGGCCCGTAGCGGGTCGCCTGGATCAGGCCGACCAGGCCCACGGCGTTGCTGATCCCGACCGCGACCGCGAGCGCGAAGCCCGCCAGGTCGGGCGCCGGTCCGCCGACGACCACCAGGATCGCGACGGTGGCCAGCGCGGCCGCCGCCTGGCTGTAGAGCAGCACCGCCGCCGGGGAGTGGCGCGCGGCCAGGAACGGGATCAGGAAGTTCGCCGCTCCGTAGAGGGCGGAGGTCAGGAGCGCGAGCAGGAGGCCGCTGATCACCGGGATCAGGCTAGATGATGCTTCCCGGTCGTCGACGCCTGCGGTCGGCGGAAGCGCGCGCAGCGGCTTCCGACCCGCGGTAGGGTCTGGGCATGGCCCGCGCTCGCCCGTCCTCGCCCCCGTCCCCTCGGCTCGATCCCCGCGGGCGCCTGGAGCGACGGGCGCTGGCGGCGTTCACCGCGCTCGGGCACGTCAACCGCGGCGACCGCCGGTTCCGCGTCGGCCGGGCGATCCGGCTCGACGGCCAGACGCTCGACTCGGCGACCCAGACGATGCTCGGGCTGCGCACGCGGATGAAGTACCCCGGGCTGCACGAGCAGGAGATCGCGGCGGCCCGCACGGGGCTGCGCCGCGACGCGCTGATGGCGGGCGGTCCGACGATCCCGGTCGCCGCCGCGGACGACCTGACGGTCGACGGTGGCGACGGCCCGCTGCCGGCGCGGCTGTACCGGCCCGGCGGGGCGGACGAGCCGACGCGGACCTGGCAGGCGACGGACGAGCGGCTGCCGCTGCTGGTCTTCCTCCACGGCGGCGGGTTCGTGCTCGGCGACCTCGACTCGCACGACGCGGTCTGCCGGGTGTTCTGCCGCCACGCCGGGATCCTGGTGCTCTCGGTCGGGTACCGGCTGGCGCCCGAGCACCGCTTCCCGGCGGCCGTCGACGACGCGCTCGCCGCGTTCGGCTGGGCGGTCGACAACGCGGAGCGGCTGGGGGCGGACCCGCGGCGGATCGCGGTCGGCGGCGACAGCGCCGGCGGTAACCTGGCGGCGATCATCGCCCAGCACGACGCGGCGTCGGGCCGGGGCGCCCTCGCGCTCCAGCTGCTGCTCTACCCGGTGGTCGACTTCGTCGACCGGACCGCGTCGCGCGAGCTGTTCGGCCGGGGCTTCTTCCTGGAGTCCGACACCATGGACTGGTTCGAGCAGCACTACCTGCCGCCGGCCGGCGAGCGGCCGGCGGACTTCGATCCCGCCGATCGCCGGCTCTCGCCGCTGCGGACGGCGGACCTGACCGGCCTGGCCCCGGCGCTGGTCGTGACCGCCGGCTTCGATCCGCTGCGCGACGAGGGCGAGGCCTACGCGGCGCGCCTGGCCGAGGCGGGCGTGCCGACGCTCGCCCGGCGGATGCCCGACCTGATCCACGGGTTCGCCAACACGCTCGGGGTCGGCCGGCGCTCGCGCGAGGCGCTGCTGGAGACGGTGGCGATGACGCGGGGGATGCTGGAGGTCGCTCCGGCGCGTCGTCGGGCGGAGACGGAGGCGCCGACCCGGTGAGCGGTGCCGGCCCGCTCGCGCGACCGGGTGACGTCGCCCCCGCGGCCGACGGGGCCGCGGGGGCCGTCGGCGGTCGCTCCTTGGCACTCACGGGGCGAGAGTGCCAACGGGCGGCCCTGGCGCGAGCGGGTGTCCTATGCTTGGGGGGTCATGCCGATCTACGAGTATCGCCGCCCCGACGGGACCACCTTCGAGGTTCTGCAGAAGTTCTCCGACGACGCGCTGACGCACGATCCGGAGTCGGGGGTGCCGGTCCAGCGGGTGCTGAGCGCGCCGGCGATCCACTTCAAGGGCAAGGGCTTCCACAACACCGACTACGGGACCAAGAAGCGTCCGGTCGGCAGCGGCGACGGGTCCGGGTCGTCCGACGGCGGGTCCTCGGGCACGACCGGCGACGGCGGCGGCAGCAGCAGCGACAGTTCGTCGTCCTCGTCGTCGACGGGCTCCGGCGACGGTGGGTCGAAGGCGGCCAGCGGCAGCAGCACGACGACCACCTCGTCGTCGACCTCCTCCAGCTGAGCGGCGGAGGCCCGCGGCGGGCGACGAGGCCGGCGGGAGCGCACCGTGCCGCTGTATGAGTATCGCCGCCCGGACGGGACCACGTTCGAGGTCCTGCAGAAGTTCTCCGACGACGCGCTGACGCACGATCCGGAGACCGGGGTACCGGTCCGGCGGGTGCTGCACGCACCCGCGGTCCACTTCAAGGGCAGCGGCTTCTACGCCAACGACGTCGGCACCGTCAAGGGCAACCGCGAGCTGGAGCGGGCGGCGGAGGCCGGGGCGGACGCGCACGACGACAAGATGCGGGCGCAGCGCCGCGAGCGGGAGAAGTCCCAGGCGGCCGAGGCGAAGGCCGCTGCGGCGCGCCCGCCGAAGCCGCGCCCGCCGGGCGCGTAGCGGCGGACGTCGGCGCCGCGCGGGACGGCAGCGCGGGCGGACGATCCGGGGCGTCCCCGCCGCGTTGCTGGTAACGATTCCAGAATCTCCGGCCTTCGCTATGCTGAACCGGAGATGGCGATCCGTGGACCCAGCGCCGGCCTACGCGACGACGTCCGGCTGGTGACCACGCTGCTGGGCGACACCCTGGCGCGGTCCGAGGGTCCCGAGCTGCTGGAGCTCGTCGAGCGGGTGCGTACCGGCACGACTTCGGAGGGCCTCGAGGCGATCGCCGACGTCGACCCCTGGACGGCGACGGTGCTCGCCCGGGCGTTCACCACCTACTTCCACCTGGCCAACGTCTGCGAGCAGGTCCACCGCGACGACGAGCGGTCGGGCCCCGGGGCGTGGATCGACCAGGCGGTCGCCCGGATCGAGGACACGGACGGTGCGCGCGACGTGCTGGCCGCCGAGGTCGGGCGGATCGCGGTGCGCCCGGTCTTCACCGCCCATCCGACCGAGGTCGCACGCCGGTCGATCCTCGAGAAGCTGCGCCGGATCGCGGTCGTGCTCGGGGAGCCGGCGTCGGCGCAGCGCGGACGGCGGCTGGCCGAGATCGTCGAGACGCTGTGGCTGACCGATCAGCTGCGGGTCGTGCCGCCGGAGGTCGCCGACGAGGCCCGCAACGGCATCTACTACCTGGAGGGGCTGACCGCGGCCGCGCTCGGCGAGGTGATCGAGACGCTGCGCGACCGGCTGGCCGAGCTGGACGTGGCGCTGCCGCTGGACGCCCGCCCGCTGCGGTTCGGCAGCTGGATCGGCGGCGACCGCGACGGCAACCCCAACGTGACGCCCGCCGTCACCCGCGAGGTGCTGGGGCTGCAGGCCGAGCACGGGCTGCGGCTGCTGCGCCAGATGGTCCACGCGGTCCGCCGCGACCTGTCGGTGAGCGAGCGCCTCTCGGCGGTCGACCCCGCGGTCCGCGCCCGTCTCGAGCGGATGCTCGCGGAGCTGCCGGAGGTCGAGCCGCAGTACCGCCGGCTCAACGCGGAGGAGCCCTACCGGCTGTTCCTCAACGGCGTCCACGTGCGAATGGGCCTGACCGCCGAGCGGATCCGCAGCGGCGCCCCGCACCGCCCCGGACGCGACTATCGCGACGGCGGCGAGCTGCTCGACGAGCTGACCCTGCTGCACCGCTCGATCGTCGAGCACCAGGGGCCGCTGCTGGCCTCGGGGCCGCTGGAGCGGCTGATCCGGACCGTCGCCGCCGGCGACCTGACCCTGGCCACGCTGGACGTCCGCGAGCACGCCGCCAAGCACCACGCCGTGCTGGCGGTACTGCTCGACCGGGTCGCCGAGTCGGACCGGGCCTACGGCGACCTCGACCGCGCCGAGCGCCAGGCGCTGCTCGCGGCCGAGCTCGAGGCGCGCCGTCCGCTGGCCGTCCGTCCGCTGCCGCTGACGGGGGCGGAGGCGACGACCGCCGAGACCTTCGACACGATCCGCTGGGCGCTGGACACCTTCGGGCCGCGCACGGTCGAGAGCTACATCGTCTCGATGACGCAGGGCCCGGACGACGTGCTGGCGGCGGTGGTGCTGGCCCGTGAGGCGGGGCTCGTCGACCTCCACGAGGGACGGGCGCGGATCGGCTTCGTCCCGCTGCTGGAGACCGTCGAGGAGCTGCAGGAGGCCGACACGATCCTCGACGCGCTGCTCGGCGTGCCGGCCTACCGCCGGCTGCTCGCCGCACGCGGCGACGTCCAGGAGATCATGCTCGGCTACTCGGACTCCAACAAGGCGGGGGGCATCACGACCTCGCAGTGGCGGATCCAGCGGGCCCAGCGGCGGGCCCGCGACGTCGCCCGTCGCCACGGCGTCCGCCTGACGTTCTTCCACGGTCGCGGCGGGTCGGTCGGTCGCGGCGGCGGGCCGACCTACGAGGCGATCATGGCGCTGCCCGCCGGCACGATCGACGGCGAGATCAAGATCACCGAGCAGGGGGAGGTGATCGGCGACAAGTTCACGCTGCCGTCGCTGGCCCGCCAGAACCTCGAGCTGATGCTGGCCGCCACCGTCGAGGCCAACGTCCTGCACCGCAGCGACCGCCGCGACGCGCAGCGGACGGCGCGCTGGGACGCGACGATGGACCGGATCTCCGACGCGGCCTACGCCGGCTACCGCGGGCTGGTCGACGATCCGGGTCTGCCCGAGTACTTCCTGGCGTGCACCCCGGTCGAGCTGCTCGGCGCGCTGCACATCGGCAGCCGGCCCGCCCGGCGACCGAACGCCGGGGGCGGTCTCGAGGGGCTGCGGGCGATCCCGTGGGTCTTCGGCTGGACGCAGTCGCGGCAGATCGTCCCCGGCTGGTACGGCGTCGGCAGCGGGCTGGAGGCCGCCGCCGACCGCATCGACGACCTCCGCGAGATGTACCGGTCGTGGCCCTACTTCCGGGCCTACCTGGACAACGTGACGATGATGGTCGTCAAGACCAACCTGGGGATCGCGGCCCCCTACGTCCGCGCGCTGGCGCCCCGCGAGCTCTGGCGGCTGCTCGACGCGATTCAGGACGAGTACCGGCGGACCGTGGAGCAGCTGCTGAGCGTGACCGGCGACGCGGTGCTGCTCGACCGCAACCCGACGCTCCGCACCACGCTCGAGCTGCGCGAGAACTACCTGGAGCCGCTGCACCTGCTCCAGATCCAGCTGCTCCTGCGTCACCGCGCGGGGGAGGCCGACCCCCAGCTCGAGCGCGCGCTGCTGCTGACGGTCAACGGCATCGCGACCGGCATGCGCAACACCGGCTGACGTCAGCCCTCGAACTTGCGGCGGGCCTTGGCGACCTCGTCGGGGCTGACGACCAGCCCGACGCCGCCGTCGGCGGCGGTGCCGACGCCCGACGGCTTCAGCACGACGTTGGTCCCCGACCCGGGCAGGAACTGACCGGCGGCGACCCCCAGCAGCGAGAACCCGCCCATGTCGGTCGTGACCGCCTGCGGAGCCTTCCAGGCGATCAGCGGCAGCCGGATGAACCCGGTCGGCGAGAGGATCCGCCGCTTCATCGCCCCGAGCACCTGCTGCTGCCGCTCGGCGCGGTTGAGGTCGTCCTGGCCGGCGTCGCAGCGGTTCTTGCGCACGCGGGCGTAGGCCAGCGCGGCGCTGCCGGAGAGCGTGTACTTCTGGCCCTCCTTCAGCCGGAACGACGTGCCGCCCTTGAACTTGTCGTAGCCGATCGTGACGCCGGAGCGGGGGCGCTTGGCCCCACCGCTGACGTCGGCGGTAAGGCAGGTCTCGGCGGTGATCCGGACGCCGCCCATCGCGTCGATCAGCTGCGGGAAGTTCTCGAAGTCGATCGTCGCCACGTGGTGGACGTCGATCCCGGTCAGCGTCTCGACCGCCTGGACCGCGCCGCGGACGCCGTCGAAGGCGTAGGCGGCGTTGATCTTCTGGGTGCCGCGCCCGGGGATCTCGACCAGCGTGTCGCGCGGGATCGAGAGCTTGGCGTTGGCGAACCCGCCGGTCCGCAGCAGCATGATCGTGTCGGTGCGGGCCGAGCCCTGGCCGCCTTCGGCACCGGGCTCCTTCGAGTTGGCGGGCCGCGCGTCGGTGCCGAGCACCAGCAGATTGGTCGGGGTGAACGGCGCGCCGCCGCCACCGAGCAGCGCATCGACGTCGCCGCCCTCCTGGTGGATCGTCGCCGAGATCACGAACAGCACCATCGAGAGCGCGACCCAGCCGACGACCAGCTTGCCGACCAGGCAGAGCCAGCGGCGCCGCAGCAGCCGGGGCCGGCGGCGTCGGCGGCCCGGGGCGTCGGGCGGCGGCGGCCCGTCGCCGTAGCCGTCGCGGTGGTCGACGAACGGGTCACCGGAGTCCGCGTCGCGCTCGTCCCCGCGCCGGCCGAGCAGCGCCGGCCGGGCGGGTCGCGCCGAGTACACGGTGTAGGGACGGTCGTCGTCGCGCGCGTCGTCGCCGGAGCCCGACCGCGGTGCGGACGCCCGGCGGCGGTCGG
>CAZFIQ010000056.1:7763-13852 GCA_964519185.1 uncultured Patulibacter sp.
GGCGGGCGACGCGCCCGGGGCCGACCGCCGCCGGGCGTCCGCACCGCGGTCGGGCTCCGGCGACTCGCTCGGCCGCCCTTGCCGCCACCGTAGACGGTGTAGGAGGGCTCGTCCGGCGACGCGCCGTCGTCCGGCCGCCGCCGGTCGGGCGTGCCGCTGTCGTCCGGGTGAGGCATCGACTGGATATGGTGCCGCGCGTGCCGTCCTCCTGCGTCATCGGGGTCGATCTGGGCGGGACCAAGCTCCTGACCGGGACGCTCGACGCCGACGCCCGCGTCCACCACCGCGAGTACCGGGTCGTGCCGACGATCGACGATCCCGACGCGGTCCTGGCCTTCGTCGGCGACGCGGTCGCCGAGCAGATCGCCCGCGTCGAGGCGGAGGGTGGGACCGTGGTGCGGGTCGGCGTCGGCATCCCCTCGCTGGTCGACCGGGTGCGCGGGATCGCGGTCTCGACGGTCCACCAGCCACTCGACGGGGTGCCGGTGCGCGCGATCCTGCAGGATCGGCTGCAGCGGCCGGTCGCGCTCGACAACGACGCCAACTGCGCGATGCTCGCCGAGTGGCGGGGCGGGGGCGCGCGGGGCAGCGACGACGCCGTGCTGCTGACGATCGGCACGGGGATCGGCAGCGGCGTCGTCTCCGGCGGCCGGCTGCTGCGCGGGGCGATCGGTGCGGCCACCGAGCTGGGCCACACGGTGATCGACTTCGACGGACCGCCGTGCCAGGGAACGTGCCGCAGCCGCGGCTGCCTGGAGGCGCTGGCGTCGGGCAGCGCGCTCGGCCGCGAGGGCGCGCGGATGGCGGCGCTGCACCCGGACTCCGAGCTGGCGCGGACGGTGACGGCCGGCGAGTCGGTGCGCGGCGAGCACGTCGTCGCGGCGGCGCGCGGCGGCGATCGGGCGGCGACCGCGGCGCTCGAGCGGATCGGGCGGATGCTCGGGGTCGGCATCGCCAACGCGATGAACACCTTCAACCCGGAGGTGGTGCTGATCGGCGGCGGAGTCTCGGCGGCCGGCGAGCTGCTGCTCGGGCCGGCCCGCGACGAGGCGCGGTCGCGGGCGCGACCGCCGGCCGGTGAGGCGCGGGTCGAGGTCGCCCGGATGGGGGCGGACGCCGGGATGATCGGCGCCGGGCTGCTGGCCTGGGAGGAACAGCGGACCGGTCGCTGAGCGGCAATCATTCCGGTCTCGCCGGACTATTGAATCCGGCGTCGCCGGAATATCTTGTCCGGTCGCTCCGGATTTCGTACGATGGTCCGGTGTCCACCGTCCCCCTGCGCTTCGACGTCCCCGTCGGACCCGAGCGCCTGATCGACCGTCGCAGCGAGCTGGCCGAGCTGGGGCGCTCGGCGGGGCGCCGCACCGCGGTCCGGCTCTCGGCGCCGCGGCGCTTCGGCAAGACGAGCCTGCTCCAGGCGCACGTCGCAACCGCCCGCGAGGCCGGTCACCGCGCCGTGCTGGTGGACCTCTCGGACGTCGGAGACCTGGCCGCCGTCGTGGCGCGGGTGGCGCACGCCTACCGCGACCTGCATCCGGCCGCGGCGCGGCTGATCGGACGGGTGACGCGGCGCGCGGGGATCACGGTCTCGCCGACCGGGCTGTCGCTGACCGTCGAGCGGGGCGCCGCGAGCTTCCCGGGCCGGGAGCAGCTCGAGCCCGTGCTGCTGGAGCTGCTCGACGTGCCCGCGGCGCTCCACCGCGACGACGGACGGCTGACGGTGGTCTGCTTCGACGAGTTCCAGGACCTGCTGCGCGGCGGCAACGGGCTCGACGGGTTGCTGCGGTCGGTGATCCAGCACCACGGCGACGCGGCCTCGTACGTCTACGCCGGCAGCCACCCGTCGTTGCTGCGCGAGCTGTTCGCCGACCGCGAGCGACCGCTGTTCGGCCAGGCCGTCCCGCTCGAGCTGGGGCCGCTGCCCGCCGACGAGACGGTCGACGCGCTGACGGCGATCTTCGACGAGGAGGGCTACCCGGAGCCGGACGTCGGGGCGGCACTGGACCTGCTGGTCGACGAGCTGGGCGGTCACCCGCAGCGGGTGATGCTGGTCGCCGATCGCCTGCTGCGGCGGCTCCAGGACGGCGCGGTCGGCGAGCCGGACGAGCTGTTCGCGCTGGCGCTCGACGACGCCCTGCGCGCCACCGCCGACGTCCACCGGGTGCTGTGGCGGGGGCGTCCGGCGGCCGAGGCCCAGGTGCTGCGGCTGGTCGCCGAGCGCGTGGCCGAGACCGGCGCGGACGCCCAGCGGATCACCGGCCTGGCGGCGTCGACCCTGGGCGAGGCCGCCGAGCGCCTGCTGGACGACGGCCAGCACCTGGGGCGCGAAGGCCGCCGCTGGTGGCTGATCGACCCGCTCTTCACCCTCTGGCTGCGAAGGAGCACCGTATGACGACCCCTGGCCGCCTGACCGTCTGCGCCACGCCGATCGGCAACCTCGACGACGTCACCGCGCGGGTGCTCGACGCGCTGCGCGACGCCGACGTCGTCGCCTGCGAGGACACCCGCCACACGCGGCGGCTGCTCGACCGCTTCGCGATCCGCGTTGCGACGGTCAGCCTGCACGAGCACAACGAGGCGGCCCGCGCGGTCGAGCTGCTGGACCGCGTGCGCGCGGGGGAGCGGGTCGCGCTCGTCTCCGACGCCGGGATGCCGGTGATCAGCGATCCGGGCGGACGGCTGGTCGCGGCGGCCCGTGACGCCGAGCTGCCGGTCGAGGTGCTGCCCGGTCCCAGCGCGCCGGTGACCGCCGTCGCGGCGGCCGGGATCCCCGCCGAGCAGTGGCGGTTCGTCGGCTTCCTGCCGCGGCGCGGCGACGAGCTGCTGGCGCTGCTGCGCGATCCCGCCGTGACCGTCGCGTTCGAGTCGCCCAAGCGGTTGCTGGCGGCCCTGCGCTCGATCGCCGACGAGCACCCGACGCGGTTGGTGGCCGTCTGCCGCGAGCTGACCAAGCTCCACGAGGAGGTCGTGCGCGGTCCGGCGGCGGAGGTGGCCGAGCGCTTCGCGGCCGAGGGCGTGCGCGGGGAGATCACGCTGGTGATCGCGGGAGCGGAGCCGGAGGCGGTCGACGCGGCAGACCTGGGTCGGGCGGTCGACGCGGCGCGGCGGCTGGTCGACGACGGGGCCCGGGCCCGGACCGCGGCGCGCGTCGTCGCCGAGCTGACCGGCTGCGGCGCCAACGAGATCTACCGCGCGTTGCACGACGCGGGTTGAGCGCCGGCCGGGCGCGCCCGGCCCGCGGTCGATCCGGCCGCCGCGGCAGTCGTCCAGGGGCGGTCAGTGGTGATGGTGGTGATGGGACTCGGGGATCGCCTCGACCGGCAGCCGGCCGACCAGCACGGCCGCCAGCGCGGTCGAGAACGGCACGGACAGCACCAGTGCGGCGCTGCCGACCAGGGTCGAGACGATCGGCTCCGCCAGTCCGGCGTCGTTGATCGCGTCGCCGAAGCCGACCCCCGACGCGGAGGCGACCAGCAGCAGCGGCAGGGTCGCCCCGGCGTAGGCCAGGACCAGCGTGTGGATCGTCGCCGCCAGGTGGTCCCGGCCGACCACGAACGCCTCGCGGTAGAGCACCCGCGGCGAGAGCCGCGGGTTGGCGCGGTGCAGCGCCGCGACCGTGGAGACCTGTGACACCACGGTGTCGGTGATCACCCCGAGCGCGCCGATCACCATGCCGGCCAGCAGGATCCCGCCGAGCGGCAGCTCGCCGCCGGACTGCAGCGCGAACGAGCTGAGCTCGCTCTCCTTGCCGTCCAACCCGGTCGCGCCGGTCCAGAAGACGCCGAGCAGCCCGGCGGCCAGGAGCGACACGCCGATCCCGGTGACCGCCGCCAGGCTCTGGGCGGTCACCCCGTAGGTCAGCACCGTCGTGACGAACATCACCGCCAGGGCGCCGACCGTCGCGACCAGCAGCGGGGCGTGACCGTCGAGGATCGACGGCACCAGCCAGAGGATCACCAGCGACAGGCTGAGCCCGGTGCCGAGCAGCGCCAGCACGCCACGGCCGCGGGCGACGACCGCTCCCAGCAGGCCGAAGAGGATCGCCAGGATCAGCAGCGGCAGGCGCCGGTCGACGCCGGCGAACCCGTAGACCGGGGTGGCGTCGAGCTCGTCGGCGGCGACCTCTCCGCCGTCGGGCGCGAGCGCGGCGGGGTCCGGCGTCTGGTCGACCAGGCGGACGCGCTGGTCGACCTCCAGCACCGGGCTGACCTCGACCGGCCCGAGCACGATCTCGACCTCCAGGCCCTCGTCGCGCCCCTCGTCGACGCGGACCGTCGCGGTCGAGCAGCGCTGCTCGGTCGGGCCGCCGCAGGGCGCGGCCTGGACCGCGGTGACGGTGCCCCCGACCGTCGGGCTGGCGGCGCCGGGCACGGTCGGCCCGCCGCCCGACGGCCAGAGCACGATCAGGCCGACGACGGTCAGCAGCGCGACGACGGCGACGACGCCGACCAGCCACCGACCGGCCCGGGTGGTGACGATCGCGCGGAGAGCGGACGGACGCGGCACGGTGGGCATCCGTTCGGGGTACGCCGCGCGGCGGGCGATGCCTTCCGTGTGCCGTGTGCCGGTTCGCCGAGCGCGTCACCTTCCGTACCGCCGGGGTACGGAAGGTGACGAGCTCCGCGACGGGGGGCGACCCCGGAGCGCGTTCCGTTCAGGTCCTTAGAGGGCGTCGGTCAGGCGACCGAGGCGCTCGGTCAGGCGCAGGTTCTCGCCGTAGTCGACCGGGCAGTTGACGATCGTCACGCCGTCCGACGCCAGGCCCTCGCGGAGCGCGGGCAGCAGCTCGTCGGCCGCGCCGATCTGGATCCCGCGGGCGCCGAAGCTCTCGGCGAACCGCACGATGTCGGGGTTGCCGAAGCGGACCGACGAGGAGCGGCCCATGTCCATCTCCATCTTCCACTCGATCAGGCCGTAGCCGCCGTCGTCCCAGACCAGCACGCAGAGCGGGATCCGCTCGCGGATCGCGGTCTCGATCTCCTGGGCGTGCATGTGGAACGCGCCGTCGCCGGCCACCGCCAGCACGCGGCGGTCGGGGTGCTCGCGGTGCAGCGCCAGGTGGGCGCCGATCGCTCCCGGCAACGCGAAGCCCATCGTCGAGAGCCCGTTGGAGATCAGGCAGGTGTTGGCGGCGTAGGTCGGGTACAGCCGGGCCATCCACATCTTGACCGCGCCGGTGTCGGCCAGCACGACGTCCTCGCGGCCGAGCGCGGCGCGGGTGTCGGCGACCACCCGCTGCGGGCTCAGCGGGAAGCGATCGTCGCGGGCGCCGCGCTCCAGCTCGTCGGCCAGCAGCCGCGACGCCTGGCAGTCGGCGGAGGCGGGGACCTCGCGCCGGACGTCGCCGTCGCCGGAGGACGCGGCGACCAGCAGGTCGAGCGACCGCTCGATCGACCCGTGCAGCCCGACGGCGACCGGGTAGTGGTCGTCGACCTCGGCCGGCCAGCGGTGGACGTGGATGATCCGCGCGTCGGCGTCGGGATTGATCTTCTCCGGGTCGAACTCCTGCAGCTCGTAGCCGACCGCGACGATCACGTCCGCGGCGTCGAAGCCGAAGTTCACGTAGTCGCGCTGCATGAAGCCGACGGTGCCGAGCGCCAGCGGGTGGTCGTCGGGGAACACGCCCTTGCCGTGGAAGGTGGTCGCGACCGGCATCCCGGTGTGCTCGGCGAAGCGGATCAGCGCGTCGGTCGCGCCCTCGCGCGCGGCGCCGTGGCCGGCCAGCAGGATCGGCCGCTCGGCGGCGTGGAGGACCTCCAGCGCGCGGGCGACCTGGCCGTCGGCGGGCTCGTTGGGCCGGACCCGGTCGACCGGCAGCGGGTCGAGCGGGGAGGCCAGCTCCTGCGCCTCGATGTCCTCCGGCACCGCGACGTAGACGGCGCCCGGACGCTCGGTCTGCGCGGTCTTGAACGCCTTGCGGACGATCTCCGGGATCGCCTCGGCGCGGGGGACGAGCGTCGACCACTTGGTGATCGGGGCGAACAGCGCGACCAGGTCGGACGCGACCGCTCCTACAAGGAGTCCCACCAGGGGGTCGACCTGGTCGCGCTGTTCGCCCCGATCACCAAGTGGTCGACGCTCGTCCCCCG
>CAZFIQ010000056.1:13862-14408 GCA_964519185.1 uncultured Patulibacter sp.
ACCAGGTCGACCCCCTGGTGGGACTCCTTGTAGGAGCGGTCGCGTCCGACCTGGGCGGAGAGCGCGATCATCGGCGTGCTGTTGGTCGTCGCGTCGGCGGTGCCGAGCTGCAGGTTGATCGCCCCCGGCCCGAGCGTGGCCGACGCGACGGCCGCGCGCTGCGTCAGCCGGCCGTAGATCTCCGCCATGAACGAGCCGGCCTGCTCGTGCCGGACCAGCACGTAGCGGATCGACGAGTCGCGCAGCGCGTCGACCAGGTGGATGTTCTCCTCCCCGGGCATCCCGAAGACGTACTCCACCCCCTCCTGCTCGAGGCAGCGGACGAGGAGCTGGGCAGCGGTGTCGGGCATCTGTACCGGTGTCGTACCCCGATCGTGCCGATCGAATACCCGGGGCCGCGCCGGCCCGCCGGTCACGTACGTTCGGCCGATGCCCGAGCCGCCGCCGATCGTCCGCCCGGTCCCGGGGCCGCTGCGGGCGGCGTTCCGCTACGACCGCTCCCGTCCGTTCGCCGCCGGTCAGCGGCGCGGGGTCGCGCTGACGACC
>CAZFIQ010000057.1:0-2590 GCA_964519185.1 uncultured Patulibacter sp.
GCCGCCCCCGGCCGCCCGGTAGCGCGCCGCCGCGACCTCGCGCTGCTCGGCGTGGTCGACGATCGGCGCCGGGTAGTCGTCGCCGATCACGCAGCCGGCGTCGCGCTGCTGCTCGTCGCTCATCCGCCACGGCTCGGCGAGCAGCTTGTCGGGTACCGCCGCCAGCTCCGGCACCCAGCGCCGCACGTAGTCGCCGCCGGGATCGAACCGCTGCTGCTGGCGGGTCGGGTTGAAGAGCCGCTGGAAGTACGGCTTGGGGTCGACCCCGACCGACGCGATCCACTGCCAGTTGCCGTCGTTCTGGACCGGCTCGCCGTCGAGCAGCAGCGACCGGAAGTGCCGCTCGCCGTCGCGCCAGTCGACGTGCAGGTCCTTGGTCAGGAACGACCCGACGACCATCCGCGCGCGGTTGTGCATCCAGCCGGTCGCCGCGAGCTGGCGCATCCCCGCGTCGACCAGCGGGTAGCCGGTACGGCCCTCCCGCCAGGCCTCGAGGCCGTCCGGGTCGTCCTCCCAGTGCAGGTCGCGGTAGCGCGGCTGATGCTCGCGCCCCCGGTCCTCGGGGTGGTGCAGGTAGACGTGGGCGAAGAAGTCGCGCCACGCCAGCTGGCGGACGAACGGCGCCGGTCCCTCGCCCGCCAGCCGGTCCGCGCGTGCGGCCAGCCAGCGGGCCGAGATCGTTCCCCAGCGGAGGTGCGGCGAGAGCTCGCTGGTGCCGCCGGCCAGCCGATCGTGACGGTCGGCGTAGTCGGCGATCGGCCCGTCGAGCCAGCGCCGAGCGGCGCGCAGGCCCTCGTCCTCGCCGCCGCGGGCGATCGGTTCCGGCACCGCGTCACGCCGGCCGCCGAGGTCGCCGACGCTCGGCAGCCCCTCGCCGCCAACGTCGTTCACCCGGTGCACGCGCGACGGCGCGTCGTGGATCCGCCGCCGCTCGGCGTCCTGCCAGCGGCGCCGGAACGGCCCGAAGACGACGTACGGCGCGCCGCCCTGGGTGCGCAGCGCCTGCGGGTCGACGACGTACTGGCCGGGGCCGACGGCGACCTCGACGCCGACGTCGTCGAGCGCCGCCCGGACCCGGGCGTCGCGGGCCCGGCCGAACGGCGACGCGTCGGCGGTCCAGCGGACGACCGCGGCGTCGGCGTCGCGGGCGACCGCCGGCAGCACGTCCACCGGGTCGCCGTGACGGACGGTCAGCCGACCGCCCCGCTCCCGCAGGCTCGCGTCCAGCTGCGCCAGCGCGTCGGCCAGGAACGCCGCCCGCGGGCCCGCGGAGGCGTCAGCCAGCACGGGGTCGACGACGAACAGCGCGACGACGGGTGCGCCCGACGCTGCGGCCTCGTGCAGCGAGGGATGGTCGCGAACGCGCAGGTCGCGGCGGAACCAGACGATCTGCGCACGAGCCATCGCACGAGCCTACGGGTCCGGTCCGCTGGCCCGTCCGGGCTGGGGTCGGGTGGTCGTCGGGGCCGGGCGGGTGACCAGCGGGGCCGGGGCGGTGGGCGGCGGGGCTGGGCGGTGGCCGGCGAGGCGAGCGGCGCAGCGCGCGTTCCATGCTGCACGCCCCGCCGCGGTGCAGCGTGGGCCTCGTCGTACGCGTCGTCCGCTGCGTGCCCCGCCGCTCGACCGTCCCAGGCCCGCCATGCGGGTCCCGTGCTGCGCAGCCCAGGGCCGTGCAGCACGAAGCTCGCGTGGCGGCCGGCGTTTCTCCCGACCCGAGACCGACTGGTCCGCAAGACGCCAGGCCGACGGGCCCCGAAACGCGATCCGTATGCTCGAAGGGCATGACCGATCGGGACCCCGACCTGCCGCTGTTCCCGCTGTCGATCGTCGCGCTGCCGGGCGAGGCGCTGCCGCTGCACCTGTTCGAGGAGCGTTACAAGCAGCTCGGCGCCCGCTGCATCGCCGAGGACCGCGAGTTCGGGATTGTGCTGAGCGACGACGACGGCCCGCGGGCGATCGGCTGCGCGGTGCGCGTGACCGAGGTGCTGCAGGAGTTCGACGACGGGCGGCTCGACGTGATGACCCGCGGCACCCGGCCGTTCCGGGTGGTCGAGGAGCACCACCGCCACCTCTACGCGTCGGCGGTGGTCGAGTTCCTCGACGACGAGCCGGAGGAGCTGGACCACGACGCCGCCGCGGCGGTCCGTCAGGCGTTCGCGTCGCTGGCAAACCAGGCGACCGAGCACCACGTCACCCCCGCCGACCTGATGGCGGCGTCGGCCTACGAGCTGGCGGCGTCGGTCGACTTCGCGGCGGAGGCCAAGCAGCAGCTGCTCGAGTCCCGCTCCGAGAACGCCCGCTTGCACCAGCTGCTGGCCCTGCTCCGAGCCGCCCTCAAGCGGCTCGAGTTCGCCGACATGGCCCAGGTCCGCGGCGCCAGCAATGGCGTCGTGCGGTTCGGCTGAGCGTCACGCGACGACCACCGCTCCCCCGCGGCGGGGGTCGCCGGCCGCGGTCAGCGCACCGGTCGCCGGGTCGCGGCAGACGACCTGGACGCCGCCGAAGAAGAGGTTACGGTCGCGGAAGCGGACCAGCGGCTCGACCGGACCGTCGGCGCGGCGGGACGGTGGGTCGACGCCCGGTTCCGCGT
>CAZFIQ010000057.1:2600-14152 GCA_964519185.1 uncultured Patulibacter sp.
GACCGTGCCGTCCTCGACGTGCAGCCGCGGCGCCTCGACCGCCGCGACCGGGTCACGGCCGTGGTCGACCAGGCCGACGATCGTCTGCAGCAGCGCCGAGCGGATCCGGCTCGACCCCGCGGACCCGAGGATCGCCTCCGTCGTGCCGCCGCGGCGCAGCGCGGTCGGCGCCATCATCGACGGCATCCGACGGCCCGGCGGCAGCGGCGGCAGGTGGACCCCGCCGGGGCGCAGGCGCGGGTTGAGGTCCTCCTCGCCCATCACGTTGTTGAGGTGGATCCCGGTCCCCGGAACGATCAACCCCGAGCCCTCGCCGTTGGTGCAGGTGACCGCGCAGCCGAGGCCGTCGGCGTCGACCACCGACAGGTGCGTCGTGGACCCCAGCCGCAGCGCCAGCAGGCGATCGGCCCAGCCGTGGTCGTGCAGCCGCTGGTCGAACTCCGGGGTCCGCTCCTGGTCCGCGGCCGCCATCGCCGCCACCAGCTGGTCGACGGTCGGCGGTCGCCCCCGCTCCGTCCGGTCGAGGACACCGAGCGCCAGCGCCAGCAGCACGCCCCCGGCCGACGACGGCGGTGCGGTCAGCACCGTCCGGTCGCGGTAGCCGACGGCCAGCGGGGCCCGCTCGATCGCCCGGTAACCGGCCAGGTCGGCGGCGGTCAGCACCCCACCGTCGGCCCCGCAGGCCTCGACACACGCCGCCGCCAGGTCACCGGTCCGCAACGGCTCGGCGCCGTCGCGTCCCAGCCGCTCGATCGTCTGCCCCAGCTCCGGCGCCACGAAGCGATCGCCTTCGCGCAGCAGCCGGCCGTCCCGGAACCACAGCGCACGCGACCCCGCGGTCGACGCCAGGATCCGCTCCAGCAGCACCGCGACGTACGCCTGCTGGGCGTTCAGCGGAACGCCGCGCCGGGCCAGCTCCGCGGCCGGCGCCGCCAGATCGGCCAGCGGCAGGCGGCCGAAGCGACCGTGCAGCCGGGCCAGCCCGTCGGTCAGCCCGAACGCCGCGACCGACGCCCCGCCGACGTGGAAGGTCTGGTGGGCGTCGCCGAAGTCGACGTCGACCGCCCGCAGCGCCCCGATCGGGTCCGCGCCGGAGCGGTCCTCGGCCGCCGCGGGATCCTGCTCCGTGGTCCGCCCGGGGACCGCGCAGAAGGCGTCGATCGCCAGCGCACCGGCCGCGCTGCCGGTCGGATCGGCCGGCACCGCCAGCAGGTGCCCGCCGGCCGCCGGGCCGGTCAGCAGCGGCTCGCTGACCCACGACGCGAAGACCCCCGCGACCGCCGCGTCGGCGGCCGACCCTCCCTCCCGGAGGACCGTGGCCGCGACCTCGGCGGTGACCGGATGACCCGCCGCGACGGTGCCCGGGCTGCCCGCCCCAGCCGCCGCGGCGCCGTGCGGGCCGCTCATCGCCCGCACCGTCCGGGTCGTGTCGGGTCGGGCCGCACCACGGTGGTCGCCCGGCCCGTTCGCGTTCCCTAGCGCTCGCGGTGCACGAACTCGGGCACCGACCAGCCACCCTCGCCGCGGGTCGGCTGCTGCGCGGCCTGCTCGCGACGGCGCACCACGCGCGGCTCGGTGTCGGCCGGGACGCGCGCCTGGCGGCGGGCCTCGACGGCCGGGGATGCCAGGTGCGGCTGGTGCTCGTAGCCGGTCGCGACGACCGTGACCCAGACCTCGTCGCCGAGCTTCTCGTCGACCTGCGCGCCGAAGATGATGTTGGCGTCCGGGTGCGCGGCCTTGCCGATCGCCTCGGCGGCCTCGTTGATCTCCCACAGCGACAGGTCTCCGCCGCCGACGATCGACAGCAGGATCGCCTTGGCACCGTCCATCGAGGTCTCCAGCAGCGGGCTGGAGACCGCCCGCTCGGCGGCCTGGATCGCGCGGGACTCGCCGGTCCCGTGGCCGATCCCGAGCAGGGCCGCGCCGCGATCCTGCATGATCGTGCGGACGTCCGCGAAGTCGAGGTTGATCAACCCGGGCACGGTGACCAGCTCGGAGATCCCCTGCACGCCCTGGCGGAGCACGTCGTCGGCGACGCGGAAGGCGTCGATCATCGAGGTGTTGCGCTCGAGCACCGACAGCAGGCGGTTGTTCGGGACGACGATCAGGGTGTCGACCTCGTCCGCCAGCTCGCGGACGCCGACGTCGGCCGACTCGGCCCGGCGCTTGCCCTCGAAGGCGAACGGCTTGGTGACGATGCCGACGACCAGCGCGCCGAGCTCGCGGGCGATCCGCGCCACGACCGGAGCCGCGCCGGTGCCGGTGCCGCCGCCCTCGCCGGCGGCGATGAAGACCATGTCGCTGCCGCGCAGCGCGGTCTTGATCTCGTCGTACTCCTCCATCGCGGCGTGCCGCCCGACGGACGGGTTGGCACCCGCGCCGAGGCCACGGGTGCTGCCCTGGCCGATGTGGATCGTGACGTCCGCGTTGGAGTCCTGCAGCGACTGCGCGTCGGTGTTGATCGCCAGGAACTCGACGCCGCTGATCCCCGCCTCGACCATCCGGTTGACGGCGTTGGTGCCGCCACCGCCGACGCCGACGACGCGGATCACCGGGCCGTAGCCGGCCAGCCCGGCGGACGGGCGGTGGTCGCCCCAGGTGTCGACGCGGGCCGCGGTCGTCTCGAACGGGCTCGGCGCCGGCGGGACCAGCTCGTCGCGCGTCGGCTCGACGTCGGCCAGCCCGAGGATCTGCTCCGGGTCGGCGTCCAGGCCGACGCGGGTCGGGTAGCGGCTGTCGGTCGCGGCCGGGTCGCTCCCGGCGGCCGGATCCGGCGCGTCGGTACGGCGGAAGAGGTCCGCGAGCGGCCCCTCGCGCAGGCTGGAGCGGTTGTTGTTCGGGGTCATCAGCGGAGCACCTCTCGGGCAAGGTCGCGATAGGCCTTGGCGGCCGTACTGTCAGGGTCGTAGCGCAGCACCGACATCCCCTTGACGGGGGCCTCGGCGAAGCGGATGGTCTTGCGCACGCGGGTCGCGAACATCTGGTCGCCGAAGTGCTCCTCGAGCATCTCCAGCGCCTCCTTCGCGTGGACCGTGCGGGTGTCGAGCAGGGTCGGGAGGATCCCCTGGATCACGAGCCGCGGGTTGAGCTGCTCGCGGACCATCTCGACGGTCTGGCGCAGCTGCGCCAGGCCGCGGAGCGACAAGTACTCGGCCTGCACCGGGACGATCACCTTGTCGGCGGCGCAGAGCGCGTTGATCGTCAGCAGCCCGAGGCTCGGCGGCGTGTCGATGCAGATGAAGTCGTAGCGATCGGCGACGTCGCGGAAGGCGCGCTCGAGCGCGCGCTCGCGGCCGATCATCGCGGCCATCGCGACCTCGGCGGAGGCCAGGTCGATCGAGGCGGCGGCGACGTCGATCTCCGCGCTGTGGGTGACGTCGGCGATCGGCTGGCCCTGGACCAGCACGTGGTACATCGACGGCTCGACCTGATCGGGGTCGAGCCCCTGCGACATCGTCAGGTTGCCCTGCGGGTCGAGGTCGACGGCCAGCACCCGGTTGCCGCGCTCCTTGAGCGCCACGGCCAGGTTGAGCGTCGTGGTCGTCTTGGCCACGCCGCCCTTCTGGTTCGCCATCACGATGACGGTCGGTGAATGCTCGCTCTGCGACACGGGTTCGTTCCGGAGTCGACCGGGGACCAGCGGACGCGGATCCTCCGGGGCCTGGGCGGGAATTCGCCGAGTGCGCGGGTGTTCCTCCTTGCCCCGTACGATGCGTCCGTGCCCGCGTCCCTGCTCGACCGACGCCTGCTCGTCGTCACCGGCAAGGGCGGCGTCGGCAAGACGACGGTCGCGGCCGCGCTGGGCGTGGTCGCCGCGCGGCGGGGCAAGCGGGTCGTGGTGGCCGAGGTCGGGCGGGCCGCCGACGTGCCAGCGGCGCTGCGCGAGCACCCAACGGCCGCGAGCGTCGGCGAACCCCCGGCCCGCGACGACGGCTTCGCCGAGCGGCGGCTGCTCGACGCCGGTCGCGGATCGCTGTGGCACGTGTCGATCTCACCCGAGGCGGCCCTCCGCGAGTACCTGCGCGACCAGCTGCCGCTCGGCCCGCTCGCCGAGCTGCTGGGCTCCGACCGGCTGTTCGCGGGGCTGACCGCTGCCACCCCGGGCCTGCGCGAGCTGCTGGCGATGGGCAAGCTCTGGGAGCTCGCCCAGCCGACGCGACGGACCCCCGGTGCGACCGCCTACGACCTCTGCGTCGTCGACGCACCGGCGAGCGGCCACGCGATCCCGCTGCTGCGCGCGCCCGGGCAGTTCGCCGCGACCGCCAAGGTCGGCCCGGTCGCCCGGCAGGGCAGCACGATCGCCGCGACGATCGCCGATCCGTCGCTGTCGGCGGCGGTGCTCGTCTCCGCCCCCGCGCAGCTCGCGGTGACCGAGGCGCTGGCGCTGGCGCCGCAGCTGGTCGACGCGGCCGGCCTGGCGCCGCGGCTGGGGATCGTCAACGGGGTCACGCCGCCGCGTATCCCGGCCGGCGACCGCGACCGGCTGGCGGGCTTTGCCACCGTCGCCGCCGAGCAGGGCGGTCCGACGGTCGCCGAGGCGATCGGGATCGCGCTCGCCGCCGCCGACCGCGCCGCCGCGGAGGCCGCCCACGCGGCGCGCTTCGCCCGCGGCCTGGAGGTCCCGACGGGGAGCCTGCCGCGCGTGGCCGGCCGCGGTGTCGGCCGGGTCGGCGTCGAGCAGCTGGCCGACGTCCTGGAGACCGTGCTCGCCCCCGACTCCCCCGCTTCCGACGCGGCCGGAGATCGCCGGTGACCGCGCTGCTCGATCGGCTGGCGGACGCGCGGGTCGTGGTCTGCGCCGGGCCGGGTGGCGTCGGCAAGACGACGACCGCCGCCGCGCTCGGCGTGGCGCTGGCCCGGACGGGGCGGCGGGTCTGCGTGGTCACGATCGACCCGGCGCGACGACTGGCCGAGGCGCTCGGGATCGGTGCGCTGACGAACGATCCGGCGCCGGTCGCCGGTGACCGGCTGGGGCTGCTCGCCGGCGGCGAGCTGTGGGCGATGATGCTCGACCCGCAGCGCACCTTCGACGGCCTGGTCCGGGACCTCAGCCCGGACGACGAGACCCGCGACGCGCTGCTTGCCAACCCGCTCTACCGGCACGTCTCGTCGGCGGCCGGCGGCGGCCACGAGTTCACCGCCGTCGCCCGGCTGCACGACCTGGCCGCCGACCCGCGGTTCGACGTGGTGGTGCTCGACACGCCGCCGTCGCGCAACGCCCGCGACTTCCTGGACGCGCCGGACCGGATCGGGGCCGTGCTCGAGGGCCGGGCCGTGCGGGCGCTGCTCGGGGCCGGACGAACGGGGTTCGCGGCGCGGATCGCGCAACGGGCGGCGGGGGTCGCGATGGGCAGCCTGCAGCGCCTGACCGGGATCGACGTGCTCCGTGACCTGCAGGCGTTCTTCGCGGCGATCGGCCCGCTCAGCGACGGCTTCGTCGCCCGCGCGGCGGCGGTCCGGGCGCTGCTGCGCGACGAGCGGACCCACTTCGTGCTCGTGACCTCGCCGGAGCCGGTGCCGGCCGCCGAGGCGCTGGCGCTGCGGCGTCACCTGGAAGAGGTCGGCATGCCGTTCCGCGCGATCGTCGTCAACCGCGTGACGCCCGCCGCGCTGCGCCCCGCCGGCCCGCCGGGCGGCGAGATCGCGGTCGCGCTGCGCGCCCTGCTCGACCCCGCGCTCGCGGCGACGGTCGCCTCCGCCTGGGAGCAGGACCAGCAGCACGCGGCCGCCGACCGCGAAGCGATCGACGAGCTGGCCCGGGCCAGCGGCGACGCCACCCCGACGGTGCTGCCGGCGCTGCCCGGTGACGTCGCCGACCTGGACGCGCTGGGCCGGATCGCGGAGCGGTTGGGGGGAGCGGCGCACCGCTGACCGGCGAGCGTCGGCCACGCCCGCTCGACCGGGGCGGATTGGCGCCAAACTGCGCCTTGTACTGCGCATGTACCCAGTGTTTCTGCGTAGCGCCGGTGCTACAGTCGGCGTATGACGCAGACCATCAGCCAGCGCGAGCTGCGCAACGCCAGCGGCGAGGTGATGCGCGCGCTCGACCGCGGCGAGCGGTTCCTCGTCACCCGCAACGGCGTGCCGGTCGGCGAGCTGACGCCCGTCCATCCGCGCCGCTTCGCCAGCCGCGAGGCCGTGCTCGCGGCGTTGGTCGACGACGTACGGATCGACCCCGAGCGGTTCCGCGCGGACGTCGACGGCCCGCTCGACCAGGACCCGGCACCCCGTGGCTGAGGTCGCCCACCTGCGCGGCCTGCTCGACACGTCGGTCGTGGTCGACCTGGCGGACGTCGATGCCCGGACGCTACCCGGCGAGATGGCGATCTCGACGATCACCGTTGCCGAGCTGGCCGCCGGCCCCCACGCGTCGACCGACCCGCACGAGCGCGCCCGGCGTCAGCGCCGACTGCAGGCCGTCGAGGCGACCTTCGACCCCCTCCCGTTCGACCGGGCCGCCGCCCGCGCCTACGGGCAGGTCTACGCGTCCGTCACCGCCGCCGGACGACGCGCCCGCGGCCGGCGAGCAGTCGACCTGCTGATCGCCGCGACCGCGCTCGCCAACGGCCTGCCCCTCTACACCCGCAACCCCGACGACGTGGCGGGGCTCGACGGGCTGCAAGTGGTGGCGGTCTGACTCCCGGGGCCCCCGGCTACTCGCAGACCGGAACCGCCGGGACCGCCAGCTGGGTGACGCGACCGCTCGACGCCAGCGCGCCGAGCCGCTGACGGTTCCGGCGCTCGACGGTCAGGAAGGTCACCCCGAACGTCGCGTCGTAGCGGGAGCTGGCCGTAAACCCCGCACCGCGGTAGCGGGACAGCAGGGTCGACGATCGCGACCCGATCCGCACGCCGAGCGCGGTCCGGACGCCCGCCCGGAACGACAGCGACGTCAGCCGGCCCGCGGAGAACTCGGCCGAGCCGGCGAGCGCCTTCGGAGCCCGACGGCCGTCCAGCCGGTACGCGACCGGCACGGGCGACGCGACCTCGCAGCCACGCGAGCGGTGGCTGAGCCAGCCGGTGCGCTCGGCGCTCGCGCGGGTCATCCCCAACTTCAGGGGACCGATCCCGTCCAACCGGAGGGTCGTCGGCGCGGCGGAGACCGCCGACGGGAAGCGGACGCCGAGCACGACGGTCGCAGTGGTCAGGCCGACGCCGATCCGCAAGCTCACGGGCTCAGCCTACGCCGTTCTCCTGCACCCCGTCCACGGTCACCCCGCCGTCGGCCAGGGACCGGTCGCGTCGTCGTCGGGGTGTGACGTCGGCTCGTGGATGTCGGGCTCGATCCAGGTCTGCTCGAGCCAGACGTCGTCGGCCGGCAGGCGGGCCATCCGGGCCGCGTCGATCACGCCGACCGGGTCCAGCGGAACGATCGCCGGCACCGGCTCGTCGCCGGGGTCGCCCGTGATCCCGGTCGTCCCCGCACTCGGGGGTGCCTCGTCGTGACCGCTCGACCGGCCGGCCAGGCGCTCCGTCCGACCGCGACCCCGGCCCCGCGACGAACGCTCCGGCCCGTCCTCGGCGGCCCACGGCGACCGGTCGTCGGCGTCCCCGGTGCGGTCCGCGACGATCCCCAGGTCGGCGTCGGCCGCTCGCGCGTCGAGCACCACCGGATCGTCGTGACGCCGCCGCTCACGGGCGCGCTGCTCCGCCTGCCACGCGTCGCGCGGGCTCTCCGCCTCGTCGACGATCCCGTCGAGGATCTCCTCCGCGACCTCGACCAGGTCCCCCTCGAGGTGGCCGCAGACGCTGTCGCGCAGCACCGCCCGCAGGCAGTCGGCCAGCTCGTCGACCTGCTCCGGCAGGTCGCGATCGATCCGGCGGCTGCCACCGATCACCTCCTGTTCCTGCAGCGCCAGGTGGGCCAGCCGCCGTGCCAGGTAGGTGCGCTCGTCGCCGGCCGCGCAGAGCGCCGCCAGCCGACCGGCCAACCGACCGCTGCGCGGACCCTCCGGCTCGAGCAGCGCCCGCGCCGCCAGCAGCAGATCGGTCAGCGTCTCCTCCGGCCGGTCGCGGTCGAGCGCCAGCGTCCAACGGCGCAGCGCCCAGGCGACCTCGCCGCGCTCCGGCAGCCGCCGGGCGACCAGGTCGACGAAGACCCGCAGCTCGGGAACGTCGCGCTCGTCGACCAGCACGTGCCCGCGCGACGCAAACGTCCCGCCGAGCGCCATCGCGTGCCACGGCCCGTTGGCGGCCCGCAGCCACAGCAGCGGACCGGACGCCGGCGCGGCGCCCGGGAAGTGCAGCCGCAGCGCGGTGACCAGCCGGCGAGCGGCCTCGCGGGCCCGGCGCGGCGTCTCGGGCGCACCGGGACGGGCCGCCCAGCGCAGGGTGGCGACGGCGTCGGCGCGCGATCCGTCGGGGCCGGCCAGCGCCGCCTCGGGGATCTCGCCGCGGACCGCGTCGGGCCGCTGCAGCGCGACGCCGCGGGTGATCCCGACGGTCGGCATCTCCGGCTCGATTCCGACCAGCGGGATCGCCACGACGGTCTCGGTAGCGTTGGCGGTCAGCACGGCGTCCAGCTCACGGAAGGCGCGTTCGAAGTGATGCTCCTCGAACGCGAAGTCCGGGCTGTCCTCGAACAGCCGCTCGAGGAACAGGCGGACCGCGAGCGCCGCGCGATCGTGCGGGTCGGCGGGTGGGCCGACGACGCCCTGCGCCTGCAGGTAGGCGTCGACGCCCCAGACCGCGACCATCGCGTGGCGGGCCTCGACGACCGCCGGCAGCTGCTCGAGCGCGGTGCTCTGGCGTTCGATGTAGAGCCCGACCAGCGGGCGGTACGAGTAGAGCGTCGCGCCGGCCTGGCGAGCCCGCGACCGCCGGGCGTGCTGGAGCAGCTCGTACGGGACCTCGTCGCCGTCGTCGATGCGCAGGGCGAGCTCGCGCGCGGCGTGGATGCCGGCCGAGCGGAGCGCCGCCTGGAGCTGGGGATGACGCATGCGGGCGCCTTCGGCCGCGGCGGGGTGGTTCCTCGTCGCTGCACGCCGCCGTGCAGCCGGCCGTCGACCGCGACCGGGGACGGCCCCCGCGCGGCGGGCTACGATGGAGGAGATGAGCGCGACCGAGCGACCCAGCGCCTGGCGGAACCGGGCCGAGGAGCGCCTGACCGCGGCCGGCTACCGTCGCGGCGGCGCCCGCACCGTGCTGCTCGACCTGCTCGACGAGCAGCGCTGCGCGCGCACGGTGCTGGAGATCGAGGACGAGCTGCGGGCGGGCGACCGCGCGGTCGGCCGAGCCAGCATCTACCGCGTGCTCGACGAGCTGGAGCAGCTGCACCTGGTGCAGCGGATCGAGATCGGCCAGGGGATCGCCCGCTACGAGCGGATCGCTCCGGACCACCACCATCACCACCTGGTCTGCCAGGGCTGCGGAACGATGGTGCCGTTCACCGACGACGCGCTCGAGGACGCTATCCACCGGCTCAGCACCGGCGCCGGCTTCGAGGTCACGTCGCACGACGTGGTGCTCTACGGCCACTGCGCCGAGTGCCGGGCGGCCGCCGCCTGACCCGCCGCCGACCGCATCCTGGCCGGGGACGGCGGAGGGGACATAGGTCCATTGCCCGCACCCAGTGGGCTTGGGACGGTGGAGCGCATGCGCACGCTGACGTCCCCCGCGCAGCGCCCGGTGCGCCGTGCGCCTCCACGCACCCGGACTCGCGTCGGCCTGCTGCTGGTGACCCTCGTCGCCGGGTTCGCGGTCGCACCGGCGACCGCGGCGACCTGGTCGGAAGGCCCGGGGTTCAGCGCGGCCGTCTCCAACCTGGCCGGCGTCGCCACCGACGGGACCGGTACGTCCCACATCCTCTGGGCCCAGGAGACCACCGACGCCCACTTCCTGATGACGCGGCAGTTCGACCCGCACGGCGGCCCGCAACCGTCCCGGATGGTCGCCGCCGCCAGCGTCGCCACGATCGCCGCGACGACCGACGGAGCGCTGATCGCCGGGGTCCAGCCCTCCGGCGGCCGTCAGCTGATGATCGCCCGGGTCCGCGCCGGCAGCGCGCCCGGCCCGGCGATCGCCGTGGGCGACAACGCGTCCGAGCGGGTGGTGCCGACGATCGCGGTGCGCCCCGACGGCAGCGGCTACGTCACCTGGGGCCGGGACAACCCGGACGTGGGAGAACCCGACCTGATGGTCCGCGCGTTCGATGCCGCCCTGACGCTGGCCCCGCCGGTCGACGTCGGCACGATCCCCCGTCTGTCGCTGCTGACCCAGGCTCCGGCGGCGTTGACCGCCGACGGGCGGCTGCGCGTGGCGTGGCCGGCGACGACGACCGGCGGCGGATGCTGCGTCGTCCGGGTCGCGCGCTTCACCCCGGCCGGGACCCTCGACGGCGTCGAGGAGCAGCCGACCGGCGCCGAGCTGGTCGCCTCCCCCGTGGTGACGGCTCGCGGCAACGACGCCGCGATCAGCTGGTCCGCGCTCGGCAACGACGGCACGGTCGAGGTGCTGGCCGCCCGGATGCCGGCCACGGGTGCGGTGATCGGCCCCGCCGCGTCGCTCAGCCGCACCCCCCGGGGGCCGGCGTCGACGCTGCACAAGGCGATCACGCTAGCGGCCGACGGCGCCGCCACGGTCGTGTACGCGGCGACGAACGCCGGACTCGCGGACAGCGCGTCGCTCAGCCTGCGCCGGATTGCCGCCGACGGCACGGTCGGGCCGCCGGTCCCGGTGTCGGGGGTGTCCCAGGACCGCGAGGCGTCGGTGGTGCCCGCGCTGCTGCCGACGGCCGACGGCACGCAGACGCTCGTCTGGTGGACCTCCTCGGACGGCCCGCCGAGCAGCTCCTCGATGCGGCACCGCACCATCGCCTCCGACGGCTCCCTGGGGCCGACGGCCGACGTTCCCGGATCCCGCAGCACGATCGCCGGCACGCTGCTCCTGCTCGGCCCGCTCGGCGCCGGCGACGGCCGGGGCAACGGCGTGGTCGGCTGGGCCGACTACCGGGACGGCACCATCGCGCTGCGGATCGCGCTGCTGCAGCCCGATCCGCCCCAGACCGGCGAGGTCGTGGAGCCGGTGATCCCCTTGCCGCCTGGGGGTGGCGTCGTCCAGCTGCCCGCTGCGGGTGGCCTCGTCCAGCCGCCCGCGGCGCCGGACCCGACGCCACGGAAGTCCGCGGGTCTCAAGATCCGTTCCGTGCGCCGAACCGCCGCCGGTCGCGTGACCGTCGTCGGGCGGGTCGCCACGACCACGACCGGGCGCGTGAGCGTGCGCTGGACCCAGAAGCAGGGCCGCAAGACCGTCACCCGCCGGGCCACCGCCCGGATCGCCAAGGGACGGTTCACCGCCACCCTGCGCCTGCCCAAGTCGCTGGCCCGGGCCCGCACCAGCGGACGGCTGACCGTGGCCTACGCCGCGAGCACGACAACGCTCAAGGCCAGCGTCACACGGACGGTCAAGGCGCCGAAGGCCACGAGCACGAAGCGCTAGCGACGATCCGCCGTCCGGCCAGGCCGAGGCCGGCGGCGGGTCGTAGTGCCCGTCGGTCAGCTGGTGCCGCGCAGGTAACGGCGCGGCGACGCCCACTTGCGCCGGGCGATCGTCAC
>CAZFIQ010000058.1:0-13963 GCA_964519185.1 uncultured Patulibacter sp.
CCGAGCCCGAGGGGCCCGATGCCGCCGGCGGCGCGCCGGCCCATCCGTCGGCGAGACGGCCGGCCGGCGACGCGGGTCGTGGTGGTCGCGCTCATCTATCGATCAGCCGGTGGCGTCGTCGTAGATCTTGGCGATCGTGCCGTTGTCGGCGTCGAACAGCTCGGCGTCGACCGTGCCCCAGCCGCCGAGGTCGTCGATCGTCCAGAGCTTCTCGGGCTCCGGGAACTTCTCGCGGAACTCCTCGAGCAGCGCCGGCTTGGAGGGCCGGAAGCCGGCCTCGGCCCACAGCCGCTGGCCCTCGTCGCTCAGGTTGAACTCGAGGAACGCCTTGGCCACCTCGGGGTTCTTGCTGGTGTTGACGACCGCGATCGGGTTCTCGATCTTGAACGTGTTCGGCGGCGTGACGAACTCGATGTCCTCGCCCTGGCCCTGCAGGAAGTACGCCTCGTTCTCGTAGCTGAGCAGCACGTCGCCGGTGCCCTGGAGGAACGTCTCCGTCGCCTCGCGGCCGGACTTCGGCTGGGTCTTGACGTGGTCGTTGATCAGCGCGCGGACATAGTCCAGGCCGGCTTCGGGGTTCTGGCCGCCGTTGCTCTTGAAGGCGTAGGGCGCGAGCAGGTTCCACTTCGCGGCGCCGGAGCTGAACGGGTTGGGCGTGACGACCTCGATCCCGTCCTGCAGCAGGTCGTCCCAGTCCTTCAGGTTCTTCGGGTTGCCCTTGCGGGTGACGAGCACGACGGTCGAGCCGAAGGCCAGGCCCTTCTGGTTGGCCTCGCTGTTCCAGTCCTCGTCGACCAGGCCCTTCTTGACCAGCCGGGTGACGTCGGGCTCGACCGAGAAGTTGACGATGTCGGCGTCGAGGCCCGCCTCGACCTTGCGCGACTGGTCGCCGGACGCGCCGTACGACTGGGCGAAGTTCGATCCCTCGCCCGCCTGGGTCTTCTGGAACGCCGGGATGATCTTGTCGAAGCCGACCTTGGGGACCGCGTAGGCGACCAGCGACAGACGGGCGCCGCCGCTGGAGGCCGCTTCCTCGGCGCCGTCGGTGCTGTCGCTCGCCCCACCGCATCCGGCCAGGACCAGGCCGAGGATCGCCGCGGCGGGCGCGAGGAGTCGTTTCGAGTTGCGCATGAGTCGTGCTTTCGGTGTCCGTTGACGGAGTAATCCTGATCGGATTTCAGGATATTAGCGATTCCGGAACGGCAGCACGTCATCCTAATCGGAATCACCGGAAAACGGACTGTAATAGCCGTCTATCAGGGAAGTCCCTGCTGAGACGGCGTCTACGCTTCGGCGGGATGATCGCCCGCCGTGTTGCGCATCCGGTCCAGCCAGCGGCCGACGACCTCGCCCGCGGGCCCCGCCCGGCGGATCACCGGGTCGACCTCGGCGGCGAACCGCCGCAGCGCGGCCGCCAGCTGCCGCTCGTCCCCCGTCAGCGCGCCGTCGAAGGTCGGATCGAGCAGGTGCCCGAGCGGATCGACCGACAGCATCCCGAGCAGATCGAGCGCGACCTCCAGCCGGCGCGCCGCCGGCGCGGTGCCCGCCCGCCCCGCGCCGTCGTCGGCGCGGCGCGTCGAGACGACGTCCAGCTGGCCGCGCCAGAGCTCGGCGGTGACGGTCCGCCGCGACGGCGAGAGGCTGGTGGCGTAGGCGCCCTGCCGGTCACCGACCGGCACCGTCGTATTCAGCACCTGCCGCACGTCGTGGGCGATCCGGTGGAAGGTCTCGTCGCTGAGGCCGAAGCCGACGAACAGCATGTGCCGGGTCAGCAGCAGCGCCTGGACGATCCCCGCCAGCGCGTTCCGCTCCGCGCCGAACCGCAGGTAGTCGTCGCGGGTCAGCACCACGCCGTGCAGCTGTCCGTCGCGGACCGTGCCGTGGAGCTTGACGATCCAGTGGTCGGCTGCCGACTGGCCGTCGAACGGCAGCACCGCGATCCGCTCGGCGCCGGCGTCGCGCCAGGCCCGCTCGAAGAGGTCGTCCCAGTTCGTCGACGCCGCCTCGGCGACCGGCAGCGACGCCAGCAGCTGGTGCTGCAGCGCCACCCGCGACGCCGCGGTCAGCCGCTCCAGCAGGATCCGCTCCAGCTCGCCCGCCCCCAGGTGGCTCTGGATCAGCGCCGCCCGGTCGCGCAGGTCGATCCGCGCCAGGGCGTCGCGGTCGGTCTCCATCCCCGCCTCGGCGATCAGCTCGTCGAGCAGCCCGACCCACGACGGCAGGCCCGCGCCCATGCTGACGCCGGCTCCGACGAACGGCACCAGCCGGCCGCTGCGCGCCAGCCGGGCCAGATCGAGGATCCGGTAGTACAGCTCCGGCCCCAGCGCGGCGGCCAGCTCCGCCTCCACCCCGGCCGCACGGCGCGCCCGCTGCGCCGCGGCGTAGTGCTCGTGGTCGAAGCAGACCAGCGCCACGTCGGGGCCGTCGGGCCGTGCCTGCAGCGCCGCGCGGGCCGCCTCGATCTGTCCCGCGAGCACCGCCCCGCGGACCTCGCGGCCGCCGCCCGCGCCGACCCCGACCGTCGGCAACGCCACCAGCCGCCGCGGTCGCGGCAGCTCCAGCCGCGCCGACGGACAGGTCTCGACGCCGGCCACCGCCAGCTCGAGTCGCTCGATCGCCGTCGCCAGCGCCCGCGCGCAGGCCCGCACGTCGGCGTGCGGCACCGCGGTGTCGCAGGCGACGACGCCCGGTGCGTCGGCGGTCGGCGGACGCAGCACCGCCGCGCCGCTATCGCGCAGCTCGCCGCGGGCCGCCTCGTCCAGCCGGCCCCCGTCGCCCTCCGCGTGGCCGCGCCCCAGCCGCTCCAGCGCCGGCAGCCAGGTCGCGGTGACCGCCCCGTCGCGGTCGGTCGGCAGCACCCACGCGTCGCAGTGCAGCGCGGTCAGGTCCCCCCGGGTGACGAACAGGTGGCGCGGCGGCATCGCCCGGGAGCCTGTCAGAGACCGCGCTCGGCGTCCTGCTCCTCCGCGGTGGCCCCGGACGTCGGGTCCTGCCCGGCCCGGGCGTCGCCGGCGCGCAGCAGCCGCTCGCGCAGGTCCGCCGCCTCCTCCGGGGTCGGGTCCCAGGCGGCCGGGTCGGGCAGGTCGGCCAGCCCCTCCAGGCCGAACAGCTTGAGGAACAGCCCGGTCGTGCGGTAGAGGACGGCACCGAACTGCGAGCGACCGGCCTCCTCGATCATCCCCCGCTCGACCAGCGACGCGCAGGCGGCTTCCGCCGCGACGCCGCGGATCCGCGAGATGTCCGGACGGCTGACGGGTTGCAGGTAGGCCACGATCGCCAGCGTCTCGGCCTGGGCGGGGGTCAGCGGCGGGGTCCGCGGTGCCGCCAGCAGCCGGCGGGCGGACGGCTCGGTCTCCGGGGCGGTCGACAGCAGCCAGCCGCCGCCGATCGCCCGCAGCACCAGGCCACGCCGTCCCGGCGCGTAGGCGACCTGCAGCTCGACCACCGCGGCGGCGACCTCGTCCGGCCCGGTGTCGCAGGCGGTGGCCAGGTCGTCGGTCGAGACCGGCTCGGAGGAGAGGAACAGCAGTGCCTCGACGTGCGACGCCAGGCCGCTCTGCTCCGGTCGCGGGGTGCGGGCGTCGATCGGGCCGTCGGGGTCGATCGCGTCAGGGAACGCCACGCCGGGGTCGGGCACGGCGGAGGGGATGCCGCCGGGAGCGGGGTCGGCCTCCGGGGCCGCGGGCGTCGCGTCGTCGGGCCCGGCGTCGGCGGCGCTCACGCCGCCACCTCGACCCGCTCCTCGGCCGCCGCCCAGGCGGGACGCCCGGCCGGCGTGCCGTCGATGTGGATCTCGGCGAACGGCTCGGTCTGCGACCAGTCCGCCTCGCCCTGCTTGTACAGCTCGAGCAGTGCCCACAGCGTGACCGCGACCGTCGTCCGGTCGCTCTGGCCGACGGCCTCGCTGAAGGTGAACCGGCCACGACGCAGCAGCGCGCGCAGGTGCGCCAGCCGCTCGGGCAGGGTGACCCGGGCGATCGTCACGTGGTGCAGACTGACCTGGGCCGGCATCCGCAGCATCCCGCCGAGCGCCCGGCCCAGCCGCCGCGGGTCGTGGACCGCGATCGCGTCGGCCTCGGTGAAGCGCCGCAGGTGCCGGGGCGGCGGCGCCTGGCGGAAGCGGTGCCCGTCCTGCTGCCCCAACCGGTCGACCAGGAACTCCGCGCCGTGGCGGTAGCGGCGGGCCTGGAGCATCCGCTCGAGCAGCTCCTCGGCCGCCTCCTCCGGGGCCAGCTCGTCCTCCTCGTCGGCCTCGGCGCGCGGCAGCAGCAGCCGTGACTTCAGCTCCAGCAGCGACGTGATCAGGATCAGGAACTCGGTCGCGACCTCCAGGTCCAGCTCGCCGCGCGCCTCCAGGTGATCAAGGTAGGTCAGGACGACGTCGGCCAGGTCGACCTCCAGCAGGTCGACCTCGTCCTTGAGGATCAGGGTCAGCAGCAGGTCGAACGGCCCGCTGAACACCTCCAGGTCGAGCTCGAGACCCGCGACGTAGGCCGTCGCACGCATCGCCTCAGAAGCTAGCGAGCGGTGCGGTCGGCGTCGTGGCGCGACAGCCGCCAGCGTCGGCGTCCCGGCAGCACCGCCCAGAGCAGGAGCAGGACCGCCAGCGTCCAGGCGGCGGGCGCGAACCGCAGCAGGCCGTCGAAGAGCCGGTCGCCGACCAGCACCGAAGCCGCGGTCAGGGCGACCGCGGTGGCGGCCATCCCGAGCAGCACCAGGCGGGTGCCCATCGCCACGATCCAGACCGCCTGCCCCTGGTGGAGCAGCGCCCGGTGGAGCACGCTCGGGGCCAGCAGCAGCCCGGTGGCCGCGATCGCCGCGAGCAGCGCGACCACGTAGGCGTCGCGCTGCAGCTCGTTCAGGTCGGTGGTGAACGGGATCGCCAGCAGGAAGCCGATGATCACCTGCACGCCGACCGCCGCGACCCGCGTCTCCTGCAGCAGCTCGCTGATCTGCCGGGTGCGGCGCTCGGACGGGGTCTCCCCCGTCCGCGGGTTGCGCGACGGCCCGTCGTCGGGCTCCGGCGTGGGCGCGACGTCGGCGTCGTCGGCCCGCAGCGCGTCGCCGCGGGTCGGCCGCTCCGGACGGTCGTCGGACGGCGCGCCCATCAGCTCACCGCCGCGGTCCCACGCCCATCGCCTCGCGCACGTCGGCCAGGATCGGCGCGGCGATCGCGCGCGCCTTCTCCGCCCCGACCGCCAGCGCGGCCTCGATCGCGGCCTCGTCCTCGCGCAGCTCGGCGTCCCGCGCCTGGATCGGGGCGAACAGCTCGACCACCGCGTCGGCCGCCTGGACCTTCAGGTCACCGTAGCCCCGCGCGTCGGCCAGGCTCTCCACGACGGCGTCGGGAGTCCGGTCGGTCGCCGCCGCCAGGATGTCGATCAGGTTGGTGACGCCCGGCTTGTCCTTCCCGCGGCGGATCGCGGCCGGGTTGTCGGAGTCGGTGACCGCGCGCTTGAGCTTCTTCTCGATCGCCTTCGGCTCGTCGAGCACGTAGACCGTGCCCTCGATCGAGCCGCTCGACGTCGACATCTTCTTCTCCGGCGTCTGCAGGTCCATGATCCGCGCCGCGACCGTCGGGTAGACGCCCTCGGGCGCGCGCAGGATCTCCTGGCCGTCGCCGAAGCGGGCGTTGAACCGCTCGGCGATGTCGCGGGTCAGCTCGATGTGCTGCCGCTGGTCGTCGCCGACGGGGACGCGGTCGGCGCGGAACGCCAGCATGTCGGCGGCCATCAGCACCGGGTACAGGAACAGTCCGGCGGAGACCAGCTCGCGCTGCTGGGCCGACTTCTCCTTGAACTGGTGCATCCGGTTCAGATCGCCGTGCGCGGTCACCGACGTCAGCAGCCAGGTCAGCTCGGGCACCTCGGGCACGTCGCCCTGGCGGTAGAGCACCGACTGCGCCGGGTCGATCCCGGCGGCGAGCAGGATCGCGATCGTGTCGTAGGTCCGGTCGCGCAGCTCCTTCGGGTCGTAGGCGACCGTGGTGGCGTGCAGGTCGACGACGCAGAAGATCGACTCGTCGCCGGCCGCCGCGGCCTGCTCCTGGCCCGTGACGTAGTGGCGGATCGCGCCCAGGTAGTTGCCCAGGTGCTTGCGGCCGGTGGGTTGGATGCCGGAGTAGACGCGCACGGAATCGCAGGCTATCCGGCGCGGGCCCTCCGTGGCCGCGTGGTACGCCGCCACGGCTCCGCCGTCGTCCGTCGCACCGGGGCCGGTCGCGCCGGTCCGGCGCGGCCGCCGAGTCGCCGCCCGCCGAGCCGATAGCGTAGGTGCCAGGTCCTTCCCGTCACCGACCCTCAGAGGCACCCTTGTTCGAGCAGATCCTCGTCGGCTGCGACCACGGCCCCGGCACCCACGACGCCCTCCGGCTGGCGACCGAGCTGGCCGGCCTCAGTGCCGACACCACGCTGACGCTCGTCCACGCCTACGTCCCGAGCGCCGGTCGCTTCGGCCGCCGCGGCAAGCGCGAGGAGCTGAACGACGCGCTCCACGGCGAGGGCATGCGGCTGCTGGAGTCGCTCCAGGGGCTGTTGCCGGAGGCCTTCCGCGACCGCGTCGAGCTGCTCTCGCTGCCGGTCTCGTCGCCGGCCTTCGCCCTCCACGACCTGGCCGAGGGCCGCGGGGCCGACCTGATCGTGATCGGTCCCGCCCAGCACGGCGCGGTCGGCCGGCTGGTGCTCGGCTCCGAGTCGACGGCGATCCTCCACGGTGCGCCCTGCCCGGTGGCGATCCCGGCCCGCAGCGAGGGACACGCGCACGAGGCCGACGCGACCCGCGCGATCGGCCCGCTGGGCCTGGCCTACGACGGGTCGGAGACCGCCGACGCGGCAGCCGACCTGGCCGCGCGGCTGGCGATCGCCCAGGACCGGCCGCTCGAGCTGATCGGCGTCGCCGACGACGTGCTGCCGGTCGTCACCGACGGCTTCGGCGGGCCCTCGCCGCTGCCGCAGCTGCCGCCGCTCGACCCGGAGACGCTCCGGGCCGAGGTGCTGACGCTGCTCGACGAGCGCGCGGCGTCGTTGCCGGCCGGCGTGCGCACCGAGTCGGTGGCGCTGCACGGCGAGGTCGTCTCCCAGCTGGCGGAGCGCTCGGCCCAGCTGCACCTGCTGGTGATCGGATCGCGCGACTACGGCCCCGTCCAGCACATCCTGCTGGGCAGCGTCTCCCGCGGGGTGCTCGACCACGCCCGCTGCCCGGTGCTGGTGGTCCCCCGCTCCGCGACGAACTGAGCCCCCCACCGGTCGTAAGACGTCGGCGGACGACGCGGAAGGTCAGATCAACGCGTGCCCGGCGGGCGGGGCGGTCCCGTCGATCGCGAACCGGCCCAGGTGCGCGTGCTTCGACCGCACCGGGTCGTGGAGCGTGTGCGTCCGTGCGTTGCGCCAGTGGCGGTCCAACCCGTGGCGCTCGTCGGCCGCGCTGCTTCCGGCCAGGTCGAAGATCTCGGTCGCGACCCGCAGCGCGGTCTCCCCCGCGTGCGCCTTGGCCGCGGCGACGGTCAGCCGCGCGGCGGTGATCGCGTCCCGGCCCGGATCGGCGTCGGCGTCGTCCAGCGCCCGGCCCGCCGCGCCGAGCAGCGCCTCGGTCGCCCGCACCTGGACGTCGAGCTCGCCGACGCGCTGGATCAGCGCCGGGTCGTCAGCGGCACGGTCGACCGTGGCCTCGCGCCACGGACGCGCCTGCTCCCGCAGGAACCGCACGCCGTCGTCGAGCGCGCCGCGCGCGATCCCGACGTCGATCGCCGCGTGGATCGCCTGCGCGAACGCCGCGAAGGTCGACGCGACCTCGCCGCCGGACGGCGTCGGGAAGACGCGATCGGCCGGCACCGCGACGCCGTCGAACGTCGCCCCGCCGCTGAACGTCGTCCGCTGCCCGAACGCGGTCCAGTCGCGGTCCAGCGCCAGGCCCGGGGCGTCGTGCGCGACGAAGGCGGCGATCGTGGCGTCCTCGTCGCCGGTGCCGAAGACCGGGATCCACTGCGCTGTCAGCGCCCCGGTGCAGTAGTACTTGCGCCCGTCGACGCGGTAGTCGCCGTCGGCCTGACGGCGGATCCGCGTGACGTGGTCGGCCGCGGTCCTCCCGCCCCGCTCGGACAGGGCGTTGCCCAGGCGGGCGCCACGCAGGAACTGGTCGGCGAAGAACGCCTGCTGCTCGGCGGACCCGAAGCGGAAGACCGTCTCCACGAACGCGTAGTGGTTCTGCGGGATCTGGGCGATCGCCGGGTCGGCGACGGCCAGCAGGCGGGTGATCTCCAGCACCGTCCGGTTGGTGGCCTGCGCGCCGCCGTGGGTCCACGGCACCCGCACGCCGAGCAGCCCGCTGGCGGCCAGCTCCCGCAGCTCGTCGTGCGGCAGCCGGCGCCGACGGTCGCGGTCGATCGCGCCGGGCCGGATCCGCTCGGCGTACGCCCGGGCGGCGGCGAGCGCCTCCGCGTCGGACGCGAGCACGGCGACCCGCTCGGGCAGGCTCCGGTCCACGGCGGGATCGACCGCGACGCTCATCGGCTGGCCGGGGCCTTCGGCGTGATCGAGTCGTTGAAGTCCGGCAGGTAGACCTCCGTCGCCTTGACCGGCTTGGTCACGATGTCGTGCTCGATCAGCTCGTCGATCACCGCCTGCTCGCCGGCGTAGAACTCCTCGTCGACCGTCTGCAGGGCCTTCGACCCGCGGGCGTACGAGGTCTTGATCGCCGTCTCGGAGAAGCCGAGCTTCGGCGCCAGCAGCTTGGCCTGCTCGTCCGGGTTCTGCTGGATCCAGGCGATGTTGTCGGCCACGGCCTGGAGCACCTTGCCGATCGCCTCGCGCTTGCCCTCGATCGCCTCGGTGGTGGCGACGTACGGGTAGAGGTTCTCTACGTCGTTCTCCTCGCCCCCGGCGATCAGCCGGGCGCCGGTCTGCTCGATGATGTCGGCCATGTTCGGGTCGATCGTGTAGTAGCCGTCGATCTGCCCGGACTCGAACGCCTTGTTGGCGGCGGGACCGGAGATCTCGACGATCTGGAAGTCGCTCTCCTTCAGGCCCGCCTTCTCCAGCTGGTGCAGGAAGAAGATGTACGAGTTGGTCGACTTGAGGAAGGCCAGCTTCTTGCCCTTCAGGTCCGTGAACGTCTGGGCCGGGCTGTCCTTCGGCACGATCAGGCCGACGTTGCCGGCGTTCGGCTCCGTCACCGCGACCGAGCGGATCTTGCCGGCGTTGGCGAACGACTGGATCGCGCCGACGCTGCCGATCTCGGTCAGGTCGATCTTGCCGCCGTTGAGCGCGGTCAGCATGTCGGTGAAGACCGGGAAGTACTTGTACTCGACCTTCACGCCCTCGGGCTGGACGTCGCGGGCCCAGAGCGTGCTGAGGTAGCCGAAGTTGCGCGGGACGCCGACGGTCACCGTCACCGGCGCGGAATCGCCGGAGCTGGCCGAGGCCTGGGTGCTGCCGGGGCCCTCGTCGTTCGACGAGCCGCCGCAGGCCGCGATCGCGGCGACGGCGAACGCGGACAGCACGAGGAGCAGGTACCGGCGAGCGGTACCGGGAAGCGATGACACGGGGGGTCCTTTCGGGGGTGCGGGGCGGCGGCAGCCGCCCCGCGCCGATGGGTGGGTGGTGGTGAGCGACTCGGCCGGCTAGGCGGCGAGCGAGGGCTGCTCGGCGAGCAGCGCGTGGGCGGCGGCCAGCGGCGCGGGATCGATCCAGGCGCGGACGTCGAAGTCCTGGTCGATGAACCCGTGCTGCAACAGGAACCGCTGCTGCGACTCGATCGCCGCGACGAGCTCCTCGTCGAGCGACGGCGTCAGGTTGGCGTGGATCTCGCCCGGGTAGCCCGGCAGCACGAAGTCCTCCGCGATGCCGACCTCGTGGGCGATGATCCGGCGGGTCTCGACCGGGTTGTCGGTCGCCCAGCGCGCCGCCCGCAGCGTGGCGGCCAGGTAGCGCGCCACCAGGTCCGGCCGCTCGTCGAGCAGCGTGCCGCTGACGGTCAGCGCCGCCGGCGTGATGTTGTTGATCGCCAGCTCGCGGTCCGGGTGCCCGGTGATGTCGAAGATCACCTCGACGTCGACCAGCGCCTCCAGGTCCGGGCCGCGGCCGCCGGCGATGTAGATCGCGTCGACCTCGCCGCGCAGCAGCGCCAGCAGCTCGGCGGACTGCAGGCGACGGTTGGTGTAGGCCCCGAACAGCGACGTGCTGTGCGTTCCGGCCTGCGGGTTCGCACCGCCGTTGAGGAACAGCTCGTCGACGGGCAGGTCGACCAGCTCGACGTCGTCGAGGCTCAGGCCGACGTGGCGCAGCACGCTGTCGTAGCCGCGCAGCGCGGTCGCCCGCCAGAAGTCGATCTGGTCGTTGACCCGGCGCGCGAGCGCCAGCCGCTTGCCCTTCAGCCCCTCGGGACCGGTGATCCCGCTGCCCTTGAGCGCGACGATCGACTGGTACTGCTGGGCCCACGAGAGCCCGATCAGACGCACGTCGCTGCCCCGCGAGCGGGTCCAGATCGGCGGGATGTTGCCGCCCTGGCGGAACGAGTCCGCCTGGGTGTGGTTGAAGTGCGACTCGCGCACCTGGTCGTCGGCGCTGGCGCGCAGCGAGCGGACGCTGATCCCGTCGGCGGCGAACTCGTCGTCGAGCCACCCCTGGGCGATCGCCAGGCTCGACGCCGTCGGCACGGGGCAGCGGGTGTACCAGAGCTCGGACACGGGGCGCGCGGTGGCGGAGGACGTCATCGGTGGATCTCCTGTCGGTCGGCGCGGCCGGCGGCCGCGCCCTGGGGGTTGAGCGCGCGAACGCGCGGGAGGACCTCGGCGGCGAACCGCTCGAGCTCGGCTTCGAGCGGCTGGAACTGCAACATGAACAGCTCGATGCCGGCGTCCGAGAAGGCCTGGATCCGCTCCGCGACCTGGTCGTAGTCGCCGACCAGCCCGGCGAGCGTGCCGCCGTTGGTGCCGACGCGGGGCACGCCCGCGCCGACCTTCATCATCGCCACGGCCTGGTCGGTCCCGTTGATCAGCCGCTGCTTGTCGTCGCGCGCGCTCAGCTCGAGCAGCCGCTCGAGCTCGTCGAGCGCTTCCCGCTCCGTCTCGCGGGCGACCACGAACGCGGCCAGCCCGAACCGCAGCGGCGCGAGCGTCCGGCGCCGTCGGCGCAGGTCGGCGATCAGCGAGGCGGTCTCGTCGAGCGGGCGCCCGTTGATGAAGAAGACGTCGGCGTCGGCCGCGGCCAGCGCGCGGGCGGGCTCGGACTCGCCGCCGAAGTAGACGGCCGGGCCGCCGGGGCCGACCGGCGCCGGACGCAGCCGCAGCCCGTCGATCCGGAACCGCTCGCCGCGGTGGTGCACGGCCTCGCCGCTCCACAGCCGCCGCACGATCCGCAGCCACTCGGCCGACAGGTCGTAGCGGGCGTCGTGGTCGGGCATCGGGATCCCGAGCTGCCCCATCTCGGGCTTGAACCACGCGCTGACCAGGTTGACCGCGAACCGGCCGCCGCTGATCCGGTCGATCCCGACCGCCAGCTTGGCCAGCACCGCCGGGTGGAAGAGCAGCGGCTTGACCGCGGCGATGATCTCGATCCGCTCGGTGGCCTCGGCGATCGCGGCCGCCGCGGTCCAGGTCTCGAGCACGTCGTAGTCGTCGCTCTGCGGGTTGACGATGTGCTCGGCGATCAGCGTCGCGTCGAACCCGAGCTGCTCGGCCCGGACGATCAGGTCGCGGGTCCGCGCGTAGCTCGCGTCGACCGGATCCTCGGGGTGCTGGCGGGCGCCCCAGGTGCCGTAGACCGGGGCCCAGACGCCGAACCGCGGAGTGCTCGTGCGGGTGCTGGTCATCGTGTTCCTCCGGGGCTCATGCGTCGTGCGAGCTGAGGCTCGCGTCGATGTCGGAGACGCCGAGGTCGTCGAGGATCCGCACGCGCAGCGCCTCGAACCGCTCGTCGCGACGGGACCGCGGGCGCGGCATCCCGACCTCGATCAGGTCGGCGACGACGCCGCGGTCGAGCACCGCGATCCGGTCGGCCAGCAGGACCGCCTCCTCGACGTCGTGGGTGACCAGGACGATCGAGAACCCGCGCTCGCGCCACAGCCGACTGACCAGCGCCTGCATCCGCAGCCGGGTCAGCGCGTCGAGCGCGCCGAACGGCTCGTCGAGCAGCAGCACGGACGGGTCGCGGGTCAGCGCCCGGGCCAGCGCGACCCGCTGGGCCTCGCCCCCGGACAGCGTCGCCGGCCAGGCGTCGGCGTGGTCCTCGAGCCCGACGTCGGCCAGCGCCGCGATCGCCCGTGCGCGCCGCTCGGCCTTGCGGCCGTCGACGCCGAAGACGACGTTCTCCCAGACCCGGGCCCACGGCAGCAGGCGGGCGTCCTGGAAGCCGAAGGCGACCCGGCCGGCGACCTCGATCTCCCCGGTGAAGCCGGTGTCGAGCCCGCCGATCCCGCGCAGCAGGGTGCTCTTGCCGCAACCGCTCTGCCCGACGATCACGAGGATCTCCCCCGCGCCCACCGTCAGGTCGACGTCGTGCAGGACGGTCCGGTCACCGAAGGTCCGCTCGACGCCGCGGACGCGGACCGCGGTCGGCCGCGGGGACCGTTCCGACGGCGCGGACGTGGGAGCACCGGCGGGGGCCGGGGCCTGCGGGCGGTCGCTGACGGCCCGGTCGTCGACGGTGCTCATGCGCTCACGAACTCCCGCCGCCACGGCAGCGTCTGACGTTCGATCAGGCGCACGACGCCCTCCATCGCCAGGCCCAGCAAGGCGTAGATCACCAGGCCCATCACGATCACGTCGGTGTTGAGGTACTGCTGACCCTGCATGATCAGGTATCCGATCCCTTGGTCCGCGTTGACGGTCTCGGCGACGACGAGCGACAGCCAGGCGATTCCGAGCGAGAACCGCAGGCCGACGAGGAACGACGGCAGCGCGCCGGGCAGGATCACCTGCCGGATCACGCCCCAGCGGCCGACGCCGCACGCCCGCGAGAGCTCGGCGAAGCGCGGGTCGACGCTGCGGATCCCCTTGTGGAGGTTCAGGTAGACGGGGAAGATCACCCCGATCACCACTAGGCCGATCTTGATCGCCTCGCCGATCCCGAGCCAGACGATCAGCAGCGGCAGCAGGCCCAGGAACGGCAGCGCGCGCAGCATCTGCAGCGGCGCGTCGACCAGCTCCTCGCCGACCCGTGAGAGGCCGGCGATCAGACCGAGCACGGTGCCGATCGTGACGCCGATCAGCAGGCCGATCACGACTCGCCGCAGCGACACCAGGATGCTCGGCCAGAGCTCGCCGCTCGACGACAGCTCGCCGAACACCTGGCCGACCTGGATCGGCGACGCGAGCGTGCTGCTGTCGAGCACGCCGATCCACGCCAGCCCCTGCCAGAGCACGATCAGCACGACCGGCACGAGGGCCCGCCGCAGCAGCGGCGCGACGGTGCGCTTGGGGGCGGTCGGGGCGTGGCTCACGGCGGTCCTCTTCGTCGTCGCGGCGGGCCTGGCTGCCCGCCGCGATAGTAAAAGTAGCAAACCTGATCGACTTTTACCTATTTAACTCCGCTGAACCCTCTGACCGCTCGACTGGACAGCTAGTCCGCCGGCCGGCAAGCGCGTGCGATTCGGACGCCCCGGCCACCTCGATCGCACGCAGTTCGGATTGCACCCGCGCTAGAAGAAGCCGTTGTCCGGGAGCCGCGTGCCGTTGACCAGCCGGTCGCCGATCGCCAGCGCCTTGTACGACGCGGGGTTGTGCGACGCCAACGTGCGGACGTTGCGCCAGTGGCGGTCGAGACCCGCCCCACGGACCGTCGCCGAGGCGCCGCCGACGTCGAACAGCTCGCCCGTCACGCGCACGGCCAGCGCGTCGACGACGACCTTCGCCTGGGCGACGCGCAGCGACGCCTCGTGCGCCAGCTCGGGGTCCGATACCCCGTTGACGACCGATGCCGTCGCCGCGCCGAGCGCGACCGCCGCGGAGGCGACGGTCGACGCCGCGGCG
>CAZFIQ010000059.1:0-13902 GCA_964519185.1 uncultured Patulibacter sp.
CCGTCAAGTGTTTGGCGGGGCGCACTGCGTTGTAGGGTCGGTCTCGATCGGTGTGTGCTCCGGGCCGCGGCGCCGCTGCAGGCCGGTGGGAAGCACCCGACCGCACCAGCCGGCTGGGACCGCGCGGCCGACCGGGGCCGCACCAGCCGACCGGGGATGGCCCGAGCCGGACCGGGCCTCCGGCGCCTCGAGGTTGCGGGGGCCTCGCCCTCGTGGTCCGGGCTAGACCTGCTCCGCCGCACGCTCCTCCCGGATCACCCGGCGCAGGGCCCAGACGCCCAGCAGGAGCAGCACCCCCAGAACCAGGATCGCCAGCGGGCGACGGAGCACGGTCAGCGGGCCCCAGACCAGCAAGGCCAGGAAGACGATCGACGTCGCGCCGTACGCCAGCGCCGGGCGGTCGAGCGCGAACGGCGCCACGCGCGCCCGTACCGCCCGCGCCCGCGGACCCGGCCCGACGAACCACGCTCCCCCGGCGGTGACGACCCCGGCCAGCAGCACGACGACCGTGAGGTCGGCCAGCAGCGAGCTGGTGATGCTCCAGGCGGCGGAGGCGGCCGCGACGATCCGCGGGTCGTCTCCGCCCAAGCTGGAGGCGAGGGCGTCTCCGCCGATCGACCGACCCGCCAGCACCAGCAGCGTCGCCCCGACCAACGATCCGCCGGTCGCCAGGACGGCGCGTCGTCGCGGCTCGCCCCGGGCGGCCACGCGGATCGCGAGACCGGCCAGGAGGATCGCGAGGACGGCCGGGAACCAGGCCAGCAGCCCCAGCAGATCGCCCGCGCGCTGGAGCGCCCGCAGATCGTTGGCCTGCATGATCACCACCCGCCCGCGCTCGCCCGGGAGGCGCTCGATACGGGAGCCGTCGAGACCGATCTCGGTGGCGATCCGTCCCGCCAGAGGACGCAGGTCGAGCACCACTCCGCGGCCGTCGACCGTCACGCCCCGACCCTCGATCAGGTCGATCAGCTGCTGCTGGGTGATCCGCGTCGCCGCCACCCAGGCCCGCTGGACGCGCGGCGCGGCGAGCAGCCGCTCGGTCGCCCGCTGCGTCAGCTCCCGGGTCAGCGCACCCGCCTGCGGGGCGAGCGGCTGCAGCTGCGGAGGCAACACCGACGCGAGCGCGGCCTCGGCGCGGGAGCCGTCAGCGATGGTCGCCGCGAGCTCGTCGGCGATCGGCGTGCGGATCGCCGGATCGGCGATCAGCGCCGCGCTCGTCGCCGTCAGGTCGTCGGTGTTCAGCAGCTGCCGGTCGAGCCAGCTGCCGACCAGCGCGACCACCGCCAGGAGGGTGGCGAAGGTGATCAGTATTCGGCTGACGAGCGGCATCGCGGGCACGCTACTCCAGCGACCACTCCGCGCGCCAGGGCCATCCGGTGGGTGCGCCGCGGCGCTCCGGCCCGCTCTCGCGGGTCGGCCTCCGGGTCGAGTGCCGCGGCGATCAGCGACGCGGCAGGCGCTCGGTGCTGGACCGCAGCGGGTAGCTGCTGCGCGGCGAGCGGACGACGATCCGGTAGTTGGCCGCCGCGCGGCGGCCCGCGGTCGCGTCCGGGATCGTGATCCGGTTGACGTCGGCCCGTCCGCAGCGCGTGACGCTGCGGACGACGACCGAGCCCCCGCGGATGACCCGGCGGATCTCGACGGTGAACGGCACCGCGCGCCGCAGGCGTACCTGGATGTTCATCCCCCGGCGCCCACGGGCGGTGCTCCGGACGTCGTAGAGCGGGCTGGTCCGCATCGGCTTGGCGCCGGCTCCGGCACAGGTCGCGGGGTCGACGCCGGACGATCCGGAGCCGGAGCCGGAGGACGATCCGGAGCCGCCGCCGGTCGTGCTCCGCACCACCTTGGGGCAGCCGCTGACCGTGTCGAACGCGTCGGCCGTGACCTGGCCCTTCGACCCCGCCGCGCAGCTGATCCGCTGCGGGCAGCCGTCCGCCGCCTCGATCTGGCCCTCGCCGCCGTTCACGCGCAGGGCGATCGGTATCCACGCGCAGACGCCGCTGCCGCCGTTGGCCTTCGGGTTGAACTGGACCAGCGAGCGCTGGCCCGGGTACGCCGCCTCGATCGTCAGGTCGCGGTAGAGCCGCATGTCGCAGCGCCAGGACGCGTAGTCGTTGCCGGTGGTCGGGCAGCCGAGCGGTCCGGCCTCGGCCGGCGCCAGGTGGTCGACCAGCCAGATGCAGGGGAGCCGGGCCCCGGCGAAGAGCCCGGCGGCGGTGGGGTCCGCCGCGCAGCGCAGGTGCGGCAACACGTTGACCTGGTCGCTGCTGCCCCGGAGCGTCCACTGCAGGCTCTGGCTGCCGTCCGCGTGGGGCACCGCGACCAGCGGAGCCGTCGGTGCGGCGGCCGGAGCGGAGGCCGCGAGCGCGCCGCCGCCGAGGACCACCACGGCGACCAGCACGATCAGGCTCCGTACGAACGACACGTGCGTACGGTAGGGCTTTCCGCGGCGGCACGACGCGGTCCGCGGCCGGGCACCCGACGGACGTCGGGCGGTGGCGGGGCGGCGACGGCGTCGACCCGGCAGCGGGAGCGGTTCGCGGCTCAGCCCGCGGCGTCGGTTCCGAACGAGCGCGCCCGGATCACCGGCTCGCCGGCGACGTCCGACGCGTCCAGGTCGACGATCGCCACGATCGCGAAGTCGCGGTGGTCCTCGGGGTCCTCGACGATCTGGCGGACCAGCCAGCTGCGGGCCGGCAGCCCCGCCGGGTCACGGTCGATCAGCAGCAGCTCGGGCGAGCGCGCGGACGGGCCGGCGCCCATCGTCTCGTACTCGTCCCAGTAGGCACCGAGCGCCTCCTCCCAGGCCGGCGCGCGCATCGCAACCCGGCTCGGCGGGTCGCTGAGCGCGGCGGCGTCGGCCTCGATCCGACCGAGCTCGTCGAACCGGTCCCGCGCGGCCAGCCGGACCCGCAGGAACATCGCGTTGCGGACCATCACCAGGAACATCCGCTCGTTGGCGGTGATCGGGCGCGCCGGCGGCGCGGGATCGCCAGCGGCGTGGGCCGCCGACGCGCGCTCGACCGACTCCGGGTCGGTCAGCGCCTCCCACTCGTCGAGCAGGCTCGAGTCGGTCTGGCGGACCGTCTCGCCGAGCCACTCGGTGATCTCGCGCAGCTCGTCGTTGCGGACCTGCTCGGGGACGGTCTGGCGCAGCGCTCGGTAGACGTTGGAGAGGTAGCGCAGGACCAGGCCCTCCGAGCGGGCCATCTCGTAGTGGGCCACGAAGTCGGTGAAGCTGCGGCCCCACTCGTACATCTCGCGCACGATCGACTTGGGGGAGAGGTCGCCCTCGCGGACCCACGGGCGGGTCTCGCGGTAGGTCCGCAGGGCGTCGCGCAACGGCTCGTCGAGCGGCTTGGGGTAGCTGACCTCCTCCAGCAGCTCCATCCGCTCGTCGTACTCGATCCCCTCCTCCTTCATCGCCCCGATCGCCTCGCCGCGGGCCTTGCGCTCCTGCGCCATCAGCACCGGGAACGGGTCGTCGATGATCGCCTCGACCACCGACAGCACGTCGAGCGCGTAGTTCTCCGACTCGGGGTTGAGCAGCTCGAAGGCCACCAGCGCGAACGACGCCAGCGGCTGGTTGAGCGCGAAGTCGTCCTGCAGCTCGACCGCCAGCTGCAACGTGCGGCCGTGCTCGTCCGGTTCGTCGCGCCACTCGAGGACCCCCGACGCGACCAGCTCGTCGCCGAGCGCCTGGGCCTGTTCCGAGAGCTTCTGGCGCTTGTGGTCGTCCTCGTGGTTGTCCTCCATCAGCGCGCGCATCGCAACGACCGGATCGGTCCGCTGGTGGACGACGTTGAGGATCATCGCGTGGTCGACCCGCATCCGCGAGACCAGCGGCTCCGGGGTCGCGTGCTGCAGCCGGTTGAAGGTCTCCTCGGTCCAGACCACGGCGCCGTCGGCCGGCTTCCTGGTCTGGATCTTGCGGCGCTTCTTCGGGTCGTTGCCGGCCTTGATCAGCGCCTTCTGCCGCTCGATCACGTGCTCCGGCGCCTGCGCGACGACGTAGCCCGCGGTATCGAAGCCGGCTCGCCCGGCACGGCCGGCGATCTGGTGGAACTCGCGCGACTTGAGCAGGCGGAACTTGGTGCCGTCGAACTTGGCCAGTCCGGTGAAGACCACGGTCCGGATCGGTACGTTGATCCCGACGCCGAGCGTGTCGGTCCCGCAGATCACCTTCAGCAGGCCGGTCTGGGCCAGCTGCTCGACCAGCCGTCGGTAGCGCGGCAGCATCCCGGCGTGGTGAACGCCGATTCCGGCCCGGACGAGCTTGGACAGCGTGCGTCCGAAGCCGGCGGTGAAGCGGAAGGCGCCGATCGCCTCCGCGATCTGGTCGCGCTCCTCGCGGCTGCAGAGCTTGGCCGAGAGCAGCGACTGGGCGCGCTCCATCGCCGAGGCCTGGGTGAAGTGCACCACGTAGATCGGGGCCTTGTCCTCCTTCGTCAGGTCCTCGAGCAGCTCGTGGAGCGGCTCGACCGACCACGAGTAGTGCAGCGGGACGGGGCGCTCGGCCTCGTCGACCAGCACCGTCTCGCGACCGGTCCGTCGGGTCAGGTCGACGGTGATCCGCTCGACGTCGCCGAGCGTGGCCGACATCAGCAGGAACTGCGCCTGCGGCAGGCAGAGCAGGGGAACCTGCCAGGCCCAGCCGCGCTGACCGTCGGCGTAGTAGTGGAACTCGTCCATCACCACCAGCCCGACGTCGGCCCGGGCGCCCTCGCGCAGCGCGACGTTGGCCAGCACCTCGGCGGTGCAGCAGACGATCGGGGCGTCGGCGTTGACCGACGCGTCGCCGGTCAGCATCCCGACGTTGGACGCACCGAAGATCGCGCACAGCTGGAAGAACTTCTCCGACACCAGCGCCTTGATCGGTGCGGTGTAGAAGCCGACCCGGTCCTCGGAGAGGGCTGCGAACAGCGCCGCGGTGGCGACCATCGACTTGCCCGACCCGGTCGGCGTCGCGAGCACCACGTTGTGCCCGCTGAACAGCTCGATCGACGCCTCCTCCTGGTGCGGGTAGAGGTTCAGCCCCTCGTGCGCGGCCCAGTCGGTGAACGCGTCGAAGAGGCTGTCGGCGTCGGGGTCGGTGGGGCGGGCGTCGACGAGCTTCATGCGCGGACCCCTGACGCTATCGGTCGCCGACGATGGTGGTCGGTGGGCCGGGCTCCCGCGCTCGGGCTCGGTGCCCGGGTCCCGCGCCGCACGGCCTGCCGCGCCGCCCCGGCCGCGCCGTTGGTGGCGCGTGGTGCGGGCTCGGCGCTGCGGGGTTGCGGGCCGCGCCGTTGGTGGCGTGTCGCGCGGGTTTGGTGCTGCACGGTCGTGCGGCGTGCAGCTAGGCGCTCAGGGGCGACGGCTCGCCCGGCGCCAGCCAGACGACGCGATCGGCCAGCGGCGACCCGTCGAGCACGGCCTGGGCCTTGGGGCGGCCCTGGCGGAAGTGCTTCCAGCCCTCGTAGTGCAGCGGCACGATCGTGGTCGGGTCGAGCGCGGTGCACAGTTCGACCGCCTCCTCCGCGTTCATCGTGTACCGCAGCGGGCCCGAGAGCCACGGGAACGTGACGCCGCCGAGGTGGACGATCACCGTGCCGACGTCGATCCGCCGCGGGACCTCGCGCAGGCCGTCGTAGAGCACGCTGTCGCCGGTGACCCACAGCTGGCCGTCGCGCTGACCGTCCCACGCGAGGGCAAAGCCGACCACCGCTCCCACGATCGGACGCGAGCCGGGCGGTCCGTGGCGGCACGGCGTGGCGGTGATCGTGATGTCCGCCTTGCCGGGGGCGGAGAGCGTCGTCGTCTGCCACGGGTCGAGCCCGCGCGCGCCGCCACCGAGCCGCTTGGCGCCGGGGGTCGTCGTGATCGCCTGGCCCATCCGCGGCAGTAGCGCGCGGCCGGTCGGGTCGAGGTTGTCGTCGTGGTGGTCGTGCGAGATCAGCACCGCGTCGATCGGGCCGAGCTCGTCGAACGGGATCGCCGGGCCCTGCAGCTTGCGCGACGCCGTGCCCCAGCCGAAGAAGTAGCGCTTGCCGGGTGGGTCGAAGGTCGGGTCGGTCAGGATCCGCCAGCCGCCGGTCTCGATCAGGACGGTCGGGCCGCCGATGTAGGTGAGGGTGACGTCGCTCATCTGGGTCGCTTCCGTGGGTGTTCCGGGGACGGGCGACGCCCGGGGGGCGAGCGTCGTGCGGGGTTCATACCCGCGGTACGAACCTACCGTGGTCGGGGGGGTCGGCGGTGGGGGCTCTGGCACGATGGGCGGATGGTCGCGGCGACGCTCTACTACGACTTCAGCTCTCCGTACGCGTACTTCACCGCCCACCGGATCGCCCGCGGGTTCCCGGTGGCGGTCCGCTGGCAGCCGATCCTCTTCGGCGCGCTGATCGGCGCGATCGGCAAGACGCCGTGGTCGGTCCGGGACGACCGCGCGCCGCGGATGCGCGCGTGCGAGCAGCGCGCGGCGGCGCTCGGTCTGCCGCTCGCCTGGCCGCCCGGATGGCCGCTCGGCACCTACTCGGTGGCGGCGGCGCGGGCGGCGCTGGCGGCCGACGAGCAGGGCCTGGTCCGCGAGTTCTCGCTCGCGGCGTTCCGGCAGGGTCTGGGGCTGGGCCGCGACCTGCGCGAACCGGACGTGATCGCCGACGCCGCGCGCCAGGCCGGGGCGGACGTCGACGCGCTGCTCTCCGCGATCGAGCGCCCGGACCTGAAGGCGCGGCTGCGCGAGGCGACCGACGATGCGGTCCGGCGCGGAGTCACCGGCATCCCGACGATCGAGGTGGCGGGCCGGTCGTTCTGGGGTGACGACCGGCTCGACGACGCCGTGGCGGCCGCGTCGACGGCATGCGGCGGTGCGACGGGCTGAGCGGCCGGGGCGGGGGCTGCACGGCTCGCCAGGGCGCCGCGTGGGGCGCGGATGGCGCGTTGCCTGCTGCACGGCTCGCCAGGGCGCCGCGTGGGGCGCGGATGGCGCGTCGCCTGCTGCACGGGCTTGGGCGGCCGCTGCGCTCGCGCGGTCCGCGTGGTGGCGGTGCGCGCCTCCCGCTACCGTGTCGACTGTCGACGACGGCGGGCGGCCCGCCGGAAGGAGCAGAGATGAGAGCAGTCCGGTTCGATCGGTTCGGGAACCTCGACGTGCTGGAGGTCCGCGAGGTCGAGGACCCGGCGGTCGGCGCGAGCGAGGTGCTGGTCCGGGTCCGGGCGGCCAGCATCAACCCCGGCGAGCGCGACCTCCGGGAGGGCGTGTTCCGCGACCTCGGCCTTCCCGGGGACCTTCCCGCCGGCCAGGGCAGCGACCTGGCCGGCGTCGTCGAGGAATCGAACGATCCGCGCTGGGCGGTCGGCGACGAGGTCGTCGGCTACCTGGTCTGGGGCAACCCGATCGGCACGCACGCCGAGCTGGTGGCCGTGCCCGGCGACCAGCTGGTCCGCAAGCCGGAGGCGATGCCGTGGGATATCGCCGGCTCGCTGTTCGTCGCGGGGACCGCCGCGCTGGCGTCGCTGCAGGTCGTGCGCCCGCAGCCGGGCGAGACGATCGTCGTGACCGCCGCGGCGGGCGGGGCCGGCGTGTTCGCGTCGCAGCTGGCCGTCCGCACCGGGGCCCGGGTGATCGGCGTCGCCAGCGAGCGCAACCACGAGTGGCTGCGCGGCCACGGGGTCGAGCCGATTGCCCACGGAGACGGCTTCCGTGAGCGGCTGCTGGCCGCGACCGACGGCCGGATCGACGGCCTGATCGACCTCTTCGGCGGCGGGTACATCGCCCTGGCGCTCGAGCTCGGCGTGCCGGCGGAGCGGATCAACACGATCGCCGACTTCGCCGTGGCGGCCGAGCGGGGGATCGAGATGCGCGGGACGTCCCAGGTGGCGTCGGCCGAGACGGTCGGGGAAGTCGTTGACGCGGTGGTCGCGGGCGTCGAGGTGCCGATCGCGGCGACCTACCCGCTGGACGAGGTCCGCGAGGCCTTCGCGGTGCTGGAACGCCGCCAGGTCCGCGGCAAGATCGTGCTGCGGCCCTAGCCGGGGCTGCGTCGACGTTCCTTCCGGCGGGCCGGGGCGGACGCTGCGCGCATCACGGGCGTGCAGCGTGCGGCGCGGACAGCGGACCGGGTGCTGCGCGCATCACGGGCGTGCAGCGCGGGGCGCGGCAGGCGGGACGGGCGCCGCGCCGCTTGGGGCTGTGCAGCGCGGGGCGCGGGTCAGTCGGGCGGAGGGACCTCGAGCATCAGTGTCACCGGGCCGTCGTTGACCAGGGCGACGTCCATCATCGCGCCGAAGACGCCGCGCTCGGCGTCGAGGCGCGCGCAGAACCGTTCATAGAGGGGTTCGGCGTGCTCGGGACGGGCGGCGGCGACGTAGCTCGGCCGGGTGCCCTTGCGGGCGTCGCCGTAGAGCGTGAACTGGGAGACGCAGAGCACGCGGCGGTCGCCGAGCGGCTCGTTCATCCGGCCCTCGGCGTCGGGAAAGACCCGCAGCGCGCGGACCTTGTCGGCCAGCTTGTCGGCGGTCACCTCGTCGTCGCCGTGGGTCACGCCGAGCAGGACCAGCAGCCCGGGACCGATCTGGCCGGTGACCGTCCCGTCGACGGTGACGGAGGCCTGGCGGACGCGTTGGATCAGGGCGCGCATCGGGAGCAGTGTGACGCGTGCGCGGTGCTCGGGTGGCGCGGCTCGGCGCACGGGCGGGGGCTATGCGCCGCGCGGGCTCTACGATCCTCGGATGCGTCACCCAAGCGACCCTGAGCTCCACGCCACCCCCGACCGGCAGGACGAGCCTCGGCTCGGCGACGAGCGACTATCGCGCCGCGGCCTGCTCGGGGCCGGGGCCGCCGTCGCCGCCGGGGCGACGGGCCTCGCCGCGCTGGCGCCGGCCGCGGCCGACGCGGCCTTCCCGCGGCCGAGGACCCCGAACGGCGCGCTCAAGGCGCTGCTGCACGGCAACGCGCGGTACCGCCGCAACGTCTGGTCGCGGAAGGACTACTCGCCGGTCGGCGAGCGTCGGCCGACGGCGCAGGAGCCGTTCGCCGCGGTGCTGACGTGCGCGGACTCGCGGGTTTCGCCGCCGCTGATCTTCGACCTGGAGCGCGGGAACATCTTCGCCGCGCACGTGGCGGGCAACAGCGTCGACGAGGGGTCGCTCGGCAGCATCGAGTACGCGGTCGCGGTGCTCGGGGTGCGGGTGGTGATGGTGCTGGGTCACAGCGACTGCGGCGCGGTCAAGGCGGCGATGCACGTCGTCGACGGCTCGAAGGTCTACGACGAGGAGCACTACGGCTCGATCGGCGCGTTCGTTGGCAAGGTCGTGCCGGCGGTCCAGGCGCTTCCGGAAGCCAGCCGCACGCTCGGTCGCTGCGTCACCTCGAACGCCCGCCTGCAGGCCGCCGAGCTGGCGAAGCGCGGTCCGATCATCGCGCCGGCGGTCCAGCAGGGGAAGCTGCGCGTCGTCGGCGCGGTCTACGACATTCGCAGCGGGCGGGTGCGGGTGGTGTAGGGCACCGGCCGGGTCGCGGCCGGAGGTGAGAGAGCCTGGTGGCGGTGAACGTCCGGTATACGGGGGTAGGCTCCACTCGATGTCGAGGCGATTCGGTAGCAAGATTGCGAGGCGAATAGGGGCCGGTCGATGTCCGTGGACGTGGCTCATGGTCGGATTCGTAGTCCTGCTCGGACTTGCCTCTACGTCCACGGCCGGCGCTTCCAGCCGGGCCTTCGAGCTCCCGTTCGGAGGAGACCCGTCCCGCGATACGCGCGTCGCGCACGTCGCGGGCCCGGGCACGACGGTCCAGTTCGACGTCGGGGATTCGGAGGACTACGGCCTCACCCCGGAGGAGATCGCGCGATACGTACCGCCGACCTTGCTCGGGCCGGAAACGGGCATCGTCGGCACAATGCTCACCCCGACGTTCACGTGGACCAGCCCGAAGCCCGAGTGGGATGTGGTGGTGCTCTTCGTCCACCGACAGGGCGCCTTTCGCCCGTACGTGGCGATCGGTCAGGAAGGGGCATCCTGGGTCGATGCAGACGACCTCAGGGCGCCCGGAGACTTGTCGGGGGCGTTGGCAGACGCGGACCGCAGCACGGCGGAGGGTTACGCGGTCCACCGCGTGCGGGACGGGCAAGGCAGCGCGAGCATCCGCGGGGCTCTAGCGCCTGGGCGATACGCGTGGCTGGTGGTCAACGGGAGCGCGGAGTTCGCGGACGAGCCGTTGACGTCCGAACGACGTGAGTTCACCGTCCATGGCCCCGCCCTGAAGCGCCTCGCGGTGCAAACCAGAGCCCAACGTGGAACGTCCTGGCAGTTTCCGGGTGGACCGAATTGCAGATCCGGGTTACCCCGTACGCCGACGTGCAGCTGGAACTCCGTCGGGGCGGGCAGCGATCCACCCAGGGCCTGTCCGCCGACGATCGGGGGAGGATTTTGCCGGCAGTCTCCTGGAGCTGCAAGAAGCCTGGTGGTCGCTACCGCTACCGGATCGTCGCGAGCGACTCGCACGGGCGTACGCGAACGGCCTCGGGAACATTTCGTCCGGTCAGCGCCGCCCGGTGCCGGGAGCTGCGCCGCAAGGAGCGGCGGGCCAAGGCCGCTCGCCAGCGCGAGGTCGACCGGCGGGTGGCCGAGCGTCGTCGCGCTGAGGCAGCGGCTCAGCAACGCCGGATCAATCGCTTCAAGTCGAACTGCCGGAAGCTGGGTGGCACCCCGGAGCTGATTCGGACCGGCGACGGCAACTACTGGGTCTGCGTGTCGCCTTGGGGCGGGACCTGGAACGTGCCGTACTAGAACGACCTGACACGGGCGGAAGGCCAGGGTCTCCTGCCCGCGCGCACGTCACCCCCACGAGTCCACCACCAGTCGCTGGACGACGCCCGCCGCCGCGTTCGAGCCGGCGGCGATCGCGTTGGCGACGGAGGGCATGCTGATGCTCGCGTCGCCGGCGGAGAAGACGCCGGGGACCGAGGTGGCGCCGATCGGGTCGACGGCGATCGCCTCCGCGGAGAGCGGGGTCTCCGGCGCCCGGGCCAGGCCGAGCTGCGCCGCCAGGTCGCTGCGCTGGTGCAGGGTGACCGGGATCAGCAGACCGCCCAGCGGCCGGGTCGTGCCGTCGCTGAAGCGGACGGCGGCGAGGCTCGGTCCGTTGCCCTCCGCGGCCGCGTCGTCCGCCGGTCGCGGACGGTCCGATCCGGCGTCGGCGTCGTGTCCGGCGCGCCCCGCGCCGCCGTCGGTCTCCAGGGCGGCCACCGGACGGTCGTCGATCGCCACACCCTGGGCCTTCAGGCTCGTCCGCTGCGCGTCGTCGAGTTCGTCCGGGCCGTCGGTCAGCAGCGTGACGTCGTCGCTCCAGGCCCGCAGCAGCGACACGCGGTGGATGCCCGCATCGCCGCGATCGAGCACGCCCAGGGGCTGGCCGGCGTGCTCCCAGCCGTGGCAGAACGGGCAGTGGAAGACCGATCCGCCCCACAGCGGATCGAGGCCGGGGACCTCCGGGCGCCGGTAGTCCATGCCGGTCGCCAGCAGCACCGTCCGGGTCGTCTCGCGGGTGCCGTCGGCCAGGGTGACGACGAAGCCGTCGGCCGGCCGCTCCCCGTCCGCACCGGCACGGAGCGCGTTCCCGTCGCGGGCGTCGTCCGTTCCTCCGCGGATCTCCACGGCCTCGACGCTCCCCGGGCGGACCTCGACGCTCGGGTACGCCGCCACGTCGGCGCGCGCCTTGGCGTAGAAGGCCGCCGGCGGCTTGGTGTCGTGGCCGAGCAGGCCGCCGATCCCGTGCGAGAAGCGGTTGCTCGGGGCCCCGGCGTCGACGACCAGCGTGCGGCGCCGGGCCCGTCCCAGGACCAGCGCGGCACTCAGTCCCGCCGCTCCGCCGCCGACGACGATGCACTCCCAGGTGGCGTTCATGCCCTCACCGTGTCACCATGCCGGGGAGATGCCAAGCGAAGTTGCCAAGAAGGCAAACAGTGACGAGGGCGTCGACGGCCGGGTCCGCCGCCGGTTGCGCGAGCTGCGCGCCGAGCGCGGGCTCACGCTGCAGCAGGTGGCGGAGCGCGCGAGCCTCGACGTCTCCACGCTGAGCCGGCTGGAGTCGGGCAAGCGGCGGCTGGCGCTCGACCACCTGCCGCCGCTCGCGAGTGCGCTCGGCGTCACCACCGACCAGCTGATCGGCGTCGCCCCGCCGCTCAACCCGCGGGTGACCGGCAAGCCGAAGCGGCTTGACGGGATGACGATGTGGCCGATCACCCACCAGGCCGCGGGCGGGCTCCAGGGCTACAAGATCTCGATCAGCGCCAAGCGAACCCGGCCGCCCGAGCCGCTGCCGGTGCACGAGGGCCACGAGTGGATGTACGTGCTGCACGGGCGGCTGCGGCTGTTCCTCGGCGAGCAGGAGTACGAGCTGGAACCGGGCGAGGCGGTCGAGTTCCCGACCACCACGCCGCACGGGTTCGCGGCGATCGACGGCCCGGTCGAGGTGATCGCCTTCTTCGGGCCCGCCGGCGAGCGGGCCCACCTGCGGGGCTGAACTCGCGCGCGGGCCAGGGTCCGCGTGCGATCCGGGCGGCGGTAGCGCCCGAATCGCACGCGCCCGCCGGCCTGCCTACTGGCAGGCCTCGCACTCGCCGCCGTTCCGCATCGCCTCGAGCGAGCAGGCGGCGGGGTCGAGCTGGATGTCGTCCGCACCGCCGTCGACCGGGCCGAAGCCCGGGGCGGGCGGGAGCGGCGTCACCGGTCGCGCGGAAGGCAGCGGGTCGCCGATCCCGGGGAGCGCGGGGGACGCCGCGACCGCGGCCACGGGCTCCGCGGTGGACTGCGGCGCCGGGGCCGCCGCAGCCGCCGTCACCGACGACTTCTCGATCGACGAGGCGCCGAGGGTCCGCAGGTAGTAGGTCGTCTTGAGGCCCATCCGCCAGGCGCGGCGGTACATGTGGCTCATCGCCTTCATGTCCGGCGCGGCCAGGAACAGGTTCAGCGACTGCGACTGGTCGATCCACTTCTGGCGGCGCGCCGCGGCGTCGATCAGGTACTCGGTCGGGATCTGGAAGGCCGTGCGGTAACGCTCGACCAGCTCCCGCGGGACCTCCGCGATCCCGCTCAGGTCGCCGTCCTCCAGCTTGATCCGCGCGGCCAGCGCGTCGTTCCACAGCCCGCGGTCCTTCAGGTCCCGCACCAGGTACGGGTTGAGGATCGTGAAGTCGCCCGACAGGTTGGACTTGGCGAAGAGGTTCTTGTACATCGGCTCGATGCACGGCGAGGTGCCGACGATGTTGGCGATCGTCGCCGTCGGGGCGATCGCCAGCACGTTCGAGTTGCGCATGCCCTGAGCGGCGATCTTGGCGCGGACCGGTGCCCAGTCGAGCCGGCCGTCGCGGGGGACGGGGATCGGCTCGCCGCGCTCCTGCTCGAGCAGGTCGATCGTGTCCTGGGGCAGCAGGCCGCGGTCCCACTTCGAGCCCGGGTAGCTGCGGTAGGTCCCGCGCTCGGCGGCCAGGTCGCTCGACGCCTCGTAGGCGTAGAAGGCGATCGCCTCCATCATCTCGTCGCTGAACTCGACCGCGGCGTCGGACCCGAACGCGATCCGCTTGCGGTAGAGCGCGTACTGCAGGCCCATCACGCCCAGACCGACCGGGCGGTGGCGGTCGTTGGCGGTCCGCGCCGCCTCCGTCGGGTAGAAGTTGACGTCGATCACGTTGTCGAGCGCGCGGACCGCGATCCGCACCGTCTCGCGCAGCTTGGGGTGGTCGATCTGGCCGTCGGCGGTCAGGTGCTGGTCGATCACGACCGAGCCGAGGTTGCAGACCGCGGTCTCCTCGACGCTGGTGTTGAGCGTGATCTCGGTGCAGAGGTTGGACGAGTGGACGACGCCGGCGTGATCCTGCGGCGAGCGCAGGTTGCACGGGTCCTTGAAGGTGATCCACGGGTGCCCGG
>CAZFIQ010000060.1:0-13523 GCA_964519185.1 uncultured Patulibacter sp.
CGCCTCGTAGTGGTTGAGCTCGACCTGCTTGGGGTCGACCAGCACCAGGCGGACGTCGTCGGGCGTCGCGTGGAGCAGGATCGAGCTGAGCATCGCGTTGACGCAGCCCGACTTGCCGGCGCCCGTCGTGCCCGCGACGAGCAGGTGCGGCATCTTCGCCAGGTCGGCGTGGATCGGCGCGCCGGAGACGTCCTTGCCCAGCCAGACGGTCAGCGGACTGGCGTCGGTCGGCGGGTCGGAGTAGACGTCGCCCAGGTGGACCACGCGGCGCCGCTTGTTCGGCACCTCGACGCCGACCGCCGTCTTGCCGGGCACCGGGGCCAGGATCCGGATGTCGGTCGCCGCGAGCGCGTAGGCGAGGTCGTCCTTGAGCTGGGCGCCCTTGCTCATCTTGATGCCCGGGGCCAGCCGCAGCTCGTAGCGGGTGATGTGCGGACCGGCGACGGTCGCGACGAGCTTCGCGTCGACGTTGAAGTGGGAGAGCGCCTCGACGAGCGCGTTGGCAGTCTCCTGCTGCCCGGCGGTGTCGGGACGCAGCTGGTCGTCGGCCGAGACCTTGAGCAGCGCCGGGTCGGGCAGCACGTAGCCGTCCTCGGGGGCCTGGTTGTCCCCCGCCATCGGCTGGCGGGCGCGCAGCTCGGCCAGGCTCGGGCGGGCGTCGTCCTCGTCCTCGTTCGCGGCGGCGCGGGCGGGCGGCGCGACCACCGTCGGCGGCTCGATCGGCTCGTCGACGGTGGGCTCGTCGACCGTCGGCTCGTCGTTGACGGGGGACGCGTCGTCGGCCGGCACGGGGATCCGCGGGGTCACCGGAGGTGCCGGCGTCGGCACGGGCAGGTCCAGTCGGGCCTCGCCGTCGCCGCCGAACAGGTCGGGGTAGCGCAGCGCACCGTCCAGCTCGGGCTTGTCGGCGGCCTTGCGCCCGCGGATCCGCGCTCCGCTGGTCCCGCGCGACGCGACGATCTCGTCGCCCTCCCCCGGCTCGGGCGGAACGGCGGGGCCGCGGCGGGCGACGACCGGGAACTCCGGGACCTCGTCGTCGTCCTCGTCGTCGGACGCGCGGTCGACGGGCGGCTTCGGGCGCGGACGGTCGTCGTCGGGCGTGGGCTCGACCTTGGCGCGGCGCCGGGGCAGGACGGGGATCTCCACCGGGTCGTCGTCGCCGGGCACGCGACGGAAGGCGGTCGTGGTCTGGCGCAGGCCCTCGCCGGTGCGCGACAGCAGCGACGCGACCGACGCGCCGGTCAGGATCAGCACGCCGGCCAGCAGCATCGTCACGCCGATCACGTGCGCGCCGATCGCCCCCAGCAGGCTGGAGATCGCCCAGTACATCGCGTCGCCGACGATCCCGCCGCGCGGCCGCACCGCGTCGGCGGTCCAGAGCACGTCGCGACCGGCCCCGCCACCCAGCCCGAAGGTCCCCGCGGCGAGCACCAGCATCAACGCCAGCACCAGCAGGATCGCGCCGGTGCGGAACGGCCGGACGGTCGGCAGCAGCGGCCGCAGGATCAGGATCATCCCGGTCGCCGCGACCGCGGGCGGCACCAGGTAGGCGACCTGGCCGAAGAGGCTGCGCAGGCCGCCGACCAGTGCGTCGCCGACGGCACCGCCCCACGACCCCAGGTACATGAGGAAGACCAGGAAGACGGCGACCGCGACCAGCGCCAGGCCGATCTGGTCGAACTGGCGCTGCTCGAGCGCGGGACGGCCGGTGTCCTTCACCAGGCGCGACCCGGAGCGCCCACCCTGACCGCGGGCGGGCTTCCCGGCGCGTGGCCGGGCGGACGGGGCCTTCGGCGGGCGTGCAGGCGTACGGGTGCGGCTCATGCTCACCCGTGCGGTTCGCCGTCGGGGCTCCGGCTCCTGCCCGGGACCGAGACGCCATGGCCGGGAGGATGCGTGTTGCGGCCGATTGAACGATCCGAAAGGACGGCGAGGTAGGCTCAGCCCCATGGATGCCTCTGGCCGTAGCCCCCGGGTGCTGATCGTCGAGGACGACGAGGAGATCGCCGCTGTCCTGGGGCGGACGCTGCGGCTGGAGGACTACGAGACCCGGATCGCCCGCGACGGCGAGGCGGCGCTGGCCGAGGCCCGGACCTACATGCCGGACGTGGTGATCCTCGACCTGGGGCTACCGGGCATCGACGGCATCGACGTCGCCCGCACGCTGCGCGAGCAGGACGACGTGCCGATCCTGATCCTGACCGCCCGCGACGGCGTCGAGCACCGGGTCGAGGGCCTCGACAGCGGCGCCGACGACTACCTGGTCAAGCCGTTCGAGCGGGACGAGCTGCTGGCGCGGATCCGCGCGCTGCTGCGGCGCCGCCCGCCGCGCGGCGAGGCCGCCCTGGTCTGCGCCGACCTGACCCTCAACCCGGCCACCCACGAGGTCTTCCGGGGCGATCGCCCGATCGAGCTGACCCAGCGCGAATTCGAGCTGCTCGAGTACCTGATGCGCAACGAGAAGCTCGTCGTCCCGCGGCAGCGGCTGCTCGAGGAGGTCTGGGGCTACGACCCACTGGCCTCGACCAACACGATCGAGGTCTTCATCTCCAACGTTCGCCGCAAGCTCGAGGAGGGCGGCGAGGAGCGCCTCGTCCACACGATCCGCGGCGCCGGCTACGTGCTGCGCGTCGGTCGCTGACCGGAACCGTCTCCCTCCCCCGCCCCTCCGCCCATCGTCGTCCCCGCTCCCCCCTCGCGCGGCAGGAACCACGCTCCGCTCGGACGGTCCGCACCGCGTCCGGCCGGCCCGACGCCGCCCTTCGGGCAGCGGACCCGCTGGCTGCGCTGGCTCGACCGGCTGCCGATCCGCTGGCGACTGGCGGTCGTCTCGGCCGGGCTCACCGGGATCATCCTGCTGCTGTTCGCCGTCGGCGTCGGCCGCTTCACCGCCGACCGGGTGCGCGGCGACTTCCAGAACCAGACGGCGGCCCGCTTCGATGCGATCCGCAGCCAGCTCGACCTGCGACTGGACCCGACGACCTGGCACTACTCGGTCAACAACGACCTCGAGGCGCTGCGGGGCGACCCCGACACGACGCTCTCGATCTTCGTGGCCACCGCCCGCGGGGGCTACCAGCTGGCGGGCAGCACGGACGACACCGCGCTGCTCGGGGGATCGAACCGCGGGCCGGACTCACGCCGGGGCCTGGAGATCTCGTCGCGCCGCTTCGACCAGCCGGTCACCAACGCGCTGACCGGCCAGCCGTTCATGGTCGGCGGCCGGCAGCCGCTGGCGGTGCCGAACGTCGGGGGCAACCCGGGCCTGCTCGGGCAGAGCCCCTCGCTCGCCCGGCTGTCCGCGCAGGTGGTCGTGCGGATGGGCCGCAACATCAGCACCGTCGACCACACGACCCGGCGGATCTGGAGCGTGCTCGGGGTCGGGGCGCTGCTCGGCACGTTGCTGGCGCTGGTCGCCGGGCTGGCCGTCGGCCACCGCGCAATGCGCCCGGTCCGGCGGATGACCAGCACCGCCCGGCACATCGCCCGGACGCGCGACCTGGACGCCAAGATGCCGACGCCGCGGGTCAACGACGAGATCGCCGAGCTGGCCGGCACGCTGCAGGACATGCTCGACGAGCTGGCGGTCGCCCAGGCCAAGGTCGACCAGTCGCTGCAGAGCCAGCGGGACTTCGTCGCCGACGCGTCGCACGAGCTGCGCACGCCGCTGACGTCGGTGCAGGCCAACCTGGAGCTGCTGGCGCTGACCACCGACGGCGAGGACCGCGAGGCGGTCGCGTCGGCGCTGCGCTCGGCGCGGCGGATGCGGCTGCTGGTCTCCGATCTGCTGCTGCTGGCGCGGATGGACGCGCAGCGGCAGGTGACCCGGGCACCGGTCGAGCTGGACCGGGCGATCCTCGAGGCGGTCGACGAGCTGGAGCCGCAGATCGACGGGCACGAGATCGAGGTCGACGTCCAGCCGGTGACTCTCGACGGCGTCCGCGACGAGCTGGTCCGGATGGTCGCCAACCTGGTCGGCAACGCGTTGCGGCACACCCCGCAGGGGACCACGGTCCGCGTTCGCCTGCGGGCGACCGGCGACCGCGGCGAGCTGATCGTCGAGGACGACGGCCCGGGGATCCCGGAGGAGCTGCGCGACCGGATCTTCGAGCGGTTCGTGCGCCGCGGCGGGGAGGCTGCCGGGTCGACCGGGATCGGCCTGGCGATCGTCCGCGCGGCGGCGCAGCACCACGGCGGAGACGCGCGCTTCGAGCCGGTCCGGCCCGACGGCACCGGCGCGCGGTTCGTGGTCACCTTCGCGGTGGCCGTGGCCGGCGCGGAACCGGCCGGCGACGCCGAGACGCCGGCCTCCGGGCGGCTGTTCGGTCCCGGCCACCGCGACGGCTGACCAGGACCCGCGCGGGCGCCGCGACGCGGCCCCCTATTCAGACCGCGACGACGACCGGCATCACGACCGGGCGGCGCTTGATCCGCTGCCAGACCAGCTGGGCGACGTCGTCGTGGAGGATCCGCTGGATCTCGTCGAGGTCGTGGATCTCGTCGGCGGCAGCCCGCTCGACGGAGGCGTCGACCTGGTCGCGGACCGCCTGCAGGAACGCCTCGTCGTGCTCGAACGGCACGCCGCGGAACAGCAGCTCCGGCTCGGCGACGGTCTTGCCGTCCTCGTCGGCGATCGTCGCGACGACCACGAACAGGCCGTCCTCGGAGAGCGAGCGGCGGTCGCGCAGCGCGGCGTCGGCGGTCGCGCCGATGTCCGATCCGTCGACGTACATCACGCCCGACGGCACCGGCTTGCCGAAGCGCGCCCCACGCTGGTCGATCTCGACCGGCAGCCCGTTCTCGGCGCAGAAGACGTTGGCTTCCGGCACCCCGACCGACACGGCCAGCCGCTTGTGCAGCTGCAGCCGGTGGAAGTCGCCGTGCAGCGGCATCACGTACTTCGGCTTGGTGAGATTCAGCATCAGCTTCATCTCCTCCGCGTAGCCGTGACCGGACGCGTGGATCGGTGCGTCCTTGTGGGTGATCACGTTCGCGCCGGCCTGGTAGAGCTTGTCGATCGTCTCGTTGACCGCGCGCTCGTTGCCGGGGATCGGGGTGGCGGAGAAGACGACGGTGTCGCCCTCCTTGATCCGGATCTGCGGGTGGTCGCGGAAGGCCATCCGGCGGAGCGCGGCCAGCGGCTCGCCCTGCGACCCGGTCGACATCACGACGACCCGGCTGTCCGGCAGGTTCTCCAGCTCGCGCGGCTGGACCAGCAGGCCGTCGGGCACGTTGAGGATGCCCAGCGCCTTCGCGATGTTGGTGTTCTTCTTCATCGACCGCCCGAGCAGGCAGACCTTGCGGTTGAGCTCGGCGGCGGCGTCGATCACCTGCTGCACGCGGTGCAGGTTCGACGCGAACGACGTGACGATGATCCGTCCGCGCTGCTTGGCGAAGACGTCGTAGAGCGCGGGTCCGACCAGCGACTCGCTCGGCGACCAGCCGGGGCGATCGACGTTGGTCGAGTCGCCGAGCAGCATCAGCAGCCCCTCCTCGCCGAACCGCGCCAGCCGCAGGAAGTCCGCCGGCGGACCGTCGACCGGGGTCTGGTCGAACTTGTAGTCGCCGGTGAAGAGCAGCGTGCCGGCGTCGCTCTTGACGGCGACGTTGCAGGCGTCGGGGATCGAGTGGGTGCAGTGGATCAGCTCGATCGAGAAGCGGCCGAGCTTCAGCTCCTTGCCGAGCGGCGCGTCGGTCAGCTGGACCTCGCGCAGGCGGTGCTCCTCGAGCTTGCTGCGGGCCATCGCCATCGTCAGCGGCCGGCCGTAGATCTTCGGCGCGTTGCGGGCGCCGCCGAGCTGCTTGATCACGAACGGCAGCGAGCCGATGTGGTCCTCGTGCCCGTGGGTGATCACGATCGCCTCGATGTCGGCGGCGCGGTCCTTCAGGTACGAGAAGTCCGGCAGCACCAGGTCGATGCCGACCTGCTCGGCCGTCGGAAAGCGCACGCCGACGTCGATCACGATGATCTTGCCGTCGTACTCGACGACGGTCATGTTCTTGCCGATCTCGCCGAGGCCGCCGAGCGGCAGCACCTTCAGCGTTCCGGTTGCGGGGATCGGTGCGTTCATGGGGAGTTGTTCCTGTCCGTCGACGCGCGACCGTGAGCCGCGCGTGGGGTCGTTCGGGGGCGCCCCGGCGGTCCGGGGTCGCGGCTAATTGGCCGCCCGGGGACGGCGTGACCGACGGGATCATCTAGACGAGCAGACCGAGGTCGGCGAGTGCAGCCCGGACCTGCGCGCGCTCGGCGTCGTCGGCCTCGACCAGGGGCAACCGCAGACCGCCGACCGGGTGCCCCACCATCTCGAGCGCGGCCTTGACCGGAATCGGGTTGGTGGTCACGCCCATCGCGTCGAACAACGGCCGCAGCCGCGCGTCGATCTCCGCCCGCCGCTCCGGCGTGGCGTCGACCATCTCGCGCATCTCGTTGCCGACCAGCTGGCTGGCGACGCAGATGCCGCCGGCCCCGCCCAGGTCGAGCGTCCGGGCGAGCACCTCGTCGTTACCCGCGTAGAGGTCGAGCCCGTCGACCAGCGCCAGGTTGGCGTTGTTGGCCTGCTTGACGGCCGACACGTGGTCGATCTGCGCCAGCTCGGCCAGCAGCTCGTTGTCCATGTCGAGCGTCGTGCGCGACGGGATGTTGTAGAGCACGATCGGCTTGTCGGTCGCCGCGGCCACCGTCCGGTAGTGCTGGACGATCCCGCGCCGGTTCGGCCGGTTGTAGTACCCGACCGCCTGGAGCGTGCCGTCGACCCCGAGCTCGGTCGCCCGCTCCGTCAGGTGGATCGCGTGACGGGTGTCGTTCGAGCCGGTGTTGGCGATGACCGTGGTCCCGGCGGGCTTCTCGCGGACCGCGAGCTCGACGAGCGCCAGGTGCTCGTCGTCGTCGAGCGTCGAGCCCTCGCCCGTGCTGCCGGCGATCACGAACCCGTCGGTGCCGTTCGCCGCCAGGTGGTGCATCAGCTTGACGAAGGTGGCGTCGTCGACGCGGAGCGCGTCGTCGAACGGCGTGACGATGGCGGTGATGATCGTCCCTAGAGCGGCCACGCCCTCGATTCTCCCAGACGGGGGGGCCGGATGCGGGCTCCTGGGACGGCAAACCGGTCGGCCGGACCAGCCGATACCGTCCCCGCGTGCGGCCGGATCACCCCGAGGAGACGTTGGAGGTCGAGGTGGTCGGCGTGCGCTACTCCAGCGACGACGGCAGCTTCGCGGTGCTCGACGCGATGGCGGCGTCGGGGGCGGCCGGTCCGGGCGGCCATCGGGTCCTGGTCGGGCCGCTCGGCCACCTGGAGGTCGGCGACCGCGTCCAGGCGACCGGCGTCGTCCAGCGGCACCCGAAGCACGGCGAGCGGTTCCGGGTCTCCCGGCTGCAGACCGTCGCGCCGACCGACGACGAGGCGATCAGCCGGATCCTGCAGCGGGTCCCGGGCGTCGGTCCGGTCGCCGCCGAGCGGTTGATCGAGCGGTTCGGCCCCGAGCTGCTGGAGCGGCTGGACCAGGATCCGCGCGACGTCCTGCGGCGCGTCAAGGGGCTCTCCGGCGAGAAGCTCGCGGACGCGGTCGAGCACTGGCGCGCCGAGTCCGGGCCGCGGGCGGTGCGGCTGCTGCTCGAGCGCCACCAGGTCGACGCGGCGACGATCGGCCGGGTGATCCGCGCCCTCGGCGACGAGCCGGACGTGGCGCTGCTGCAGGCGGACCCGTACCGGCTGACCGATCGCAGCGGGATCGGCTTCCCGACCGCGGACGCGATCGCGCTGGCGTTGGGCGAGGACCCGGCCAGCGTCGGCCGGCGGCGCGCCGGGACCGTCCACGCCCTGCGGGAGGCCGAGGACGACGGGCACTGCCACCTCCCCCACGACGAGCTGATCCGCCGCGCGTCGCGGCTGCTGGCCGGCCGCCAGGCCCCGTGGTCGGCGGTCGACGCGCTGCAGCCGGCGATCGCGGCGACGCTCGAGGACCTGGTCCGCGACGGCGCGGTGGTCGACGCCGACGGCCGCGTGGCGACGCTCGAGCTGGACGAGGCCGAGCGGCTGCTGGCCGAGATCGCCGCGCGGCTGAGCACCGAGCCGGCGACGCTCGACGTGCCCGTTCCCGACGAGCCGCCGGAGCCGGATCCGGACGCCGACGCCGACGCCCCGCGGCCCAGCGACGAGCAGTGGCAGGCGGTGCGGCTGGCGTGCAGCCAGCGGCTGTCGATCCTGACGGGTGGTCCCGGCACCGGCAAGACGCAGACGATGCGGGCGCTGGTCGACGTGCTGCGCGACGCCGGTCGCCCGGTGCTGCTGTGCGCGCCGACCGGCAAGGCGGCGCGGCGGCTGTCGGAGGCGACCGGGGCCGACGCGACGACGATCCACCGACTGCTCGGGTTCGTGCCGGGCGACGGGTTCCAGCACGACGAGGACGACCCGATCCCCGACGGTGGGATGCTCGTCGTCGACGAGGCCTCGATGCTGTCGCTCGATCTGGCGGTCGCGCTGCTGCGGGCGATCGGCCCGCGGACCCACGTGCTGCTGGTCGGCGACGTCGACCAGCTGGCGCCGGTCGGCCCCGGCCGCGTGCTCCAGGACCTGCTGGAGTCGCAGGCGGTGCCGGCGGTCCGGCTGTCGCGGATCTTCCGCCAGGCGGAGCGCTCGCTGATCGTGCGCGCGGCCCACGCGATCAACCGCGGAGAGCCGCCGGGAACGCGTCCCGGTCCGGACGACGTCCGCGACTTCTTCTTCATCGACCGCCCGGACCCGGAGGCGGCGGCCCAGGAGATCCAGTCGCTGGTCACGCTCCGACTGCCGACCCACTACGGCGTCGACGCGGTCGGCGGCGTCCAGGTGCTGGCGCCGCAGCGCCGAGGCGTCGCGGGCGTCGAGGCGCTCAACCGCCGGTTGCGCGAGCAGCTGAATCCCGGAGGCCGGCAGGCCAAGGGCAGCGCGCTGCGTGAGGGCGACCGGGTGATGCAGACCCGCAACGACCACGACGCGGACGTGATGAACGGCGAGCTGGGCATGCTCGTCCGCGTCGACGGCGACGACGTGCTGGTGCGGATGGACGACGAGCGAACCGTGCGGCTGCCGGCGCTCCGGCTGGACACCTGGGACCTGGCCTACGCCTGCACGGTCCACAAGGCCCAGGGCTCGAGCGTGCCGATCGTCGTCGTGCCGGTGCTGACGGAGCACCGCCACATGCTGACCCGCAACCTGCTCTATACCGCGGTCACCCGCGCCGAGCGGGCCTGCGTGATGGTCGGCGACCGCCAGGCGGTGCTCCAGGCGCTGCCGCGGGTCGACGGGGCGACGCGGTTCACCGCGCTGCCGGGCCGGATCCGCGCCGCGCTGGACGCCGGCGGCTGATCGCCGACCGGACCGACGACGATCCGCGGAGGGCGCGGTCGTCGGGTCGCGGCGCCGCGGTCAACCGTCGATCGGCCGCCGCAGCTCGTGCAGCACCAGGTCGTCGCGGAGCGGCTGGCCGTAGCGCTCGTCGCCGTAGGGGAAGCGCTCCCGCACCCCGGTCCGGGCGAAGCCCCGCCGCTCGTACCAGGCGATCAGGTCATCGCGCTGGGCGATCACGACCAGCGTCAGGGCGCTGGCCCGCCAGCGCTCGGCGGCGTAGCGCTCCGCGGCGGCCAGCAGCCGGTCGCCGATCCCCTGGCCCTGCCGCTCCGGCGCCACGGCGAGCATGCCGACGCGGGCGTCGTCGCCCCGGCGCGTGACCGTGCAGCAGGCCCACGGCCGGCGGGCGGGTCCGGCGATCAGCACGACCCCGTCGGAGGCGACGATCAGCGGGCGCACCATCGCGGCGTCGGTCCGCCGGCCGGCGATCAGGTCGGCCTCCGTCGTCCAGCCCTCGCGGCTCGCGTCGCCGCGGTAGGCCGACTCGACGAGCCGTACGATCCCGGCCACCGCGGCGATCCCGGCGACCCGGAAGGGGGCGTCGGCGTCGGGGACGGCGACGGTCGCGGGGACCGTGTCCGCGCCCGGCCGCGGCGGGTCGAGGGCGACGCTGCCGGTGCTCGGCGTCGTCGGGTCGGTCGTCGGGAGCGTCACAGCGCTCGCCTCCAGGGGTGGTTCGGCCCCATGTCGTCCGGCCGGTCCGGCTCCCGGACCCATCCGGCGCTCGACAGCAGCGCCGCGGTCCAGGCGTTCTCGTCGTGCAGCGCCAGCTGGGCCGTCTGCCCGCCGATCGCCCGCAGGCCGTCCTCGGCGTGCGTCAGCAGCTGCCGGCCGAGGCCGGCGCCCTGGGCGACCGGGTGCACGTAGAGGTGGGTCAGGTGGGCGTCGCGGGCCGGGAGCAGCCGGGGTCCGCGGGGCGAGAGCCAGGCGGCGACGCCGATCACCCGTCCGCTCTGCTCCGCCACGAAGACGATGTGGTCGTGGGGGTCGGCCAGCCGCACGCCCCACTCCCCCGTCTCGCGCTCGAGCTCCGACAGCCGGGCCAGCTCGACCGGCGACAGCAGGTCCTCGAAGGCGTGCAGGGACGCGGCGATCACCAGCTGCGCGATCGCCGGTCCGTCGTCCGGTGTGGCGTCGCGGAAGCGCACGGGCCGCTCAGTCCGCGAACAGCAGCTTGTCCAGGCCGACCGTCGGCGACGACGGCAGGTCGGCGACCCGGCGGATCGCCAGTACCACGCCCGGCATGAACGACTCGCGGTCGATCGAGTCGTGGCGGATCGTCAGGGTCTCGCCCGTCCCGCCGAAGATCACCTCCTGGTGGGCGACCAGACCGGGCAGCCGGATCGAGTGGATCGGCGGCGTGACCCCGCTCGCGGCGGCCATCTCGCGGGCGGTGTGGGCGGCGGTCCCGGACGGCGCGTCGAGCTTCTTGTCGTGGTGCAGCTCGATGATCTCGGCCTTCGGCAGGTGTTTGGCCGCCTCCGAGGCGAAGCGCATCATCAGCACCGCGCCGATCGCGAAGTTCGGGCCGAAGAAGGCGTTGGCCCCGGTCCTGCCCTCGAGGCCGGCGAGGTCGAAGCCAGAGGTCCCGATCACCACGTGGACGCCGGCCTCGAGGCACTCCAGGGCGTTGGCGAGGGCGGTGTCGGGCCGGGTGAAGTCGACCACCACGTCGGCGTCGGGCAGCACGTCGGCCAGCGCCGTGCCCAGCGCCGGGTCGGCCTTGCCGGTCAGGACCATGCCATCGGCGGCCTCGACCGCCGCGCAGACGGTTGCCCCCATCCGGCCGGCGGCTCCGGCGACGGCCACGCGAATCTCGCTGCTCATGCGGGGAATCGTCTCACGATCGCCGGTCCCGCCGATGCCCCGCGTGCGCAACGACGGGCGCCCAGCGGAGACGGCTGCGCGCGCGGCCGTCGGACGACGCCGCGTGCGCAGCCGGTACCCGGCCCGTCGGCGGGTCAGACGACGAGCGGCGCGACGGCCGCCCGGAAGGCGTCCTCGCTCGGGCCGACGCCGGCCGCGGAGAGACCCGCCGGGGCGTAGAGGTCGGCGGCCAGCGACCGCACGTCCTCGGCGGTGACGGCGTCCAGCTCGGCGGCGATCTGCTCCGGGCGGCGCAGCGGCAGGCCGTGCAGCAGCGACCGGCCGAGCACGTGCATCCGCGCGTGCGTCGACTCCATCCCCAGCAGCAGACGGGCCCGCGAGTGCTGCTTGGCGCGTTCCAGCTCGTCGTCGCCGACCGGCTCGCGGCTGATCCGGTCGAGCGCCTCGGCGACCACCTCGATCGCGGCCGCGACGTTCTCCGGCCGTGTGCCCAGGTAGAGCCCGGCCAGTCCGCCGCCGCGGTGCTGGTCGTCGAAGCTCGTCACCGAGTAGGCCAGCCCGCGGTCCTCGCGGATCGCCTGGAACAGTCGCGACGACGGGGTGCCGCCGAGGATCGTGTCGAGCACCCGCAGCGCGAACCGCCGCGGATCGTCCATCGCCAGCCCACGCCCGGCCAGCGCGACCTGGACCTGCTCGGTCTCGCGCTGGCGGAAGATCAGCCCCCGGTCGCAGGCCGGCGCGACGCCGGGATCGTGGTCGTCGGCGGCGATCGTGTCGACCAGCCCGTGCGGGACCGCGGTCTCCGCCAGCGCGCAGAGCCGGTCGTGGTCGACCGCTCCGGCGGCCGCGACGACGATCCGGCCGGGTCGGTAGTGGCTGGCGTGGAACGCGCGCAGCGTGTCCCCGTCGGTGCCGGCGACGACATCGCGCGTGCCGATCACGGGCCGCCCGAGCGCGTGACCGCCGAAGACCGCCTGCGGCAGCAGCTCGAAGACGAGCTCCTCCGGCGCGTCGTCGATCATCGCGATCTCCTCGAGCACGATCCGTCGCTCGAGCTCCAGGTCCTCGTCGCGCAGCCGCGGGACGCCGACCATCTCGCCGAGCATCGGGAACGCGTCGGGCAGGTCGTCGGCCAGCACGCGGGCGACGACGGCGGTCTCGTTGTGGCTGGTCGCTGCGTTGAGGTCGCCGCCGAGCGCATCGAAGCGCTGGTCGATCTCCGTCGACGCGTAGTGCGCCGTCCCGCGGAAGAGCATGTGCTCCAGCAGGTGGGCGCGGCCGGCCTCGGCGTCCCGCTCGTGGCGTGACCCGGTGCCGATCCAGACCCCGGTGGCCACCGAGAGCGCCGAGTCGACGTGCTCGCTGACCACCGTCACGCCGGACGGCAGGCACGTGGTCCGGACCTCCGGACGCGACCCGCCGCCGGCCGGGGCGGCGGGCGCCCCGGCGGTCGCCGATTCCGGCGTGGCGGTCATCGGCTAGTCGCGGTCGCGCCGCTCGCGCCGACGCGGCGGACGGTCGCCGCCGCGGTCGCCGTCGCGGTCACGCCGGCCGCGGCTCTCACCGCCGCCCTCGCGGCGCGGCGGACGGCCGCCTCCGCCGCCCCCGGACTTCTTGAGGTCCTTGAGCTCCTCGGCGGTCTTGCCGACGATCTCCGGATCGTCGGACAGGCGCAGGCCGACGCGGCCGCGCTCGCGGTCGAGCTCGGCGACGCGGACCTTGATCACGTCACCCTGCGACAGCACCTCCTCGACCGTGTCGACGCGGTTGCCCGGCGAGACGTTGGAGATGTGCAGCAGGCCGTCGGTGCCCTTCATCAGCTCGACGAAGGCGCCGAAGGTCGTGGTCTTGACGACCTTGCCGTCGAACTCGTCGCCGAGCTCGACGTTGCGGGTCATGCCCTCGATCCGCTTGATCAGCGCGTCGCCCTTCTCGCCCGAGGACGAGTAGACGTTGATCGTGCCGTCGTCGTTGATGTCGATCTGCGCCTCGAACTCCTCCTGGAGCGCGCGGATCGTCTCACCGCCCTTGCCGATGATCATCCCGATCTTCTCGGTGTCGATCTTGACCGACAGGATCCGCGGGGCGTACTTCGACAGCTCGCTGCTGGGGCCGTCGATGACGTCCTGCATCTTGCCGAGGATCTCGAGCCGCGCGTCCTTGGCCTGGGCCAGCGCGTCCCGCAGGATCTCGAACGTGACGCCCGTGATCTTGATGTCCATCTGGAGGGCGGTGATGCCCTCGGCGGTGCCCGTGACCTTGAAGTCCATGTCGCCGAGGTGGTCCTCGACGCCGGCGATGTCGGTGAGG
>CAZFIQ010000061.1:0-13390 GCA_964519185.1 uncultured Patulibacter sp.
GCGAGGAGGGCTTCGCGGTCCACGACCCGCACCGCGGGGGGGACCGGGCCACGGGGCACGGGGTCGACGGGGCCGACGGGCCCGAGTCGACCGGGGCCGCGGACCAGCGGCGGGAGCTGTCGCTCGCCGCGCTGGCCGACGAGCTCTTCGCCCACACCCACAAGCGCAGCTACGTGGGGGTCCTGCGCCGCGGCGCGATCGAGATCGTGGAGGTCCGGGGACGCCAGGGCCTGCCGCGGCAGCCCGGCCTGGGCGACCGGATCTCGGACGCCGCCCACGCGACGGGGATGGGCAAGGTCGTGCTGGGGCTGATGCGGCCGGTTGCCGTCGACCGCTACGTCGAGCGCGGACTGCGCCAGTTCACGGCGGCGACGATCCTCGATCCCGAGCAGCTCCGCCACGAGCTGGAGCAGGGCCGTCGCGACGGCTTCTGCTCCGAGGTCGAGGAGCTGACGCCGGACTTCTGCTGCGTCGCCGCACCGGTCTTCGACGGCGACGGCGGCCTGCGTGCGGTCGCAGGCGTATCGATGTCCCGGCGGGCCTTCGAGGAGTCCTCCGACGTGCTCGCCCGGGCGGTCAAGCAGGTCGCTTCGACCAAGCTGGTGGTGCCCCGCCGGATGCCCGTGGGGACGGCGTCTCCAAGCATGTTGGAGAAGTCGGGGGTTTCTTGATCGTGCGTCCGTTGCAGGCATATGGTCGGTTCATCGGAGCACACTGCCGGCAGGTCGCCGGGTGTGGCGTTTCCGCCCGGTGGGAGGGGAGCACGAGCGTTGGGTTTGTGCGGTCCCGTTACCCCCGGCAGATGGTCGGTCTCCCGTCCGGGGGGCCTGACGTCACCGGTTCGTCAAACGACACGAGGAGCACCCTGTGAGCCGCGCGAGCATCACCAAGGCGCACGAGAAGATCCAGGAGCTGTCCTGGGACCCGACCTTCGTCTCGCCCGTCGAGAAGTACGCCACGGACTACACGTTCGAGAAGGCGCCGAAGAAGGACCCGCTGAAGCAGGTCCTGCGCTCGTACTTCCCGATGGAGGAGGAGAAGGACAATCGCGTCTTCGGCGCGATGGACGGCGCGATCCGGGGCAACATGTTCCGGCAGGTCCAGGAGCGCTGGATGGAGTGGCAGAAGCTCTTCCTCTCGATCATCCCGTTCCCGGAGATCTCGGCCGCCCGCGCCATGCCGCTGGCGATCGGCGCCGTCCCGAACCCCGAGCTGCACAACGGCCTGGCGATCCAGATGATCGACGAGGTCCGCCACTCGACGATTCAGATGAATCTCAAGCGGCTCTACATGAACCACTACATCGATCCCGCCGGGTTCGACATCACCGAGAAGGCGTTCAACAACTGCTACGCCGGCACGATCGGCCGGCAGTTCGGTGAAGGGTTCATCACGGGCGACGCGATCACCGCCGCCAACATGTACCTCACGATCGTGGCGGAGACGGCGTTCACGAACGTGCTGTTCGTCGCGATGCCGGGCGAGGCCGCCGCCAACGGCGACTACCTGCTGCCGACGGTCTTCCACTCGGTCCAGTCGGACGAGTCGCGGCACATCTCCAACGGCTACTCGATCATCCTCATGGCGCTCGCCGACGAGCGCAACCGCGAGCTGCTCGAGCGGGACCTGCGCTACGCCTGGTGGAACAACCACTGCGTCGTCGACGCGGCGATCGGCACCTTCATCGAGTACGGCACGAAGGACCGTCGCAAGGAGCGCGAGAGCTACGCCGAGTCGTGGCGCAAGTGGATCTACGACGACTACTACCGCAGCTACCTGCTGCCGCTCGAGAAGTACGGCCTGACGATCCCGCACGACCTCGTCGAGGAGTCCTGGAACCGGATCTGGAACAAGGGCTACGTCCACGAGACCGCCCAGTTCTTCGCGACCGGCTGGCCCGTCAACTACTGGCGGATCGACGGGATGGACGACACCGACTTCGAGTGGTTCGAGTTCAAGTACCCGGGCTGGTACGACAAGTACGGCAAGTGGTGGGAGCGCTACGGCGACCTGTCGAAGAAGAACGGGCACGCCCCGATCACCTTCAACGCCGACGCCGACTACGAGTACCCGCACCGCTGCTGGAGCTGCATGGTGCCCTGCCTGATCCGCGAGGACATGGTCGTCGACGAGGTCGACGGGCAGGTCCGGACCTACTGCTCCGAGGGCTGCCACTGGACGGACGCCGTCGCGTTCCGGCCGGAGTACAACGGCCGTCCGACCCCGGCGATGGGCAAGCTGACCGGCAAGCGCGAGTGGGAGACGCTCTACCACGGACAGGACCTGGCGGAGATCGTCAAGGACCTCGGCTACGTCCGCGACGACGGCCAGACCACGGTGCCGCAGCCGCACCTGGACCTGGACCCGAAGAAGATGTGGACGCTCAAGGAGCTGCAGGGCTACACCCTGCAGAGCCCCAACGTCCTGCTCAACGAGATGTCGGCCGAGGAGCGCGAGAAGCACGTCGCGCAGTACCGCGCCGGCGGGCCCGCCGGTCGGCCCGCAGCCGCCGCGAGCTGAGCGCGGGCGGGCGGCCCGTCCGGGAGAACGGGCCGCCCCGCCGACGGCAGGAAGCCGGTCGACCTTCGGTCGACCGGTGCAGCACGGGAGAGATGTCGCTCGACGCGGACCTGGTCCGCGGCGGGCGCCCCTTCCGCGACACACACGAGGAGAGGTCTCAGGATGGGGGAGAAGCACACCGTCCGGCTGCAGCCGGTGGACATCGAGTTCGAGGTCGACGAGGACGAGACGGTCCTGGACGGCGCGTTCCGGCAGGGCCTGATGCTGATGCACGGCTGCAAGGAAGGCCAGTGCGCGGCGTGCAAGTCGTTCGTCCTGGACGGCGAGGTCGACCTGGACAAGTACTCGACCTTCGCGCTCCCCGACTTCGAGCAGGAGGAGGGCTGGACCCTGCTCTGCAAGGCCCACGCCGTCAGCGACCTCGAGGTCGAGCTGATCAACTACGACGAGGAGGTGCTGCGCAGCGGCATCCCGACGAAGACCGTCGAGGCGACGGTCGCGGAGCTGGAGCCGCTGACCGCGGACATCTGGCACCTCGCGCTCGACCTGGATCCGGCCGACGGCTTCGACTACCAGCCGGGCCAGTACGTCGACATCCGGATCCCGGGCAGCGACGAGCTGCGCTCGTTCTCGATGGCCAGCGTGCCGTCCCAGCCCCACCGGCTGGAGTTCATGATCCGGCACTACCCCGGGGGCAAGTTCGCCGGGATGTTCTCCGCGGGCACGCTCAAGCCCGGCACGCCGCTCGAGGTCAAGGGGCCGTTCGGCGCCTTCACCCTGCGCGACCGGCCCGAGCGCCGCCTGGTCTTCGTCGGCGGCGGAGCGGGGATGGCCCCGATCGTGTCGCTGCTGCGGGCCCGGCAGGAGACGGGCTGCACCCGGCCGTCGGTCTTCTACTACGGAGCCCGCTCGACGGCCGACCTCTTCCACGTGGAGCAGCTCGAGCAGTTCGAGCGGGACCTGGCGGACTTCCGCTTCGTGCCCGCGCTCTCCGACGCCGACCCCGGCCCGGACTGGTCCGGCGAGGTCGGCTTCGTCACCGACGTCGTGGCCCGGTCGGAGGCCGACCTCACCGACGTCGACGTCTACCTCTGCGGTCCGCCGCCGATGGTCGACGCCGCGATGGAGCTCCTCGCCGCCCAGGGCGTGCCCGAGGACCACATCTACTTCGACAAGTTCACCACCAGCGCCGAGACGGAAGGCAGTTCCCTATGAGCACCACCGAAGCGAAGCCGGCGGCCACCGAGCCGCCTCCCGGCCGCAACGTCCCTCGTCCGGTCTTCACGGACGCCGAGGCCGGGGCCAAGGAGTTCCCCTCGTCGACCAGCCGGAAGTACAACTACTTCACGCCGCGCAAGCGCAAGGCGTCGGTCTACGAGGACGTGACGGTCGACGTCCAGCCCGACCCCGAGCGGCACCTGTCGCAGGGGTGGATCTACGGCTTCGCCGACGGGACGGGGGGATACCCCAAGGAGTGGACGGCGCTCAAGTCGTCCGACTGGCACCTGTTCCTCGACCCGAACGAGGAGTGGGAGCAGACGATCTTCCGCAACAACTCGAACGTGGTCCGTCAGGTCCAGGCGACGATCGCCAACGCCGCGGCGGTCGGCGCGTTCTCCAACTGGAGCGCCAGCTGGACGCGGATCGTCGAGCAGCACGTCGGCGCCTGGGCCCACGCCGAGCACGGGATCGGGCTGTACGTCTACACGCCCGCGCAGCGCGACGGGCCGACCAACATGATCAACAACGCGCTGTCGGTCGGCGCGGCCCACAAGCTGCGGTTCGCCCAGGACCTGATCCTCTACAACCTGGAGCTCAGCGACCAGGTGGACGGGTTCGACGGCCAGGCGCACATCAAGGCCTGGCAGGAGGATCCGGTCTGGTCCGGGGTCCGCGAGACGGTCGAGCAGATCACCGCGACGCGCGACTGGGCGGAGCAGTTCTTCGCCACCGCGCTGGTCTTCGAGCCGCTGGTCGGCGAGCTGTTCCGCAGCCACTTCATCATGCAGGTGGCCGCGATCCACGGCGACTTCGCGACGCCGACGGTGATCGGCGGCGGCGAGGCCGACGCGGCCCGCGAGCAGCGGGGCGCCCGCCACCTGTTCGAGCTGCTGGTCGCCGACGAGCAGCACGGCGAGGCCAACCGCGACCTGCTGGCGCAGTGGACGGCCAAGTGGGCCCCGCGCTGCGAGCAGGCCGCGCGCCAGCTGCAGCCGATCTGGTCGCAGATCCCCGAGAAGACCCTGCGGTTCGAGGACTCGATGGACCGAGCCACGGCCCGCTTCGAAAGCCAACTCTCCGATCTGGGCGTGCCGACGCCGAAGGGAGCCTGACATGAGCACCAGTCCGTTCAAGGTCGACCGCACGATCTCCGATCGCTGCGGCGTCACGTTGATGAACAACCAGGTCGGCCACGTGGTCGCCCAGGTGATGTCCGGGAAGCAGGGCATCACGATCAACGAGGTTCCCTCGATGATCCGGGTCGACGGGATCAACCAGATCGAGTTCAACTACGCCGAGATCGCCGAGGCGCTCGGCTGGGACGACTTCGGCAACGACGACTTCGAGGAGATCATGTCGACGCACTACGGCCGGATGGTCGTGCTCGACGACAAGATCCTGATGTTCGCGAGCCCCGAGGACGCCGCGCAGTACATCGGCTTCGACCTCCAGGTCGTCGACTGACGCTCGGGTCCCGCCGACGGCAGCCCGCCGGCGGGCTCGGGGTCCTCCCGCAGCCCGCCGCCGCGGCCACCGCTCGGCCTCCGCGGACCGCGGTGCCTCGGCGCCGACGGTCCGGCAGCACCGCGAGCCGGCCTCCGGCCTCCGCGTGAGCAGGACGCAGACACACACCTCACAGGAGCATCACCATGTACGAGAAGGACGGCGAGCAGTACTTCATCCTCGACAGCCACCTCCACTTCTGGGACGCGAGCCCGGAGAACTGGGTGGTGGGGCAGGAGGAGTACGCCAAGGGATGGATCTCGTGCTTCCACGACTACCAGTCGCTCGGACCGGAGTCGACGCACTGGTCGCTGGAGAAGTTCCGCAAGCCGTCGCTGGAGGACTTCGACCGCGACGTCTTCGAGCAGGGCTACGTCGACGTCGGGATCTTCCAGTCGACGTACCTGCGCGACTGGTACGCCAACGGCTTCAACACCACCGAGCAGAACGCGGCGCTGCTGGAGCGGCACAGCGGGAAGCTGCTGACCAACGGCCGCTTCGATCCGCGTGACGGCGAGGCCGGGCTGCAGCAGCTCGAGCGCGACGCCGAGACCTACGGCCTGAAGGGCGTCAAGCTCTACACCGCCGAGTGGAAGGGCAGCTCGCGCGGCTGGAAGCTCGACGACCCGATCGCGGTGCCGTTCTTCGAGAAGTGCCTGGAGCTGGGCATCCGCAACATCCACGTCCACAAGGGCCCGACGATCTGGCCGCTGGACAAGGACGGCTTCAACATCGCCGACGTCGACCACGTCGCGACGAGCTTCCCGGGGCTGAACTTCATCGTCGAGCACGTCGGCCTGCCGCGGATCGAGGACTTCTGCTTCATGGCGACGCAGGAGCCCAACGTCTACGCGGGCCTCTCGGTCGTCACCGGCGGGCTGATGCACGCCCGCCCGCGGTTCTTCGCCAAGGTGATGGGCGAGCTGCTGTTCTGGGTCGGCGAGGACAAGATGCTCTTCGGCTCCGATTACCAGATCTGGGAGCCGCGCTGGCAGATCGAGGGCCTCGTCGCCTGGGACTACCCGGACGACACGTTCTCCGACTTCCCGCGCTGGACGACCGAGGCCAAGAAGAAGGTCCTCGGCCTGAACGCCGCCCGGCTCTACGGCGTCGAGGTGCCGGAGCACCTGCGGCTGAAGGAGCCCGACAGCGCGCCGGCGTCGCAGGACGACGCCAAGCTCGTCAGCGGGGGACGGCTGTGACCCCCGCCGACCGCGTGCTGGCCGCGCTCGACGGCGTCTACGACCCGGAGCTCGACGAGTCGATCGTCGCGCTGCGGTTCGTGCACGCCTGCACCGTCTCGCCGGACGGCGACGTCGACGTCCGGCTGCGGCTCCCGACGCCGCAGTGCGCGCCGAACTTCGCCTTCCTGATGGTCGCCGACGCCGAGCGGGCGATCCGCGGCGTTCCCGGCGTGCGGCAGGTCCGCGTCGCGCTGGAGGACCACTACACGGAGCGCGAGATCAACGGCGCGGTGGCCGACGGGAGCGGGTTCGCCGGGGCCTTCCCCGGCGAGACCGCCGGCGACCTGGAGGCGCTGCGCTCGCTGTTCCAGCGCAAGGCGCTGGCGGCACGCCAGTCGCGCGTCTACGAGCGGCTGTTCGGCCCCGACGAGTCGGTGGCGCCGCGCCTGCGGCTGAGCGAGCTGCCGCCAGAGGACCCCGACGTCGAGCGCTGCTGGGAGCTGCGCCGCGCGCTCGGGCTCGACACCGGGCCGGACTCGCCGGCCTTCCTGCGGCCCGACGGGTCGCGGCTGACGGCGCAGGACGTGCCGCGCTGGCGGCGGGCCGGACAGCTGATCAACACGAGCCTGGAGAGCAACGGCGGGTTTTGCCGGTCGCTGCTCGCGGTCCGGCACGGTCGCGACGAGGCCGGGGCGGTGGTCGCATGATCGCCGCGCGCCTCCACAAGTACCACGAGCCGCTGCGCGTCGAGTCGATCGCGGAGCCCACGGTCACCGATCCCCACGACGTGATCGTGCGGATCGGCGGGGCCGGGCTCTGTCGCACCGACCTGCACGTCCAGGAGGGTCAGTGGGCCGCCAAGTCCGGCGTCGTGCTGCCCTACGTGCTCGGCCACGAGAACGCCGGCTGGGTCCACGAGGTCGGCTCCGCGGTGACCAACGTCGCGGTCGGCGACACGGTGATCATGCACCCGCTGGTCACCTGCGGCCTCTGCCGCGCCTGTCGGGCCGGCGACGACGTCCACTGCGAGAGCAACCTGTTCCCGGGGATCTCCGTCGACGGCGGCTTCGCCGAGCTGATCAAGACCAACGCCCGCGCGGTGGTCAAGCTCGACCCGCTGCTCCACCCGAAGGAGATCGCCGCGCTGGCCGACGCCGGTCTGACCGCCTACCACGCGGTCAAGAAGGCGGCCTCGATGCTGTACCCCGGCACCCGCGCGGTCGTGATCGGCGCCGGCGGCCTGGGGCACATCGGGATCCAGGTCCTGCGGGCGCTGACGCCCGCCGAGATCATCGTCCTGGACCCCTCCGACGACGCGCTCGCGCTCGCCGGGGAGCTCGGGGCGGACCGGACGGTCAAGGTCGAGAAGCCGGGGCGCGGCGCGGACCGCGGCGCCCACGTGGACACGATCATGGAGCTGACCGACGGCCACGGCGCGGAGGCGGTGATCGACTTCGTCGGCGAGCGCGGCGCGATCGAGGACGGGGTCTCCGTCCTGCGCAACGCCGGCTCGTACTACGTGATCGGCTACGGCGAGAACATCGACGTGCCGACGATCGACATCATCTCGCGCGAGATCAACTTCATCGGCAACCTCGTCGGGTCGTACAACGACCTGGCCGAGCTGATGACGCTGACCGCGCAGCGCAAGGTCAACCTGCACACCAGCGCCTACCCGCTGGACGCCGTCAACGACGCGATGGCGGACCTCGACAACGGACGGCTGCGCGGCCGCGGGATCCTGATCCCCGCCGGCGCCGAGAGCTAACGGAGCTTCATCATGGGCAAGGTTCTCTTCTACAACCACGATGCGCGCCGTCTCCTGCAGGCAGGGGTCGACGAGCTCGCCGACGCCGTCAAGGTCACGCTCGGTCCGAAGGGCCGCAACGTCGTGCTCGAGCGGCTCGCCGGTGCGCCGGTGATCACCAACGACGGGGTCTCGATCGCTCGCGAGATCGAGCTGACGGACCCCTACAAGAACATGGGCGCGCAGCTGCTGCGCGAGGTCGCCAACAAGACCAGCGACCTGACCGGCGATGGGACGACCACCGCCACGGTGCTCGCCCAGGCGCTGGTCCGCGAGGGCATGCGGACGATCGACGACGGCGCCAACCCGATGCTGCTCCGCCGCGGCATCGAGGTCGCCGTCGAGCGGGTCGTCGCGGCGCTCGTCGACGCGGCGCAGCCGGTCTCGGGGGGTGCCCATCTGGAGCACGTCGCGACGATCGCCGCCAAGGAGGACCAGCGGCTCGGCCAGGCGATCGCCCGCGCGCTCGACCAGGTCGGCGCCGACGGCGTCGTCACGGTCGAGGAGCAGCTGGCGCCGCGGATCGACGTCGACTTCGCCGAGGGCGTCCAGGTCGAGAACGGGTTCCTGTCGCCGTACTTCGCCCGCGATCAGCTGCGGATGGAGACGGTGCTGGAGAACCCGGTGATCCTGCTGACGACCAAGCCGATCACGGCCGTCCAGGAGCTGATGCCGGTGATCCAGGCCGCGCAGGCGGGCCCCGACGGCCCGCGTCCGCTGCTGGTGGTCGCCGAGAAGGTCGACGGCGCCGCGCTCGGCATGATGGTCCAGAACACGACCCACGGCACGCTCGAGGCGGCGGCGATCCGGGCGCCCGGGTTCGGCCACCGCCGGATCCAGCACCTCACCGACCTGGCCGCGTTCACCGGCGGGTCGGTGCTCTGCGACGAGACCGGCCTGTCGATCGACGAGTTCGACCCGAAGTGGTTCGGCACGGCCCGCCGCGTGATCGTCACCGAGGACGACACGACGCTGGTGGAGGGCGGCGGCACCGCGGAGGCGCTCGCCACCCGCCTGGCGCAGATCCGCAACGAGGTCGCGCGCGCCGAGGAGGACAGCACCGACTGGGAGGTCGCCCGCGAGCGGCTGGCCAAGCTGGCCAGCAGCCTGGCGGTGATCCGGGTCGGGGCCGCGACCGACGTCGAGCTGCGCGAGAAGCGCCACCGGGCGCAGGGAGCGCTGTCGGCGACCCGCGCCGCGGTCGCCGAGGGGATCGTCCCCGGCGGCGGCGTGTCGCTGCTGCGGGCCGCCGCCGCGGTCGACGGGCACGGCCTCGAGGGCGACTTCGCGATCGGTGCCGGGATCGTCCGCGACGTGCTGACCGAGCCGCTGTACTGGGTCGCCACCAACGCCGGGTTCGACGGCGCCGAGGTCGTCGAGCGGGTCTCCGCGATGCCGCCCGGCCACGGGCTGAACGCGATGACCGGCGAGTTCGGCGACCTGATCGAGCAGGGCGTGATCGACCCGGTCAAGGTCGTCCGCCTGACCCTGCAGCACGCGGCCTCGGTCGCCGCGCTGCTGCTGACCACGGAGGCGATCGTCGCCGAGCAGCTGCTGGCGCAGCCCGGGGCGATCATCGCGCCCGGCTTCGGCGACCTCGCCGAGGGGCTGGCGCGACCCTCGTCGCCGGTCTGAGAGCCGCGGTCGCCGGGCGCCGTATGGCGTCCGGCGACCCCAACGCCGGCCGTTGCGCGAGCGCAGCGGCACGAGAGAGAGCGAGGAGCCATGTCGGCTTCCACCACCGCAGGACGCGTCCCCGACGACGCGATCACCGTCCAACCCGACGTCGCCGCGGAGGCGGCGGCCCCACCCGACTCCGGCGACCCGACGATCCTCGGGCTGCCGATCTTCGCCGCGGGCTCGCTGGCGCTCGGCCTGACCCTGATCGGCGTGGTCTCCGACGCCGCCGCCGGGGCACCGCTGGCGATCGTGCTGTTCGGCACCGGCCTCGGCCTGCTGATCTCGACGATCTGGGCGGCCCGCGTCGGCCAGACCATGGTCGCCGGCGTCTTCGGGCTGTTCGCCGGCTTCTGGCTGAGCTACGCCGCGCTGGTCCTGGGGCTGACCCACGGCTGGTTCGCGATCGGGCCGGGTGACGTGCAGGACACCCAGCTGATCTTCCAGCTCACCTGGGCGGTCGTCTTCGCCACCCTGACCGTGGCCAGCGTCCGGCTGCCGTCCGGCTTCACGCTGGTCTTCGCGCTGGTCGTGCTGGCGCTGGTCCTGCTGATCATCGGCACCCTCGCCGAGACCACCTTCCCGGTGCGCCTGGCGGGCATCGTCTCGCTGGTGTTCGCGGGCGTCGGCCTGTACCTGTTCCTGGCGGCGGCGTCCGCCGCGAGCGGGGGACGGGCCTACGCGATCGGACGGCCACTGGTCCGCTGAGGACCACCGGCCGCTCGGCCGTCGTCCCCGGTCCGCCTGTGTGTCGGCGGACCGCGGGCGCCGGTGTCGCCTGCACCCCAGCCCGGACCGCGGGAAGTCGCGACGCCGGACGCCGGGAGCAGTGCGACGGCGATGGGCCTCTTTCGGAATCAGACGCCGCCCCGGCGGCCGATCGTTCCGAAAGAGGCCCGCGTGCGTTTCCGGGCGCGGCGGGCGGAGCCCGTTACGCGTCGGCGTTCGCCGCTTCGATCAGCGCCGGGACGAGCGCCGAGTCGGCGTCGCCCTCGATCCGGATCCCGATCAGCCGCCCGTAGGCGTCGAAGTCGAGCGTCATCGACTCGAGGGCCGTGATCTCGCTCGCCTCGTCCACCTGGTCGAGCGGCACGGAGTCGCGGATCCGCGGCGGGTCGCCGGGGTCCAGCTGCAGGTAGAGCGCACCGTCGTCGGTGCGGGTGATGCCGAGTGGGACCTTCATCGCGCTGCGCCTCGTCCCGGCTCAGCGGGCGCCGTCGGCGGCCGCGCTCGGGTCGTCGCCGACCGCGTTCGGGTCGTAGGCGAACGGGTCGTACGGCAGGTCCGGGTGCTCGCCCGGGGCGTCCAGCGCGAAGCTGCGCAGCGTGCCGGAGGCCTCGTCGAAGGCCACCGCCCGGTCGAGCGTGAGCGCGTCCGGGTCCGCGCCGCCGGTCCGCAGCGCGGACAGCTGCTGGGCGACCAGCCCCATCGCGGTCATCGCCTGGATCCGGGTGGCGAACAGCTCGCGGCCGACGTGCAGCGCGTTGTCGCGCAGCGCCTCCGCCAGCGGCTCCGGCAACTCGTCGATCTCGGTGATCTCGTTGGTCGCCCAGCGCGCCAGCTCGGCGGTGCTGCGGTCGACGATCGCCACGCGCGCGTAGAACCCGTAGAAGAGCTGGTGCAGCGTGTCGAGCCGCGTCTCCTCGGGCAGGCTCTCGGCGAACGCGGCCAGGCTCTGCTCGAGCGTCGGGGGATCGGTGGTCTGACTCTGGGGACACATGGGAGCGAGCCTCCCAGCCCGGCATGGAGCCGGCGGAGAACCGGGGTTTTCGCGGCGGCGGTGCGGATAGGCTGGGTCGATGTCCCCCATCCGTCGCTCCGCCGTGCTGGCCGGAGTCGCGCTCGCGGTCGCCGTCGGCGGCGCCGCGCCCGCCGCCGCGCAGAACGACTTCAACTACAACGTCCCGGATCTGACCACGCCCGGCGTGAGTGCGAGCCTGCTCGACCTCAACCGCCCCGCGACGGGGTCCTCCGGGTCCTCCGGATCGTCCGGGAGCACGCGCAAGCCCAAGCAGCCGGCGAAGCCGCGGAAGCCCACGCGCGCCCAGCTGCGGACCCTGCGCTACAAGCCGCTGGCCGCCCGCGAGCGCCAGGTCGACGCCCAGCTGAACGCCGCGTGGAAGGCGGCCTCGCCGCCGGAAATGCACGCCGCGCTGGACGAGCGGTTCGGTCAGGGCGGCTACCGGCCCGTGTTGAACGAGGTGCTCGGCGCGCTCGGGGGCTCGACGCGCGACTTCGGCGATCGTCTCGGAGCGACGCTGGTGGTGGCGTGGGTGACGCACTCCCACGACCGCAAGCCCTCGCCGGACGGGACCCCGACGCCGCTGCGGTTCACCTCCGCGCAGGTGCGGGGTGGACGCGCCTTCCTCAAGCAGGTCCGGAACGCGCTGGCCCTGGAGCCGCGGATCCGGCGGCTCTCCGACGCCCGCAAGCAGCGCGTCGCGGATACGGTCGGGCTCTCGGTGATGCACGTCGACTCCGCGGTCCGTGAGTTCTCGGACGCGGACCAGCGGATGACCGCCGCCCGCATGCAGGACGGCCTCAACGCCGCCATGCGGAAGGCCTTCGGCGTCGACCTGCGGCGGATCAAGTTGACCAGCAAGGGCTTCGAGCGCGACTGATCGCGCCGCGGCGCGGGAGGTCGCGGCCGGCCGTCGCGGTGCGGGTCCGCCGCCCGGCCGAAGCCGGCGGCGGTCAGGCGGAGTCGCGGCTCAGCCTGCGTCGACGCGGGTCGTCCGCGACGTCCCGAGCACGTTGCCCTCGGCGTCGAGCGCCCGCACACGAACGCTCGCCGGACGGCCCGGAATCCGGACCCAGGTCTCGAAGCTCGTCCAGACCTGGTCGCCGAGCACCGCGCCGTCGGCGCCGAGCACCTGCCAGCGCGCGACCTCGGTCGCGCCGTTCCAGCTGACCCAGACGTTGGTCGCGCCGTTCGGGGCGGCCTTCGCGCGGGCCTTCGGCGGCGCGCTCGGGCGGCCCTGCCACGGCATCCGGTAGTAGCGGTAGTTGTCGTAGCCGGCCGGCAGGTCGACGTCGAAGCGGATCTTGCCGTCGGGGCCGATCTCCGTCCCGCGGCCCTGCGATCCCCAGCCGATCATCAGGCTGCCGTTCGGCAGGCGCTGGCTGTTGGCCTGGGTGGCGGCGAAGAGCTTCTCGCCGGGCAGGCGGACGTCGGCGACCCGGGTGGCGGTCTTCGCCTGGCGGTCGAGCCGCACCACCAACGACCGGGTGCGCTGCCCGAGGGCCGCGGACGAGTTGTCGAGGATCCGGATCGTGCCGTCGGGCTGGACGCGCGCGTCGTGCTGCAGGGCGAAGTGCGTGCCCGGGCCCATACGGAAGTCACTCTTCAGCCCGCCGAGTCGCCAGTCGACCCGGCCGGTGACCTTCGAGATCCGGTAGACCGCCGAGGTCTGGCGGGCTGACAGGCTCAGCCCGTCGCCGTCCTCGTCGACCGAGCTCGTGTGGAAGTAGGCGATCC
>CAZFIQ010000062.1:0-6842 GCA_964519185.1 uncultured Patulibacter sp.
CGACCCCGAGGGGTCGCGGACGGAGGCCGTCGCCGTCGATCTCCGCGACCGCGGCGTTGTTGACGAGCACGTCGACGCGGCCGAGCCGGCCGATCACCTGCTCCGCGAGCGCCAGCGTCGCGTCCGGGTCGCGGAGATCGACGGCGACGGCCTCCGTCCGCGACCCCTCGGGGTCGAGCTCGCGCCGGACCTGCTCGTTGCGGTCGGCGGCGATGTCCGCCATCACCACGTGGAAGCCGTCGGCGTGCAGCCGCGCGGCGATCGCGCGACCGACGCCCTGGGCGGTGCCGGTGACCAGGGCGATGCTCATCGGGTTCCGAAGAACAGCGGCCGGCCGACGCGTGCTTCGACGGTGATGTACTTCCACAGCCGGTGCTCCAGCACGGGCGTCTCGCGGACCACGTTGCAGACGGCGATCGCCGCATCGAGGTCGGGGGCGTCGGCCAGGATGTAGCACGTCCACGGCCAGGACGCCGACGGTCCGACCTGCAGCTGGTCGTCGTCGAGGCCACCGAGCACGGTGACGCCGAAGCGCCCGGCGAGGTCGCCGAAGCCGCTGTCGAGGGCGGCGATCATCGCGTTGACGTGCTCGCTGTCGGCGGAGTAGAAGTCCGGTGTCAGCCCGAAGGCGAACAGGACGCGCAGCTGCTCCGGCTGCTCACGGCGGAGATCCATGACGGTCCTCTCGGTTGGTGGGGGGCGGAAGCTCTCGGGCGGCCCAGGCCAGGACGCCGTCGACGACCTTCTGGTAGCCGGTGCACCGGCAGAGGCTGCCGACGAGCGCGGCGCGGACCTGGTCCTCGGTCGGCCGCGCGCCGCCGGCCAGCGTGCCGAGCGTCGTCATCACGATGCCGGGCAGGCAGAAGCCGCACTGCACGGCGCCGGCCGCGACCAGCGCCGCGGGCAGCGGATGGTCGTCGTCGAGACCCTCGACGGTGCGGACGGACCGGCCCGCGGCCTGATGGGCCAGCAGGATGCAGGAGGTCACCGGCATCCCGTCCAGCAGGACCGCGCAGGCTCCGCACTCGCCGTCGTCGCAGCCGCGCTTGGCGCCGGTCAGGCCGAGGTCGTCCCGCAGCAGGTCCAGCAGCGTGCGGGCCGGCGGCGCGACGACCGTGACCGGGGCGTCGTTGACCGTCAGCTGCAGCGGCAGGCTCATCGCAGCGCCTCGCGCAGGGCACGCCGGACGGCGACGGCGACGAGCGCGCGCCGGTAGTCGGCGGGCGCACGGTCGTCGTCGATCGGCCGGGAACGCTCGACGGCGGCCGCCGCGGCCGCGGCGATCAGCGTGCCGTCCGGGACGGCGCCGACCAGCAGGGCCTCGGCGGCGGGCACGCGCACGCAGGTCGGCGCGACCGCGGTCAGCGCGACCCGCGCGTGGCCGATCGTCCCGTCCGCGGCACGCGCGACGAGCACCGCCGCGCCGGCCAGGGCGACGTCCATCGCCCCCCGCCCGCCGTGGCGGACGTAGGCGCTGACCCCGCCGGCCGGCGGGCGCGGGACCAGGACCGCGGTCAGCAGCTCGTCCCGCCGCCGGCCGGCCGCCAGCCAGTCCGCGAGCGGCCGCACGCGACGGCCGTCCGGTCCCGCGCTCTCGACCGCCGCGTCGTGGACGAGCAGCGGAGCCCCCAGGTCCATCGCCGGTGAGCCGTTGACCAGGTTGCCGCCGAGCGTCGCGACCGCGCGCGTCGCCGGTCCGCCGATCAGGCCGGCGGCGTCGACGATCGCGCGGGCCCGATCGCGGAGCCAACCGTCGGCCGCCAACTGGGCGTGCGTCGTCGCCGCGCCGATCCGCACGCCGTCGGAGCCGACGTCGGCGATCCCGCGGAGCGCGTCGACGGCGTGCAGCGAGACGAGCGACGCCGGCAGCGCCCGGCCGCCGGTGCGGGCGGCGGGCAGCAGGTCGGTGCCGCCGGCCACCAGCGTCGCCCCGGGGTCGGCGGCCAGCGCCGCCAGCGCGTCGGGCACGGTGGTGGGGGCGCGGAAGGCGCTCATGCGGCCTCCTGGATCGCCGCCCAGACGCGGTGCGGCGCCATCGGCAGGCGGTGGACGCGGGCGCCGGTGGCGGCCGCGATCGCGTTGGCGACCGCGCCCGCGGCGGCGATCACGCCGACCTCGCCGACGCCGCGCGATCCGCCGGGCCCGGCGCCCGGCGAGCGCGGCTCGAGGAAGGAGATCCGCACCGGCGGCGCGTCGACGGCGGTCGGCAGCCGGTAGTCGCGCAGGCGGGTGCTCCGCTGATAGCCGTCGCGGAGCACGACGCCCTCGCTGAGCGCCATCCCGACCGAGTGAACCACCCCGCCCTCGACCTGCCCCTCGGCGCCGACCGGGTTGAGCACCCGGCCGATGTCGTGGCCGGCGACGACCTGGAGCACCTGGACGCGCCCGGTCTCCGGGTCGACGGCGACCCGGGCCGCGCAGCAGTAGTAGCTGGGGAACGGGAACGACGCGTACATCGTCCGGCCGAGCGAGCGGTCGGCGTCCGGGGCGGGCGGACGGGCCGGCGGTGGCGGGGCGGCCTGCGCCAGCAGCAGCCGCCCGTCGGCCAGCGCGCCCGCGGCCAGCGCGGTCAGGGCGACGCGGCGGTCGGGGTCGGCGACGACGTAGGCCGCGCCGCCGGACAGGTCGAGCGCCCCGCCCGGCGCGCCGAGCCGCCCGGCCGCCTCCTCGAGCACCTGCGCGCGCAGGGCCCGGGCGGCGGCCAGCGCGGCGCGGCCGGCGTTGAACGTCGTCTGGCTGCCGAGGCTGCCGAAGTCGAACGGCGTGGCCGCGGTGTCCTGGTGGACGATCGACACGCGCGCGATCGGCAGCCCGAGCTGCTCGGCGACCAGTGGCGCCAATGCGACGGCCGCGCCCGACCCGTTGTCCTGCGCGCCGCTGACCAGCGTCGCGCTGCCGTCGGGCTCCAGGCGGGCGGCGGCGCCGGACGGCAGCGGCACGTTGCCCCACCAGCCGACCGCGTGGCCGACGCCCTCCAGCCACCCGTCCGGCCGCGGACGGGCGCCGTCGCGCTCGGCGATCAGCTCCGCCGCGCGGTCCAGGCAGGCGCGGGCGGTGGGCCGGTCGAGCCGCTGGCCGGTGGCGGCGACGTCGCCGTCGTCGACCAGGTTGCGGCGGCGGAAGGCCAGCGGATCGAGGCCGACCGCCTGCGCCAGCGCGTCGGTGTGCTGCTCCACCGCCCAGCACGTCTGGGGGGCCGTCGGGGCCCGCGTCGAGCCGGCCGGCGTGCGGTTGGTGTAGACCGTGCGCGCCTCGATCGCGAGGTGCGGGATGCGGTACGGGCCGGCGGCCATCAGCGTGGCGAGCTCGCTGGCGATCGGCCCGTGCGACGCGTAGGCGCCGGTGTCGAGCAGCAGCCGCGCGGTCCGCGCGAGGATCGTCCCGTCGCGGTCGAGCGCGGTGCGCAGGTCGATCCGCATCGGGTGCCGGGTGAGGTCGGGGACGACGAACTCCTCGCGCCGTGTCAGCACCAGGCGGACGGGTCGGCGGGCCGCCCGCGAGAGCGCCGCGGCGTGCGCCTCCAGGTGGAAGTCGCACTTGCCGCCGAAGCCGCCGCCGAGGTGCGTGACGACCACCCGGACCCGCGACTCCGGGACGCCGAGCGTGGTCGCGACGCCGGTCCGGGCCAGGAACGGCACCTGGGTGGTCGACCAGATCGTGACGCGGTCGTCGGCCCAGTCGGCGAGCACCGCGTGCGGCTCGATCGCCAGCGGGTGGGACATGTCGGTGACGAACCGCTGCGCGACCACGTGGGCGGCGTCGGCGAACGCGGCCTCCGGATCGCCGCGCTCGAGCGTCACCCGCGCGCAGTCGTTGCCCTGGCGCGTATCGGGGCGGTCGAGGGCGTAGCTGGCCCAGTCCGGGTGGACCAGCGGCGCGTCGTCGGCGAGCGCCCGCTCGGGGTCCAGGACCGGCGGGAGCGGCGCGTAGCCGACGTCCACCCGGTCCGCCGCGGCGGCCGCCAGCTCGGGCGTCGTGGCCGCCACCGCCGCCACGATCTCGCCCTCGTAGCGGACCACGTCGCGGGCGAACAGCGTGCGGTCGCGGACGGCCATGCCGTAGCGCACGTCGGGCACGTCGGCCTGCGTGAGCACGGCCCGGACGCCGGGCGACCGGCGCGCCGGCCCGACGTCCAGCCGGGTCAGACGCGCATGGTTGCGCCCGGCCAGCACCAGCCGGCCGTGGAGCATGCCCGGGAGCACCAGGTCCGCCGTGTAGCGGGCCGCGCCGGTCGCCTTGACGGGCGCATCGGACCGCGTGATCCGCGGTCCGAGCACCCGCTCGGGCGTCGTGTCGATCGACGTCATGCTGCTCCGCGGCCACGCGCTACTCGGCGGTGATGCCGAACTCCTTGGCCCACTTCGCCTTGAAGTAGGTCTCGAAGTCCGGCCCGTAGACCGGGGCCGCCCCGGAGGCCAGCGCGTTGTCCTCGGTCAGCACGTAGGGCTCCATGAACGGCAGGTCGTAGCCCCCGAAGACGCTGAAGTCCTTGACCGGATCCTGGTCACGCGCCCACTTCTGCAGCGCCTGGTCCATGCCGACCCAGACCGGCAGCGCCCAGGCGTAGTCGGCGATGCCGTCGACGTTGCCCTTGCGCACGTCGGCGATCGACTCCGGGCTGGAGAACTGGCCGACGACGACGGTCTTGCGGTCGTCCGGCTGCTTGTTGGAGACCGTCTGCGCCATCAGCGGCACGCAGAAGTCGCAGAGCGTCCAGACCGCCGACAGGTCGGGGTTCTGCTCGAGGGTCTGGCGGGTCGTGTTCAGCGTGTCCTGGACCGCGTTGGCCAGGTCGAGGTTGTGGTCGATCAGCTCGAAGCCGTCCGCGGCCTGGACGTCCTTCGTCAGCTGGTCGCCGGAGTTCTTGCTGGCCACGCCGACCGTCGGCGCCGTGATCGCGAAGATCTTGCCGTTGCCGTCCGGGTTGCGCTGCTGGATCCGCTCGAACATGAACTTGTCCAGGACCTCGGAGAGGGCGATCCCGTCGACCCCGTAGTCGTTGATGCTCGGCGAGGGGTCGGACTGGCTGCCGGTGCCGAACCAGAGGCCGCCGGCGTCGGCGACCTGCTTGACGCCGGAGCCCATCGGGCCCGGGTTCTGGCTGACGGAGAAGACGGCGTCCGGCTTCTGCGCGGCGATCGACGTCGCGCACTGCGGGATCTTCTGGGCGTCGAAGTTCGGGTCGCAGACCTCGACGTCGTAGCCGAACAGCTCGGCGATCTCGCGCGAGGCGGCGACCACCGACTTGCTCGTCGCCGACTGGGCGGACAGCTGGATCACGCCGATCGTCTTGTCCTTCGGAACGTCGACCGGGTCGCCGGCCGCGGCCTCGCCGGCCGTGCGCGCCGCGTCGGTGTCGTCAGCGCTGCCCGCGTAGACGTAGCCGGCGCTCGGCTCGCGCCCGGGCTGCACCTGATCGTTGGTCGGCGTCGCCTCGCTGGTCGCTGCCGGGGCGGTCTCCGCCGGGGCGTTGTCCGTCGCCGCGCCGGTGGTCGTGCTGTCGTCATCGGACCCGCATCCGGCGACGGCGAGCGCCGCCAGGGACAGGCCCAGTGCGGCCCAGCGCCGCGCGGTGCCCGTCGGTTTGAGTTGTGCCACCACGTTCATTGCCTCGTCCTTGGTCTGGTCTTGTCGTTCACGTCGCCGCGTACGCCATCCGTACGAGCGAGTCCTCGCTGATCTCGTCCCCCTCGACCGCCCCCGAGACCCGCCCCTCGCGCAGCGCGACGATCCGCGTGCACACCCCGACGAGCTCCGAGAAGTCCGACGAGATGACGATCGCGGCGCGTCCGCTGTCGGCGACGGCCCGGACCAGCGAGAAGATCTCCTGCTTGGCCCCGACGTCGACGCCCTGGGTCGGCTCGTCGAAGATCAGGACCCGCTCGCTGCGCTCGAGCCACTTCGCCAGCACCACCTTCTGCTGGTTGCCGCCGGACAGCCGACGGACCTCCTGGGCGTCGCTGGGCGTGCGGATCCCCAGCCGCTCGATCATCGCGACCGCGGCGCGACGCTCGGAGGCCGGGCGGGGCGCGGGCAGGCGGCGGCCGATCCGGTGGCGCCAGAGCGACGCCAGCGTGACGTTCTCGCGGACGGAGAAGTCGAGGACCAGCCCCTGGTGGCGGCGGTCCTCCGGAAGCAGCGCGATGCCCGCGCGGACCGCGTCGACCGGCGAGCGCGGCTGGAGCGGCTCGCCGTCGACCTCGATCGTGCCGGCCGAGCGCGGGTCGGCGCCGAAGATCATCCGTGCGACCTCGGTCCGCCCGGAGCCGACCAGGCCCGCGAGCCCGAGGATCTCGCCGGGGAAGACGTCGAAGCTGACGTCGACCACGCGCGGCGGGCGGGCGAGGCCGCGGACCCGCAGCAGCGGCTCGCCGCTGCGATCGACCGCCGGCCGCGGCTCCGCCGACCCCGGGGTCCCGTCCGCCCGGGCGGCCTCGCCGGCGATCGCCGTGACCAGCGCCGCCTCGTCGAGCTCGTCGGTCGGGCGCTCGAGCGTCACGCGTCCGTCCTGCATCACGACCACCCGGTCGGTCAGCGCGACGATCTCGTTCAGCCGGTGGGAGACGTAGACGACGGAGTGGCCGCGCTCGCGCAGGCGCCGGACGATCGCGTGGAGGTGGCCGATCTCCTCCACCGTCAGCGACACGCTCGGCTCGTCGAGCACCAGCACGCGCGCCCGGTGGTACAGCGCGCGGGCGATCATCACCACCCGCTGCTGGACGCTGGTCAGGTCGCCGGCGTGGGCGGCCGGGTCGATGCTCGGATCGAGCTCCTCGAGCACGGCGGAGACGCGGCGGGCCAGCTCGCGGTGGTCGATCAGGAAGCCGGCGACGAGACCGAGC
>CAZFIQ010000062.1:6852-12501 GCA_964519185.1 uncultured Patulibacter sp.
GAAGCCGGCTCGACGGGGGTGGGGGGTGCCGAGCGCGACGTTCTCGGCGACCGTCAGCGCGGGGAAGCTGCCCAGCTCCTGGTGGACGAACGCGAGCCCCAGCCGGTGCGCGACGAACGGGGCGTAGTGCGGGGGAAGCGGCTCGCCGTCGATCCGCACCTCGCCCTCGTCGGCCTTCTGGACGCCCGCGAGCACCTTGATCAGGCTCGACTTGCCGGCGCCGTTCTTGCCGATCAGTCCGAGCACCTCGCCGGCGTGCAGGTCCAGGTCGGCGTGGTCCAGGGCGACCACGCCCGGGAAGCGCTTGACGAGGCCCCGCGCCGAGACGATCGGCGTGCTCATCGGGTGCCCTCCGCCCGGACCAGCCGCGACACGAGCACGGCGGCGACCAGGATCCCGCCCTGGATCAGCTGCACGATCGGGCCGCTGAGGCTGAGGATCGTCAGGCCGGTGCCGATGATCTGCAGGTAGAGCGCTCCCAGCGCCGTGCCGAGCGGGGTGAAGATGCCGACCCGGAACATCGACGACCCGAGGAACGCGGCGGCGTAGGCGGGCAGCAGCAGGCCGGTTCCGGTGTTCGGGTTGGACGCCCCGGCCTGCGACGTCATCAGGATCGCGGCGACGGCCGCGGCGAACCCGACCATCGCGAACCCGGAGGCCTTGAGCACGCGCACCCGCAGGCCCGACAGCGCGGCGGCCTCGGGGTTCCCGCCGATCGCGTACATGTAGCGCCCCGGCTCCGTGTGGCGGAGCAGCACGTGGACGATCAGCAGCACCGCCAGGCCGACGAAGACGACGTTCGAGAAGCCGAGGATCGTCCCGTTGGCGATCTTCACGAAGCCCGGAGATATGCCCTCGAAGATGCTCTGGCTGCCGGTGATCTGGAGGCCCGCCCCGGTGAAGACGGTGCCCATCGCGATCGTCAGGATGAAGCTGGGCAACCCGACGTAGGCGATCATCGCGCCGTTGAAGAGCCCGAGCAGGACGCCGAGCAGGAGGGTCACGATGATCGCCACGCCGACGGGCAGGCCGGCGTGCTCGGTGGAGACGAGCACCACGGCGACGACCGCCATCAGGCTGATCAGCCCGCCGACCGAGAGGTCGTACTCGTTCATCACGAGCACGACCGTGATCCCCAGCGCGACGATCAGCAGCGGCGCGCTGTCGCGGAGGATGCCCTTCATCGTCACGACGGTCAGGAACGCGTCGGGCTTGAGCAGGCTGAACGCCACGAAGGTCGCGACCATCGCGAACAGCACCCCGTAGCGCGTCAGCAGCACCGCGGCGCGGTCGCGTCGGGGGTCGCCTCCGGTCGGCGGGGTCGGGGACGGTGCGGCCTCAGTCGCCATCTGGCTCCTCTCGAGGGGTGGGAACGTCGGGGTCGGTCGGAGTGACGCCCGCGGGCCCGGCGGCCGGGGCGGCTTCCGGGTACCACGGGGTCAGCGCCCCGAGCACGGCGCGCCAGGCGGCGGACGTCGGGACGATCGGGTCGAAGTGGTCGGCGTCGTCGTGCTCGACGAAGACGACCCGGTCGCCGGCGGCGCGCGCGGCCGCCACGTAGCGGTGGGTGAGGTCGACCAGGTCGGGCGTGTTGTCGCGCCGTCCCTGGAAGACGACCTGCGGGACGGCCTGGGGCAGGCTCTCGATCGGCGACGCGGCGGCGTAGCGCGCCGGGTCGTCGTCCGGGTCCGCGCCGAGGAAGGCGGCGACGGCGTTGCCGGTGTCGCCGACGCCCCGGCGGGCGGCCTCGGTCAGGTCAGCGACCGGGGCGAGCGCGACCACGAGCTCCGGCGTCACGCGCGGCGCACGGTCGACGCCACGTCGGTGGACCGCCCAGAGCGCCAGCTGGCCGCCCGCCGAGTGTCCGATCAGGACCACGCGGTCGAGGTCGAGCGGGTGGTCGTCGGCGAGCCGCGCCAGGTGGTCGATCGCGGCGGCGACGTCGTCGCTGGTGGTCGCGAACCCGCCGCCGCTGGGACCGACCCGGCGGTACTCGACGTTCCAGCTGGCGAATCCGCGGCGGGCCAGGTCGATCGCGAGCGGCTCGATCGTGTCGCGCTCCCAGCGCTCCCGCCAGAACCCGCCGTGCAGCAGCACCGCGACCGGGTGCGGACCGTCGCCGGTCGGCAGCCGCAGGTCGGCGACCTGGTCGTGCGGGTCGGGGCCGTAGGCGATCGTCCGCGGCGGCCAGGCGATCCGCTGGAGCAGGTGGGCCAGGGCCCAGCGGTAGCCGGCGATCCCGCGGCCGCGGACGCTGGTCGCGCCGGGGGCGTGGTGGGGCGGCGGCGGGCCGTCGGCGCTCCGCAGGTCGACCCATGCGAGCGGGACGCCGGCGTCCCGCGCGGCCCGGTCCAGATCGTCGGTCGCGGGCGCGCCCGCGGGGCAGAGGACGACGCCGTCGACGTCGCGCAGCGCGTCCGGCGCGAGCGCGGCCCGCAGCGCGGCGTCGTCCGTCGCGAAGGTCGTGCGGGCCTCCGCGCCGAGCTCGCGGCTCCAGGCGTCGATCGAGCGTTCGAGGCTCTCCGTCGCGACGGGCAGGTCCGGTCCGCTGACGAAGGCCACGCGGGTCACCGCTCGCAGGCTCCGTGGTCGTCGCGGCGCATCTCAGCGCCGTCGCGTGGGGTGGTCGAACACTCCCTAATGACCATTAGGGAGATCATGCAGCCCCGTCCGCCGGCTGTCAAGCCCGATCTGGCCGGGGCGCATCTGGGCCGCGGCGGGCGGCCACGGCCGACGGCCCGCGGGTGGCGGGCCGGGACGGCGGGGTGCGCTCGGGCGCGCGGGGTGGGCGGGTCGGGCTAGGCGGCCGGGTGGACCATCGCCAGCACCAGCCGGCGGTACTCGTCGGCGACCTCGTCGGGGGAGAGGCCGCGGTGCGGCTGAACCCACGAGAAGACGTACTCGCAGAGGGTGATCACGGCGAACGAGGTGGTGGTCAGGTCGCCGAAGGAGAAGGCCCCGCGCTCGCGGCCGTCGAGCAGGATCCCGCGCAGCAGGTCGAGCACCCGGCGCTGCAGCACGTCGATCTCCTGGCGCCGCTCGGGGGTCAGCGCGTCGCGCAGGTTCTGGTAGCCCATCGCCGCTCCCGGGGCCTCGAGTCGCTCCCGCTGCCCCAGCTTGAGCAGCACGTAGGAGTGGACGAACCCGGCCAGCCGCTGCTCCGGCTGGTCGCCGGCCGCACCCAGCTCGACGGTGTCGACGAAGTCCCGGAGCTCGCTGCGGAGCGCGGCGAAGCAGAGCTCGTTCTTGGAGTCGAAGTACCAGTAGAGCGACGGGGCGGTGATCCCGACCGCCTCGGCGATCGCGCTGACGCTGGTGCCGCGGTAGCCCCGGGCGTAGAACAGGCGGAGAGCGACGTCCAGGATCCGCTGGCGGGTTCCGTCGACCGCCGGGGGCGGCGGGGCGGGGGCGGGGGCGTCGGTCATGCCCTCCACCTTATGACCGTTCGGGAGATCGTGCGAATCGGTGGGCCGCGGGCACGCTGGCTGATCACGCGCCGTGGATGGTCGAGACGCTGCGGCAGCCCGAGCTGGTGCGGATGTCGGCGTAGGGGTTGGGGGCCTGGATCGGCTGCGAGCTCGCGTTCCAGCGTGTCGAGCACACGCGTTCGGTCGTCGCGCCCGAGACTGCACGGCTGGGCGCTGCACCGCGCCAGACGCGGTGAGCCGGCCGGCTGCTGCACGGCTGGGTGCAGCGCAGCACCAGACGTGCTGAGCGGGTCGATCGCTGCATGGTCGCTGCATGGTTCTGGGCTTTGCAGCGCGAGGCTCGCCCGCGATGGCGCGCGACCGGATCACGCGGTCCGACCGCCGCCGACTACCCTCCACGACGATGTCCCTGACCGTGATCAAGCTCGGCTCGAGCGTCATCGCCGACGACGCGGGGGAGCTGCGTCGCGACGGGCTCGCCGCGCTCTGCGCGACGATCGCCGACCGGCACGCCCGCGGCGAGCGGATCGTCGTCGTCAGCAGCGGCGCGATCGCCCGCGGTGTCGCCGCCCTGCGGCTGCCGGAGCGGCCGACCGCGATCGATCAGCTGCAGGCGGCCAGCGCCGTCGGGCAGGGCCGGCTGTTCCGCGAGTGGGACGACCTGCTGGCCGGACACGACCTGCTGGCGGCCCAGGTTCTGCTGACGCTCTACGACCTGGGCGACCGCGAGGCGTTCGTCAACGCCCGCCGCACCCTGCAGCAGTTGCTGGCCTACGACACGGTCCCGGTGATCAACGAGAACGACACCACCACGACCGACGAGATCAGCTTCGGCGACAACGACCTGCTCGCCGCCCAGGTGGCGATGATGATCGGCGCCGACCGGCTGGTGCTGCTGACCTCAACCGACGGGATGTTCACCGCCGACCCGCGGACCGATCCGACGGCCGAGCTGGTCCGCGAGGTCCACGACGTCGAGCAGGCGCTGGCCGAGCACGACGTCGGCACCACGACGTCCAGCCTGGGCACCGGGGGGATGCGCAGCAAGGCGCTGGCCGCCGACATGGCGGGGGCGGCTGGCATCCCGACCGTCGTCGCCAACGGCCTGCGGCCCGAGGCGCTCCGCCGCGTGCTGGCCGGGGAGCCCGAGGGGACGCGGTTCGTCGCCGGCCCGGCCCGCTGGTCGAGCTTCAAGCTGTGGCTGCGCTACGCCAAGCCGGCGCACGGCACGATCGAGATCGACGGCGGTGCGGCCAACGCGCTGATCCGCGGCGAGACCTCGCTGCTGCCGGTCGGCGTGACCGCGGTCGAGGGCGACTTCAAGCCCGGTGACGCGGTCGACATCCGCCACGACGGGCGGGTCGTCGCCAAGGGCATCAGCGGCTACGCGGTCGGTGCGCTCCGGCGGGTGATGGGCCAGCGCACCGAGCAGGTCCACCAGGCGCTGCCGCAGGTTCCGGCGGAGGCGGTCCACCGGGACCGGCTGGTGGTGCTCTGAGCGTCGTTGCTCAGCGGCGGTGCCGGCCGTTCGGGCCGTCGAGGCGATCGAGCGCGCTCAGCACCGCGGCGGTGTTCGCGCGGAGCTGGGCTCGACCGTCGGCGTGCTCGTCCGTGAGTTGGGCATGCGCTCAGTGAAGGCGTCGAGCGCCGCGTCCTGCTTCTCGCCCATGCGGTGCAGCTCAGGTGAGCCCCGCGTCATGGACGAGCAGCGCGACCTGGACGCGGTTGGTCAGGTCGAGCTTCTGCAGCACGTGCGACACGTGGGCCTTGACCGTCGCCACGCTCATGTGCAGCTCGACGGCGATCTCGGCGTTGGCCTTGCCCTGGCCGATCGCCACCGCGACCTCGCGCTCGCGCTCGCTGAGCGCGGCGATCGCCCGCTCGGCGCCGGCGCGGCGGTCGTCGGGGCGGGGCTCGGCGACGTGGGCGATCAGCTGGCGGGTGACGGCCGGGGACAGCATCGCCTCGCCCGAAGCGACCAGCCGGATCGCCCGCACGATCTCCGCCGGCGGGCTGTCCTTCAGCAGGAACCCGCCCGCGCCGGCCCGTAGCGCGCGCAGCACCTGATCCTCGGCGTTGAGGGTGGTCAGGATGATTATCTGGGGCCCGCCCACTCCACCGCCGTCGATCCGCGCCCGCAGCGCCTCGGCCGCGGTCAGGCCGTCGACCTGGGGCATCCGGATGTCGATGGGGGCGCCGAGGACGCCAGCGCGGCCGAGGC
>CAZFIQ010000062.1:12511-12976 GCA_964519185.1 uncultured Patulibacter sp.
GCGCCGCGACGGCCCGCGGCAGCTCCGCGCCGTCCTCCGCCTCGCCGACGACGGACAGGTCGTCGGTCCCGTCGATGATCATCCGCAGCGCGCTGCGCACCAGCGGGTCGTCGTCGACCAGCAGGACCCGGATCGGTGCGTCGCTCACGTCGGCCACGGCAGCCAGGCTCGCAGACGGAAGCCGCCGTCGGCGGTCGGCCCGTGGTCGAGCCGCCCGGCGGACAGCTCGGTGCGCTCGGCCAGGCCGACCAGCCCGGTGCCGGTACCCGGGATCGGCTCCGGCGCGGCACCGCCGACCACCCCCGGCGTCAGCACCTCGATCGTCAGCCCCGCGCCGGGCGACCCGGCGACGTCGACCGTCACCGTCGTGCCGGGCGCGTGCTTGCGGGCGTTGGTCAGGCCCTCCTGGACCACCCGGTACGCGGTCCGCGCGGGTCCGGCGGGGAACGCACCGGGGTCCCCGAC
>CAZFIQ010000063.1:0-1332 GCA_964519185.1 uncultured Patulibacter sp.
CACCGCCAAGTTCGGCCAGCCCGAGATCAAGCTCGGCGTGATGCCGGGCATGGGCGGATCGCAGCGCCTGACCCGCGCGATCGGCAAGTCGAAGGCGATGGAGATGTGCCTGACCGGGCGCAACATGGGCGCCGAGGAGGCCGAGCGCGCCGGCCTGGTCGCGCGGATCGTGCCCGCCGACGAGCTGATCGCCGACGCGCTGAAGACCGCCGCGACGATCGCCGGCATGTCCAAGCCGATCGCCCAGATGACCAAGGAAGCGGTCAACCGGGTCGACGAGCTGTCGCTCAGCGAGGGCATCCGCTTCGAGCGCCGGGTCTTCCACGCGATGTTCGCGACGGAGGACCAGAAGGAAGGCATGGCGGCTTTCGTCGCCAAGCGCCCCGCGGAGTTCAAGCACCGCTAGGTGTTCGCGCTCGGTGGCCCGGCCGGCAGCAGGCGCGGGTCACCGAGCTGATGCGGATCGCGCCCGCCTGACCGGCGAAACCCGCATCGGTCGCTACCGCAGCAGCCCGTGGCGCACGATGTCGGTGGCGACGTCGAGCAGGCGCCGCAGCTCCTCCGGGTCGTGCCGTAGCGCGTCCGGCCGCCACGCCGGGCTGAGGATCCCGTTCCAGGCCGCCCACAGCGCGGTCGCGGTCCGCTCCGGATCGACCATGCGCAGCTCGCCGTCGGCGATTCCGCGGCGGATCGCGTCGACCAGTCGCTGGTTCTGCTCCGCGACGCGCTGCGCGAGTGCGTCGAGGGTCGCCCGACCCGCTCGGACCTTCGTCCCCGAGGACGCGCCGGAGGAGCTGGCGGCGTTGGTCGCGGAGTTCGTCGTCGACCGCGACCGAGCTGGCCCCGCTGGCCCCGCTGATGCGGGTTACGCCCGCGTGGACGGCGGAATCCGCATCATCTTGGAGTGACGGGCCGGCTACGCCGCCTGCCGGCAGGGCGTCACCCCGGCGTCGGCCGGCGCGCGCCCCAGGTCGACGCCGATCCACTCGCCGATGTCGCGCGTGTCGTGGACCGGCACCCAGCCGCTCGCTCCCTCGCAGTAGGCGAACGCCGGGCTGCTGGTGACCAGCTGGTGCAGCGCGGCCAGCAGGCGGTCGACGTCCTCGGAGCGCGAGCCGACGCCGAAGCTGGCGCGCAGCGCCCCGCCCGAGAGCCCGAACCGCTCGAGCAGCGGGTGGGCGCAGAAGCGGCCGTCGCGCACCCCGAGGCCGTGCTCGGCCGCGAGGTAGGCGGCGAGCAGCCCGGGATCGGTGTCATCGAGGGTGAAGGTGACGACGCCGACGGGGCCGGCCGAGTCCTCCCACAGCCGGGCGACCCGGAGCCCCGGAACGG
>CAZFIQ010000063.1:1342-12907 GCA_964519185.1 uncultured Patulibacter sp.
AGCGGGTGCGCGCAGAAGCGGCCGTCGCGGACGCCGATGCCGTGCTCGGCCGACAGGTACGCGCCGACCAGGCCGGGCGCCAGACCGGCGACCGAGAACGTGACGACGCCGATCGTGTCCCCGTCGCCGTCCCAGATCCGGTGCGCCGTCACGCCGTCGAGCGCGTCGATCCCGGCGCGCAGGCGCTCGGTCAACGCCGCCTCGTGGGCCTCGCGCGCGTCGATCCCGTCGTGGTCGACCAGCCGGTCGAGCTCGTCGAGCGCGGCGACGATCGCCACTGCGCCGGTCAGGTTCGGGGTCCCGCCCTCGTGTCGCTGCGGCCCGGTCGCCCAGTCCGTGTGGTCGACGGTGACGTTGCGGACGGCGCCGCCGCCCGCCAGGTAGGGCTCGGCGGCGTCGAGCCAGTCGCGGCGGCCGACCAGCACGCCGCTGCCGTACGGCGCGTAGAGCTTGTGGCCGGAGAACGCCACGTAGTCGACGTCCGACAGGGTCAGGTGGATTCGGCGGTGAGGCGCGAGCTGGGCGGCGTCGACGAAGATCCGCGCGCCGTAGGCGTGGGCCAGGGCGGCCAGCCGGTCGATCGGCAGCACCTCGCCGGTCACGTTCGACGCGCCGGTCACCGCCAGCAGCGCGGTGGGACGGTCGCAGAGCGCGACCTCGACCCGCTTCAGGGTCTCGCCGATCGTGTCGGCGTGGACCACGGTGCGGTGGCCGAAGCGCTGCTCGTCGCGGGCGGCGCCGGGGTCGACCCCGTGGCGCTTCCACGGCAGCAGGTTGGCGTGGTGCTCGATGTCGAGCGTCAGCACGTCGCCGGTGGCGGTGGGAATGGCGCGGGCCAGCAGGTTGGTCGCGTCGGTGGTGTTGCGGACGAAGACGACGTGGTCGTCGGCGCGGGCGCCGAGCGCGGTCGCGACCCGGGCGCGGGCGGCCTCGTAGAGCCGGCTCGACGCTTGCGACGGCAGGCCGGCCCCGCGGTGGACGCTGCCGCTGAACGGCAGCACGTGCGCGACCCGCTCGGTGACCGCGCGCAGGGCGGGCGCGGTGGCCGCGTAGTCGAGGTTGGCGTAGCGGACGCGGCGACCGTCGAGCAGCGGGACCTCCAGGTCCGCGCCCTCGACCGCGAGCAGCGGCGCGACCGGGGCGTCGCCGGCGGCGTCGGCGAACGGCAGGGAGTCGACCGGCTTCGGGCGGCGGTCGCGGACGGCGTCCTGCGGAGTGATGGTCATCTCGGGGCTCCTCGGGGTCGGGTCGGACCCAAGTCGAGCTCCGGGTCCGCGCTTGCAGGCACGGGACCTGCTGGCCCGTGCGGCCTGGTCTTCACCCGGGGCACCCCACCGCGGAGGAGGGTTGCCGGCCAGCGAGCCGGGGCTTGGCGCTGGCACTCTTGACCGTGACGAACCGTAGCAGGTCCGCCGCTAAATATTCAAATCCCTGTCGGGATTTCGGGTTTAGCGCGCGGGGCGCGGTCTGCGTTCCGCCGGCGCCGCGTGCGATTCGGATCCCTGAAGGACCCACATCGCACGCACTCGCCCAGCGTGGCCTACTGGATCGCCGGGGCCTCAGCCCCGAATCCGGCCTCGAGCACCTTGGCCGCGGCCTGCGGTACGGTCGCCGACGCATGGCGGACCTGCTCCTGCGCGGCCTCCATCGCCTCCGCCACCCCGGGGCGGTCGCGGAACGTCGCCAGCACGACCTCCTCGACCTGCTGACGCAGCCAGCGCAGCTGCTGGGCCGCGCGCCGACGCTCCAGCTCGCCGCTCTGCTCCAGGTGCGCGCGGTGCTGCTCGACGGTCTCCCAGGTCTCGGCGATCCCGGTCCCCTCGGTGGCGCTGGCGTTCAGCACCGGCGTCTTCCAGCCGGGGGTCGACGGTGGCAGCATCCGCAGCGCGTGGCGGTAGTCGCCCGCGGCCCGGCGCGCCATCTTCAGCGCGTCGCCGTCGGACTTGTTGACGACGATCAGGTCGGCGACCTCCATGATCCCGCGCTTGATCCCCTGCAGCTCGTCCCCGGCGCCGGGGACCAGCAGCAGGCAGACGCAGTCGACCAGCTCGGCCAGCTCCGCCTCGGACTGGCCGACGCCGACCGACTCGACGATGATCACGTCGAACCCGGCCGCCTCGCAGAGCACCATCGCCTCGCGGGTCCGCCGCGCCACGCCGCCGAGCACGCCCGACGTCGGCGACGGGCGGATGAACGCGTCGTCGTGCATCGACAGCCGCTGCATCCGTGTCTTGTCGCCGAGGATCGATCCGCCGCCGCGCGAGCTGGACGGGTCGATCGCCAGCACGGCGACCTTGTGGTCGCGCTCGACCAGCCAGACGCCGAGCGCCTCGATCGTCGTCGACTTGCCCGCGCCGGGGACGCCGGTCAGGCCGATCCGCCGCGCCGCGCCCGTCCGGGGCAGCACGCGGGCGATCACCTCCTGGGCCAGCACGCGGTCGGACTGCAGGCTGCTCTCGGCCAGCGTGATCGCCCGCGCCAGCACCGGACGCTCGCCGGCCAGCAGACCGGCTTCGAACTCTTCGACGGAGGGACGCTTGCGGGGCACGGGCATCAGGGACGGTCGGGGAGACACGCGGTCGGGCGAGGCCGTCCACGGACGGAGGACCGGTCGCGAGGATGGTGTCCGACCACCCTACGAGGCCGACCGGGCGGGTGCCGCGCGCCCCGCTGATGCGGATCGCGCCCACTCGGTCGGCGCTATCCGCATCAGCTCGAGCGGGGCGGCTGACCATCCGAGCTCGTGCGGCTTGCGCCCACCTGACCGTCGCTATCCGCATCAGCGAGAGTGGGGTGGCCGCGCTTCAGGGGGCCGGTTCAGGGTGGCGCCCGATGTTGCGGGGGCGCCGGCCCAGCAGGCTCCGGGCCATGCTGCGCCAGCCTGCCCTCCTCCGACGCGCGTCGGCCCCGCCGCGAGCACCGCGGATCGCCCGCGCGCCTGCGGTCCCCCCACGAACGCGGAACCTCCTGCGGACGTCGCTCGCCGTCCTCGCCGTCGCGACCGCCGCTGCCGTCACCGCGCCCACTGCCCAGGCCGGGCTCTCCACCTGGTCGTCGCTGCCCGGGCTCGACGCCCCCGCGGGCGCCTCCTGGGTCCGGGCCTACGCGTTCGACGTGCCGACCACCATCTACGCGGGAACCGAGGGCGCCGGCGTCTACCGCTCGACGACCGCCGGCCTCAGCTGGGCCCCGTTCCGCGACGGCCTGATGGACGTGCCCGGTGGGCGCAACATCCGGACGATCCACGTCTCCGGATCGACCGTTCTGGTCGGCACCACCGCCGGGCTGTTCCGCTCGACCGGGGGTGCGTTCGCGCCGCTGGCCCAGGGGCCCGAGCCCGACCCGCGCGACCCGATCCGGTTGCCCAAGGCGGTGCAGAAGCTGCACGCGATCGGCGGACGGCTGCTGGCCGGCGTCGAGAGCGGCGGCGTCTACGCGTCGGCCGACGACGGCGCGACCTGGAAGCCCCCGGCGCCCGGCAACGGCATGCCCCGCTCGACGACCGTCTGGGACCTGGCGACGCTGATCCCCGGGGTCGTCTTCGCCGCCACCTCCGACGGGATCTTCCGCTCCTCCGACGCCGGCGCGACGTGGCAGCCGAGCTCGGACGGGATCAGCGCCACCGTGATGCGGATCTTCCGCGACCCGACCAACCCCAACATCCTCTACGCCGGCACGCTCAACGGCGTCTTCCGCTCGGTCACGCTCGGCCTGACCTGGACCGAGGTCAACGGGGCGGGGACCCACCAGCTGGGCAACCGGACCGTGCGCGGCCTCGTTCCGTTCGTCAACGGCGGGCATACGCGGCTCTACGCGGCGACCGCGACCGGACTCTGGACCGGCATCACCGGCAACGGGCCGATCCCCGGTCCGGTCCGCTGGCGCAAGGTGACCGACTCCGGCCTGGCGGTCGGAAACGCGCCCAACCGGATCTTCTGGGCGCTGTCGGAGCACGCGCTGCCGACCGGGACGCTGCTGGCCGGCACCCAGAGCAACGGCGGCTACGCGCTGACCTTCCAGCCGCCGGTCTCGATCGCGCCGCCGACGGTCAGCGGGACGGCGCGAGTCGGGCAGCGCCTGAGCGCCACCAGCGGCACCTGGTCCGGCACCGACACGATCGAGTTCGCCTACCGCTGGCAGCGCTGCACCAGCACCCAGACCTCGTCGTGCAGCGACATCCCCGACGAGACGACCGCCGACTACATCGTCCGCGCGAGCGACCTGGCCGCGCCCGCCAAGCGGTTCCGCGTGGTCGTCACGGCCGAGAACGACTTCCCGACGCACGGCCTGATCGAGCGCGCCAGCGGCCTGACCGCGGTCGCCGAGGCAGCGCAGGATCCGCAGCTGATGCCGGGCGCGACCCAGCTCGGCGCGCCGACGCTGACCGTCGACCCACCCGGCACGACGACCCTGCCGCAGTCCGGCCACACGCTCCGCTCCGGGCCCGGGACCTTCAACCCGGCCGCCAACGTGCGGACCTACAACTGGTCGTCCTGCAACGCGAGCGGCAACGACTGCCGTCCGATCGGCGGCGCGTCGGGCGAGACCTACGCGCTGCGCGACGAGGACGTCGGGCGGACCGTCCGCGTCACGGTCACCGGCCGCAACGGCCACGGGTCGGCGACGACCCCGACCAGCGTCGCGTCGTTCGTCGTGCTCGCGCCGCACCCGGTGGTGCAGCAGTCGCCGCGGGTGGTCGGCACCCCGCAGGTCGGCGAGACGCTGGTCGGCCAGGTCGGACAGTGGACCTACGCGGGAACCACCTACCAGCGTCGCTGGATGCGCTGCGACGTCGACGGCAACGGCTGCCAGACGATCCCCGGGCACACCGCGGCGACCTACGTCCCGACCAGCGGCGACCTGGGGCGCCGGATCCGGCTGGAGGTCTCGGCCGACGCCAACGGTCCGAACGTCTTCCCGCCGCCCGTGCTCGCCGCGTCGGTCCCGACGGCGCCGGTCGCTCCGGCTCCACCCGATCCGCCCGCGCCCGCCCCCGGCCCGCCGGCGCCGGGTTCCCCCGACCTGCCCGTCGGTCCGCTGCCGCCCCCGGCCCCGCCGGTCGCCCCGCGGGACACGACCAAGCCCCGCCTGGGCACGGTCTCGCTGCAGCGCGCGGCGACGCGGCGCGGTCGGACGGTGCGGCTGCGCCTGACGCCGACCGAGCGGGTCACGCTGACGGTCACCGTCGAGCGCTGTCGGGGCACGGCCACCCGCAAGCGTCCGTGCCCGAAGCCGAAGGCCGCCGGCCGGCTGCTGCGCCGCACCCTCGGCCCGGGGACGCAGCGCGTCCAGCTGCCGTCGAAGGTCGGACGCCGTGCGCTCGCCGTCGGCCGCTACCGGGTCGTCGTCCAGGCGACCGACGCCGCCGGCAACCGCAGCGCGACGGTTCGCCTGCCCTGGCGCGTGACGCGGTAGGGGCGGACGGCGATGCTCGACAAGCGACGTCCGGCCCTCGAGGCGTGGGCCCGCCGCCACGGCCTGGCGTTCGCGGCCGAGGGCGAGCTGCCCCCGGCGACGCGCCAGCTGCGGCGCGGGATCGGGATCGGGCCGCGGCGGGCCCCGCTGATGGCGCCCGGCAAGCGCGTGGGCACGGTCGAGAGCTGGCTGCAACGGCGCCCGGAGCGGGGGTCCTACAACCTCTGCTCCGGTCGGCTCCCGGGCGGTCTCGACGGCACCCTGGCCCACCACGTCCACCTGCACGACCGTGGCCAGCAGCGGCAGCCGGAGCAGCCACGCTGGGTCGGGTACCCCGACACGATGGTGCTGGTGCCGCTGCCGCCGGAGGCGACCCGCGCGGTCTGCGTGCTGAACGGCGGCCCGGGGGGCGAGGTCTCGCCGGGCGTCACGCTCGGCCGCCGGGGGCCGGAGCCGGAGTACCCCGACCCGCTGCAGGCCACCGTCCCGATCCCGACCAAGCTGCACGTCCACGACGGCGGCCAGTGGACGGCCTGGCCCGCCGAGTCCGAGCGGACGATGACGACGATCGTCGACGACGCGACGCGGTCGGCGCTGGCGGCGGCGCCCGAGGGCGCGCGGATCGAGCTCGAGTTCGGCTGGCTGCTGGTCGCCGTCGACAACCGGGCGCTGGAGGACGCGGGGGAGCTCGACGCGCTCTGCCGGCTGGCGGCGGCGGTCGTCGCTGGACTGGCGCGGGCCGGGCGGGAGCATCCGCCGCTCGATCCGGAGCGCCCGTTGCCGGCGGACCCCGATCGGCCGCGGACCCGCTGGGTCGCCGCCGGTACCGACCTGATCGGGTGGCCGACCCCGCCGCCCGACGTGACCGTCGCCCAGGAGGCGTACCGCACGGCCGCGTCGGCCGCGGCGCGTCCCGTCGCCCGCAAGGTCCGGGGCATCGTCCTGGGGGCCGGGGCCGTGTCCGCCGCCTTGACCGCGGTGGTCTTCGCGGGGGTCTGGGCGTTCGGCGGGGGCCTGGCCACGGCGGTGATCGTCGGTGTCCTGATGTTCGTGATCACCTCGGGATCGATGGCGCGGGGCGCCGGGATCGTGGCGCGGACGGTCGGCCGGGACCTGACCGAGGCCCGCACCCGGCCGTGGGGGCTCGAGGCGTTCGCGCGGGGCTACGCCCGGACGCGCGGGCTGCGGACGGAGGACCCCGACGAGCTGCGCCGGAGGCTCGGATCGCCGGTTCCGGGCCGGGCCCAGAAGGCCTGGCACGGCGACCTCGGCGACGGCGTGCTCGGCCACCTGGCGATCTGGCTCGACCCGACGTCGGCCCCAGCGCCCCCGCGGCACTGGCTGCTGGCGGTCGTGACCGCGCCCGCCGACCGGGCGCCGCAGGTCGCGACCCCGCACGTGCTGCTGCCCGCGCCTGAGGGACTCTGCGTGGTCGGCGTCGAGGTGGCGGAGGGCGACCGCTCGCTCGACCGGCTCGATCGGCTGCGGGACGCGGCGCGGGCGGCGGCCGGCCGGCCGCTCCCCGCCCCGATCACCCGCAGCTGATGCGGATCGCGCCGGCGTGACCGGCCACATCCGCATCAGCCGCGGGAGGCGGGCCGCTCAGGCCGAGCTGATGCGGATCGTGCCCATCGGGCCGGCGATATCCGCATCGGCTCGATCCGGACGGAGCGCGGTCGGCTGCTGATGCGGATTCGGCCCGCGTGGCCGGCGCGATCCGCATCAGCGGCGCGCGTCAGCAGCGGGCGGTCCGCCGTCAGCCGCCGTACTCGCGACGCAGCGGCCGCGCCCCGGGGAGCACGCGGCGGGTCGTCACGCGGCCGGCCGGCGACACCCGGACGGCCTGCCAGCGGTCGCCGGTGCTGACGTAGCCGCAGACGGGGGCGCGTCGAGCGGACCGCTGGTGGCGGTCGTGAACGACCCAGGCCGACCCGTCGTCGAGCACGGCCAGCGCACCGGCCCGCTCGTCGACCCGACCCGGGCGTGCGGCGACCGGAATCGTGCGACCGCCCCGCCACAGCAGCAGGTCCTGCTCCCACGCGCGAGATCCGCTGCGCTGCACCAGCACGGCGGCCCGGCCCCGCGCGTCGACCTGGACGTCGGCGACGGCCTCCTCGTGACGACTGCGGGCGACCACGCGGCCCCCACGGCGCAGGCCCTCGCTGGTCAACCGGTGGAGTCGGACGTCGCCCCCGTCGCCGCTGCGACCGGACGGCACGTCGGCGGCCAGGCCCCCGACCCCGGACGGCGCGACCGCGATCCGGGCGGTCCGGGCGCCGGGCACCGGGACCTCGCTCGTCCCGCCCTCCAGGTGCAGCCGGACCAGGCGCGGTGATCCGGCGCGCCGGACCACCGCCCAGGCACCGAGGTCGTCGGCGACCAGCTGCTGGAGGACGCCGGAGATCGCGATCGGCTGACCCGGCAGCTCGACGCCGGGGTCCCAGCGGACGATCCGGATCCGCCCGCCCGCCCGGCCCGCGGCCCAGGCCCGCCCGTGGCGGTCGACGGCCAGCGCCACGTCGTCGCCGTCGCGGGCTGGCAACGGCGCCACCGTCGGCGGACCGCCGTCCGCCGGGTAGCGGACGAGCTGACCGACCGGCGCCGGACCGCCCCAGCCGTCGCCCTGGTCGTCGGTCGCCGGGAGCATCCGCGTGATCACGACGGTGCCGTCGTCGGCGCCGGCGACGTGGGCGGCGAACGTGCCCCGCTCGTCGTCGGCGTTGCCGTCCGGATCGGGCTCGTCGAGCGGCGGACGGGCGAGCCGGGCGGCGGGATCCGGGCCGATCCGCAACTGGCGGACGGCCCGGTCGAAGGGACCCTGGAGCCAGGTTGCGGCGACCGTCGCGCCGACCCGGCCGAGCGCCGGTCCGAGCGACGGCTGCGAGCGGTCGACGGCGTGCGTCGTCACGCGGCCACCGGGGCCGAGGGTGACGATTCGCAGGTCGTTGGCCGGGCCGTTGGCGTCGAGGCCGCGGACCTGGCGTAGGCGGAGCGCCGTGGCGCGGTCGCCGGCGGGGGCGATCGACGGGCCGACCGAGCCGTCGACGACGTCCTCGGGCGAGCACTGGTCGGCGTAGGTGGCGGCGGGCAGGAGCAGCGCGTAGAGCGCGACCGCGAGCAGCAGGCGAACGATCATGGGCCGATCGTGGCGCGCGCCCGCCGCTCCGGCATCGGGGGGCCGACCGATCCCGGACCCTGACTCTCAGGGGCGTGGTTCAGGGCACCGCCGGAGGTCGGGGTGGCACCGGTGGTTCAGGCTCGGTCGATGTCGCTGCACTCGTTCTCCGACCGACCGTCCGGCGCGCCCGACGACGGTGGCCTGCGGTCATCCCGGTTGGCGTCGACCCACGAGATCTGGCTCAACGACGACCAGATCCTCGTCCTCCACGGGCGGGTCCTGGAGCTGCTGCACCGCCACCAGCCGGCGTCGGTCGGCAGCGGACGCTGGCACGTCGAGCACGTCGCGGTCGACGCGCGCGAGCGGCGCGGCGGCGGGTTGCGGATCGGGATCGGCCTGCGACGCGGCGACGACGTCTGGCGGCACGCGTCGGTCGACGTTCCCGCCGAGCGCGTCGAGTCGGTGCGGGCGTTCTTCGACCTGGTGCGGCGCGAGGCCGCGGGGGTCCGCTGATGGACGCGCTGCCCGGTGGCGGCTACGTGTTCTCGGCGTCCGCCGTCGTGCCAGTCGCGCCCGCGGATCTGGCGGCGTGGCTGTTGGAACCGCCGCGCCTGGGGCGCTGGCTGATCGGGATCGACGCGGTCGAGGCGGTCGGCACGGCCGGCGTGCCGGTCGATGCCGTCGGGGCGCGGATCCGGGCGCGCATGGTGGTGCGGGGCTCGTGGCGACCGGCGTTCGTCGGGGAGCTGACCGAGCGTTCCGGCGACCGGGTCACGCGGCGCTACCGTCCGGAATCGGCCGAGGGCGATCGCGCGATCGCGGCGGTGCGGCTGGCGGCGCTCTCGGGGGCCACCTACCAGCGGACGGTGCGGCACCGGATGCAGATCGACCTGGCCGGGACCGCCCTGACCACCGAGGTCGCGGTCGCGATTCCCGGGATGGCGGTCAACGCGTCGCGGATGGCGGCCCGCGCCGAGCAGCGCAGCCTGCGTCGAGCGCTCGCGCGGCTCGCCGTGGTCGCGTCCGGGGGGAGGCCGGGCGTGCTCGCGCGCGTCCGCGACGCTGCGCACACGCCGCAGCTGCTCTGACGATCGCCGGCCGGTGCGCGCACGGCGGCCGGCGTCCGGACGGGCGAGCGTCGTGGCGGCCGGCGCGTGGCCGGTCGGCCCCCGACTGGTTTGACCACCGTCCTCGATGGGGCATAGATTTCGGGGTATCGAACGTGTGCAGAGCACCCAACCAGAGATGGTCGGCCGGGAGCCGGCGGTCCAGCGCGCGGTCGCCGCCGTCGCCCCGGACGGTCCCGGACTGGTGGCGGTTTGCGGTCCTCCCGGGATCGGCAAGACCCGGATGCTGTCCGCGGTGGCCGGCGCGTTCGGCGAGGCGCACGCGGACCGCCGACCGCTCGTGCTGCGGGGGCACGCGGCGGAGTTCGAGCAGGACCTGCCGTTCGGAGCTTGGGTCGACGCGCTCGACGGGTACCTGCGACGCCTTCCGCCCGACGACCTCTCGCCGCTGGTCGCGGACGGGGTCGAGGACGAGCTGGCGCTGGTCCTGCCGGCGGTGGCGGAGCGGGCCGTCGGGGGTGACCGCCGGGCGCTCGTCGACGAGCGGCACCGCGTCCACGCGGCGATGCGCGCGGTGCTCGAGCGGATCGCCGCCGGGCGGCCGCTGCTGGTCGTGCTCGACGACCTGCACTGGGCCGACGACGCTTCGATCGACCTGGTCGCGTCGCTGCTGCGACGCCCGCCGGTCGGGGTCGCGCTGCTGCTGGCGCTGCGCCCGGCGCAGGTCGCGCCGCGGCTGGCCGCCGCGCTCGAGCGGGCCGAGCGCGACGGCGAGCTGGTCCGGGTCACCCTGGACGTGCTGGACGCCGCGGCCTGCGACGCGCTGATCGGCGACGCACTCCCCGCCGACCGCCGCGACGCGATCCGGGTGGAGAGCGGAGGCAACCCGTTCTACCTGCTGCAGCTCGCGCGGACCGCCGGGACCACGGCGCGGGTCCCGGCGGGCGTGGCCGAGGCGATCGCCGAGGAGCTGCGCTCGCTGCCCCCGACCGTCCGCCGCGTGCTGGAGGGGATCGCGGTGGTCGGCGACCCGTTCGACCCGGCGCTGGTGGCGGCCGCGGCCGAGGCGTCGGACGACGCGACGGCCGAGGCGCTCGACGAGCTCGTGCGTCGTGAGCTGGTGCGGATCAGCGACGACGGTCACCGGTTCGCGGTGCGACACCCGCTGGTCCGGCGCGGGGTCTACGAGGCGAGCGGCGCCGGCTGGCGGCTGCGCGCGCACGGACGGATCGTCGCCGCGCTGCAGGGCCGGGGCGCGGGCCCCGCGCTGCTGGCGCACCACGTCGCCCGTTCGGCCGAACCCGGCGACCGGCAGGCCGTCGAGTTGCTGCGCGCGGGAGCCGCCGCCGTCACCGAGCGATCGCCGGCTTCGGCGGCCGAGTGGCTGACCGGCGCGCTGCAGCTGCTCGACGGCGGTGCCCCCGATCCCGACGAGCGGTTGGCGGTGCTGGAGCCGCTGTCCGTGGCGTTGGCGGCCAGCGGTGAGTTGCCGGACGCGCTCGCGGTGGCCCAGGAAGCGGTGGCGATCGTTCCCCGGATCCCGATCGAGCGGCGGGCCACGCTGGTCGCCGCCTGTGCCGCCCTGGAGCACCGGATGGGGCACCACGAGGCGGCCCAGCGACGGCTGGTCGCGGCCCTCGACGACCTGCCGGCCGCCCGGTCGCCCGCCCGGCTGTCGCTGTTGGTCGAGCTGGCGGTGGACGGCTTCTACCGCCGGGACTTCGGGGCGATGGTCGCCCGGGCGACCGAGGCCCGGGAGCTCGCGGTCGGCGGCGACGACGCCGCCGGCCGGCCCGCCGCCGCGGCGGCGCTGCCGCTGGCCGCCGCGGTGGGCGACCGCGTTCCCGACGCCGAGCGGGCCTGGGACGAGGCGGTCACGATCCTCGACGGGCTGTCCGACGAGGCGTTGGCCCGCCGGCTCGACGGGATGCACTTCCTGACCCTGGCCGGCATGTACCTGGAGCG
>CAZFIQ010000064.1:0-4754 GCA_964519185.1 uncultured Patulibacter sp.
CACCGCCGGGCTGCCGTCGGGGACCCCCGGCACCACCAGCCTGCTCCAGGTGCAGACGCTCTAGACCGGCGGGCGCCGGCGGACGTACCGACTGTCGACAGTTCTCCGCGGGTCGGTCGGCGTGGACTAGCATGGCCCCACCGTCCATCGCGACCGACTGGAGCTCCGCGGGTGCAGATCACGATCGGGAACCTCGATACGGAGCTGCTCGACGAGCTCGCCCTGCGCGCGTCGTTCAACGAGCGCAGTCCCGCCGAGGAAGCGCGCGTGATCCTTCGCCACGCGCTGGCGCGTCCCCTGGAGGAGCACCTGGGCGACCGCCTGCACCTGCGGATGCTGCGCTACGGCGGGCTCGACGTCGAGCTGCCGGAACGGACCGCCACCCCGCGGATTCCGACGCTCGCCGACCCGCCCCGCCTGCCGGAGCAGCTCGCGTGATCGGCCCCGGAACGGTCGTCCTCGACACCGTCGTGCTGGCCGAGCTGATGAAGCCGCGTCCCCACATGGACGTGCTGCGCTGGACGAACGCCCAGCCGATCGGCACGCTCGCCGTGACCGCCGTCAGCCTGGGCGAGCTCGGCTACGCGATGACGCGAATGTCGGACCTGGCGCGCCGGATCGACCTGCGCGAGGCGCTCGACGAGTTCGTCCACGACGACCTCTCCAACCGCGTCCTGCCGTTCGACGGGCTCGCCGCCGACTACTACGCGGAGTTGCTCTGGGCCCGCGAGCAGGCCGGGTCGACGACCAGCGTCGAGGACGCGCAGATCGCGGCCATCTGCCGAGCCCACCGGCTGCCGCTGGCGACCAAGGACCCCGCACCCTACGCCGGGTTCGGCGTCACCACGATCGACGCGTGGCGTCCTCCGCTGACCGAGTCGTCGGCTCCCGGCGACGACCCGTCGGCCGCGGGCGCCCCGGCCGATCGCCCGCTCGGCGACCGGCGGATCGGCGGATCCCGTGCGCACCTGACCGGGCGTCACCCCGATCCCGCAGCCCCCGCCGCGCCGGACGACGAGCAGACCGACCGTGACCGCACGCGCGGTCGGCGACGGGCGGCCGTCGACCGGTTGCGCCAGCACGTCCTGCAACGCGCCCAGTTCCACGACGCCGCGGACACGGGCGACCCGGCCGGCGCCGCGGACGCCGGGCCGAAGCCGGTGGAGCCCCCGGCCGCGGAGCCCGGGTCCGGGCCGCCCGGGCGACCACGGCGACGAGGCGCGCGCCTACTCGGACCGCTCGTCGACGCCAGCGGCAGCCCGGTCGAGCAGTCCGCGGACGGCCGAGCGGCGCCCCGCAAGCGGCCGGCCCCGAAGGCGCCGGCCGCCGCGCGGAAGAAGAAGGACCCGTAGGGCCGACCGTCCTCCGGTCAGGAGGCGATCCAGTCCTCGCGCGGGTCGGGGATCTCCTGCAGATTCGCCTCGATCGACGCCCGCTGCGGCTCGAGCCACGGCGGCAGGATCGTCTTGACGCCCCACTCCTCGCGCGGGTTGCGGGCCTCGAAGCCGGGCTCGTCGGTGGCCAGCTCGTAGAGCACGCCCCCGGGCTCGCGGAAGTAGATCGACTCGAAGTAGAAGCGGTCGACGAGCCCCGACGTCTGCAACCCGAAGCGCTCGACGTGGGGCAGCCACTCGGCGTAGTCGTCCTTGCGGATCCCGAACGCGACGTGGTGCACCGTGCCCGCGCCCTGCACCGGCCGCTCGGCCGGGGCCCGGTCGAGCGACACGGTGCCTCCGCGTCGGTCGCTGCGCAGCTCGAACCGCTGCTGCTCGTCGTACCCACCCTGATCGACCCCCTGATCACCGCGTGCCTCGAGCGTCTCCGCTCCGAGGACGTCGGTCAGAACGCGACCGGACAGCTCCGGGTTGCGGCTGAGCATCCGCACCCCGCCGAAGCCGCGCAGCGCGACCTCCTCCGGGATCTGCGGGTGCTCGGCGCGCAGCGGCGCGTCGGCGGTGTCGTCGATCACCAGCTCGAAGCCGAGTCCCTCCGGGTCCTCGAAGAACAGCGCGTCGCCGACCCGCCGGTGGCTGAGGCCGTAGGTCTCCAGGCGCTTGGCCCAGAAGTCGAGCGCCGACGCGTCGGCGACCCGGAACAGGATGCGGTGGACCATCCCGGCTCCGGCGCGGCCGCGGCTCGCCCCGCGGGCCTCGAACATCGTCAGGTCGGAGCCGGCGCTGGCGTCCTCGTCGGTGAAGAACAGGTGGTACATCGTCGGGGCGTCCTGGTTGACGGTCTTCGCCGCCAGCCGCAGCCCCAGCACGCCGGTCACGAACTCGGTCGCCGCGCGGCCGTTCTCGGTCACGGTCGAGATGTGGTGGATGCCGTCGATCTGCATGGTCGCCTCCCTGTAGTTGCATTTGCAACTATAGCGTGGCGCGCGAGGGAGTCAAGCCGGCGCACCGCTCCGACGGCGTGCGATCCGGGACGACCTGCGCACCAAATCGCACGCAGCCGCGGACCCGCACGCAGCAGGTGTCGCGGCTACGACGAGCCGTCGAGCACGTAGCCGACGCCGCGGACCGTCGCGATCACACCGCCACCGAGCTTGCGCCGCAGGTAGCCGACGTAGACGTCGACGACGTTCGAGCCCGGATCGTGCTGATAGCCCCAGACGTGCGAGAGCAGCTGCTCGCGACTGAGCACCTGGCCCGGATGGCGGAGGAAGACCTCCAGCATCGTGAACTCGCGCGCGCTGAGCTCCACGGTGCGGCCGTCGGTCTCGGCCGTCCGCCGCCGAAGGTCGAGCGTCAGCGTCCCGTGCCGCAGTACGGTCTCCTCACGCGTGCCCTCGGTGCGCAGGCGCGCCCGCACCCGCGCGAGCAGCTCCTCGAAGCGGAACGGCTTGGTCAGGTAGTCGTCCGCGCCGAGCTCCAGCCCGGCGACCTTGTCGTCGACCTCGTCGCGCGCGCTGAGGATCAGCACCGGCAGCCGGCGACCCTGCTCCCGCAGCGTCCGCAGCACCGCCATCCCGTCGAGCGCCGGAAGGCCCAGGTCGAGGATCAGCAGATCGAAGTCCTCGTCGCGGGCGACGGCGACCGCGGTCGCGCCGTCGCCGACCACCGTCGTCGTGAAGCCGGCGGCCCGCAGGCCCTTCTCGAGGAAGGCACTCAGCCGCTGCTCGTCCTCGGCGATCAGGATCCGGCTCACGAGCGGTGCTCCTTCGTGGGTGCTTCGGGGTCGACGTCGGCGGGGCGACGCGGCACGCGGGGGAGGCGCGACGATCCGTGCGTCGGGGGGCCGGCGGCGGGCGGGCGCCGCCGGGGGATCCACCCGCCGCGCCGCTCCGCCACCGGATGCACCAGGGTCGGAGCGTCGTCGTCCGGGTCATCCGGGTCATCGTCGAGCGGCAGGTGCAGGACGAAGGTCGCACCGCGGCCAGGCTCGGATTCGACCGACACCCGTCCCTCGTGGGCGGTCGCGATCGCCTGGACGATCGCCAACCCCAAGCCCGCTCCGGAGGTGCGGCGGCCCGGGTCCAACCGCGCGAACCGCTCGAAGATCCGCTGCTGGTCCTCGCGCGAGATCCCCGGACCGTCGTCGCGGACCCACAGCTGGGCCTCGCCGCGCTCGAGTCGCGATCCGATCCCGATCCGCCCGCCGTCCGCGGTGTGCTGCGCGGCGTTGGCCGCCAGGTTGAGCATGGCCTGCATCAGCCGCTGCCGGTCGCCGGTGATCGGCACGGGCACGGCGCCCTCGATCGTCCAGTCGCGGTCGCCGAGCGCCGTCGCCCGGGCGTGGACCTCCTCGACGAACAGGTCCAGATCGATCGTGCCGGGCCGCAGGAAGTCCCCGTGCTCGGCCTTGGCCAGCAGCAGCAGATCCTCGACGATCCGGCTCATCCGCCCGAGCTCGTCGTCGACCAGGGCCAGCGTCTCCTCGCGCTCGGCCGGATCGTCGCCCATCAGCTCCAGGTGACCGCGGACGATCGTGATCGGCGTCCGCAGCTCGTGACCAGCGTCGGACACGAACGAGCGCTGCGACGCGAAGGCCTGCTCCAGCCGGTCGAGCATCGCGTTGAAGGTCCGTGCCAGCTCGGCGATCTCGTCGTCGCCCCGCACCGCGATCCGCCGCCGCAGGTCGGTCTCGGTGATCGTCTGAGCGGTCGCGGTGAGGTCGCGCAGGGGGGCCAGGATCCGGCCGGTCAGCAGGTAGGCCACGGCGATCGCCAGGAACAGGACGGCCAACGACACGATCGCCGCGACCGCGACCGCCTGGTCGACCTCGTCGCGCTCCGCCTGCAGGTCCATCAGCGCGACGAACACGCCGAGGGTGCGGCCGTCGTAGCGGACCGGGACGGCCAGCACCGCGTTGTCCCGCCCCGCGACCCGCAGGACGGTGCGCTGCACGTCCGGGACCGCGCGCAGGCTCCGCAGCGCGCGTTCGAGCACCACGCCCTCGGCCGACGGCACCGTCGCCCGGTGCGGGCGCCCGTCGACGTAGGTCAGCCAGCTCTCGCGGCGATCCGGGACGTTGCGCGCCAGGTAGACGTCGAACATCGCCCGGACGTCCCGCCCGAACCGACGGCCGGTGGTCGGGTCACGGCCGTCCTCGATCAGCCGGCGCAGCTCGCCGGCCTCCTGGACCAGGCTGGCGTCGACCCGGTCCTCGGCGCGGGCCGTCAGGACCTCGCGCAGCAACAGCGTCGTGAGCGCGGTCGATCCGACGAGCAGCACGACGATCGCCGCGAGGATCCGGGCCCGCGCGCTGCGCAGGCGGGGCCGGCGGAGACGGTGACGGAAGGACCGTGGCTC
>CAZFIQ010000064.1:4764-12864 GCA_964519185.1 uncultured Patulibacter sp.
GTCGTCATCGTCGTCATCGTCGTCGTCGCGATCGTCCTCGCGATCGTCGTCGTCATCGTCATCGTCGTCGAACCGCGACTGCGCGTCCGGAGCGCGCTGCGGAGCCGGGGCGAAGCCGGACCCGGACGCCGGGGGAGCGGTCTGCTGTTGCTGCTGACGACGGCGCTCGGCTCGGCGTTGCTCTGCCCGGAGGCGCTCGGCTCGGCGGCGCTCGGCCCGACGCCGCTCCGCGGCGCGCTGCTCGGCCTGACGCCGCCGCTCCGCTTCCCGCGCCGCCTGGGCGCGGCGCTCCTGCTCGGCCTCGGCCTGCTGGACCGCGGCCGACGAGAGCTCGATCGGCGCGACCGCCACCGCGTCCTCCCGCTCAGTCAGGCCGCGCACGCCGAGCACCACGCCCACCAGCACGAGGGCGCCGAGCAGCAGCGCGATGGTCAGCTGGCGGGTCACGAGGACAGCGTCGCGGGTGTGCGTGACGCGCGCATGAGACCCACATGAGAACGCCCTCATCGGACGTCCCGCGGATGAGCCACCTCTCACCACGTCCTCACGGTCACCTCAGACCACGCGGAGATGCTGGTCCTCGTCATCCCAAACCGACCCAGGAGGTCCCCATGAGGTTCACCGAGATCACCCCCGCGCTGCGGACCAAGAGCTCCCGCAGCATCAGCTCGGCCGACAGCGACCGGCCGCGGCGCCGGCGCCGCCGCCGTACGCGGCGCCGCTCGCGCCGGACGTCGAACACCTGAGCCGACGTCGGCGCGGTGGCCTCGGTCACCGCGCCGACGTCGGGCCGGTCGCCCGACGCGCCGTCCCCGCTCCCGCCCGCCGCGTCGGTGCCACCGACGCGATCTCGTCCCGACGATCCCCCTCCTCCCGTGCGCCACGTCCTCCGCCGCTTCCTCCGCCCCGCCGAGCACCACAGCCCGCTCGTCGGCGCCACGCCCGCCGTCGCCGCCCTCGACGTCGTGCGTCGCTGCTGGCCGTTCGCGCGCCCGTACCGCACGTGGATCGCGCTGGGCCTGTTCCTGCTGATCCTGGTCCCCGCGGTCGAGGTCGTCGAGATCTGGCTGTTCAAGCTGCTCGTCGACGACGTGCTGGTGCCGAAGGACTTCGCCGCGCTGATCCCGATCGCGGCCGCCTACCTGGGCCTGACGGTCGTCACGTCGCTGCTGAAGTTCGGTGACGACTACGTCGCGACGTGGGTCGGTGAGCGTTTCCTGATCGACCTGCGCACGCGGGTCCACGAGCACCTGCAGACGCTCTCGCCGCCCCAGCTGGCCCGGCGCCCGAGCGGCGACCTGGTCGCCCGGCTGACCGGCGACGTCCAGGCGATCGAGCGGCTGCTGCTGTCGACGCTCGGCGAGGGCGTCTCGGCGATCGCCCGGATCGCGTTCTTCGGCGGCGCGATGTTCCTGCTGTCGTGGAAGCTCGCGCTCGTCGCGCTGGTCGTCGTTCCCGTCTTCTATGTGATCTCCCGCCGCTTCACGCGGCTGGTCCGCCACGCCGCCCGCGAGAAGCGCCGCCGCACCGGATCGCTGTCCGCGGTGGCCGAGGAGTCGCTGGCCACCGGCGCGCTGGTCCAGACGCTGAACCGGCAACGGGCCGAGACCGACCGCTTCGCCGGCGAGGCACGGTCGATCATGGACGCCGAGCTGGCGTCGACCCGGATCGCCGGGGCGTTCGCGCCGCTGGTCGGCCTGGTCGAGCTCGTCGGCGCGCTGCTGGTCGTGACCGCGGGCGTCTGGGCCCTGACCGCGAGCGAGCTGACGCTCGGCGGCCTGCTGGTCTTCCTCACCTACCTGTCCCAGCTCTACCGGCCGCTGCGCTCGCTGGGCACGCTGGCCACCGACGCCTTCGCCGCGGCCGCCGGCGCGGAGCGCGTGCTCGAGCTGCTCGACGAGCAACCCGAGGTCGTCGAGCGTCCCGGGGCGCGCGCGCTGCCCGGCCCGGTCCGCGGCCGGATCGACCTGGAGGCCGTGTCGTTCCGCCACCCCGGCGGGGAGCACGACGCGCTCGACGCCGTGACCCTGACCGTCCATCCCGGCGAGCTGGTCGCGGTGACCGGCCCCAGCGGCGCCGGCAAGTCGACGCTCGCGGCGCTGCTGGTGCGGTTCGCCGATCCGTCGGCGGGTACGGTGCGGATCGACGGCCACGACGTCGCCGACCTGACCTTCGACGGCCTGCGCGACGCGGTCAGCCTGCTGCTGCAGGACACGGTGCTGCCCGACGTCACCGCCGCCGAGGCGATCGCCCAGGGGCGCGCCGACGCGTCGCTGGCCCAGGTCGAGCTCGCCGCCCGCGCGGCGGGGATCCACGAGACGCTCGTCGCGCTCCCGGAGGGCTACGCGACGCGGCTGGGCCGCGGCGGCACCCGCCTGTCCGGCGGGCAGCGACGGCGGGTCGCGGTGGCGCGGGCGCTGCTCCGCGACAGTCCGGTGCTGGTGCTCGACGAGCCGACGACCGGCCTCGACGACCGCTCCCGCGACGCCCTGCTCGGTCCGCTGCGCCGGCTGAGCGCGGGCCGGACGACGATCGTGGTCACGCATGACCCCGCGGTGCTGGCCTGGGCCGACCGGACGGTGACGCTGCGCGACGGACGCGTGGTCGCGGACGAGCGGCGGGTGGCGCGGCGGGCCGAGGGCCTGGCCGGGTCCGGTAGCGGCGGATCGACCTCTGAGCGGCTGGACGCCGACGGTGCCCGGTTCGGCCGCGCCGCACGGACCGAGACCCGTTCGGACCGGGCCACCGCCGACGAACCGTGGGCCCCGTCCCACTCGACGGTGGGGAGCACCCGATGAGGCCGTTCGCCGCCGGCCGCGAGATCGTCCCCTCGGTCGAGGTCGTCGCCCACCTGGCGCGGTCGCGTCGGCAGGACGTCTACGACGCCTGGGACCACGACCGCGCCTGCCGGGTCGCGGTCAAGGTGCTGCGCCCCGATCGGCGCAGTGACGCGAACGCCACCCGCGACCTCCTGCGCGAGGGGCGGCTGTTGCGCCAGCTCGACCACCCGCACCTGGTGCGGGCCTTCGCCGTGCACCGCGGGCCACTGGCCGCGGTGGTGCTCGAGACGCTCGGCGGGGAGACGCTCGACCACCTGGTCGAGCACGCCGACGCGCCGCTGCCCGCCGACGACCTGCGCGTCGTCGGCCGCCAGCTGGCCGCGGCCGTCCACCACCTGCACCGCCACGGGGTCCTGCACCTGGACCTGAAGCCGGCCAACGTGATCGCCGACCGCGGGCGGGTGACGGTGATCGACCTGTCGCACGCCCGCCGGCCGGGTCGCGTACGGCCCGGCCACGGAACGTGGTGCTACGCGGCTCCGGAGCAGGCACGCGGCGGCCAGGTCAGCCCGGCAGCCGACGCCTGGGGCGTGGCGATCGTGCTGCACGCCCTGGCGACCGGCAGCCACGTCCTGATCGACCGGGCGGACACGCTCGACGTCGACGAGCCCCAGCTCCACGGTCCGCTGCCCTCGGTCCGCGAGCAGCGCCCGGACCTGCCCGACGACCTGGTCGCACTGATCGACGGCGGCCTGGCGTGCGACCCGGCGGATCGCGCGGCCGTGAGCGCGTGGTTGGGTGGGCGGCCGGGGGCGTAGGCCAACGCCACAAGCACCCCAGCGACCACGTGCTCGACTCCGCCCGCGCACGACTCGCGGGCGGTGGCAAGGTGACGGCGCACCGCTACCCGACGGACGATGACGCCACCGGCGTCCGCTCGGTCGCCCGCCGCAGCGCCGCCACGAACTGCGGCACGCCCGCCTTCTCCAGCATCTGCAGCAGTTCCGCGTAGCGCTCGTCCGGCCGCTGTCCGTCGAGCGTCAGATCTTCGGCCTGCCCGCGAACGATGCCCAGCGCCAGCTGCGGGCTCAGCCCAAACGCGTTGACGAGGAACTCGTCGGGATGCTGCGCCTCGACTCCGTGGGGCTCTAGGTGACAATCACGGAAGTGCCGGAGGTTCTTGGTGACGATGACCGCCGCATTGGACGCTACGGCGGCAGCAAGGACGTGGCGGTCCTTCGGATCATTCTCCATCGCCCCCTCGAGGGCCTGGATTGCCGCTGCCGGCACCACGGCGTCCTCGAACGCCTCGCGCATCTGCTGTTCGAGCCACGCCGCACCGGAATGGTCCATCGCCCCGTTCTTCACGAGGTTCCGGAGCACCTCGTCGAGAATCGCGTCGCTCCAACGCAGCGCGTACGCCTCCGCCTCGGCAAAACGCAGCAGCGTGTCCCGTAGCGAGAAGGGATAGAGCACGCAGGCGTCGAGGACGACGACGAAGGCCACGCCGTCAAACTACCCCAGAACGAGCACCTACGCGTACGGTGTCACGAATAGCCGCCAGGCGAGGCCGCGGAGGCGCGTGTGATCTCGCGAAGTTGCTCTCGACGACGCTGGGCTCGAGCCTCACGGTACGCCAAGACGTCCGACACCTCGATGCGCCTGTGGGTCCCCGTCTTCGAGAACGGAATCTTGCCCTCGTCGAGCAGCTTGACGACGTGCGGTCGCGACACGTTCAGCATCTCGGCGGCCTGCTGCGTCGTGAGCTGCTCGTTGGAAGGCATCACCGTGATGGTCTTTCCCGCGGCCATCCCGTGCACCACCGCTCGCAAGGCGCGGAAGGCCGATTCCGGAATCTCGATATGCGTGCCGTCCGGCCCGATCAAGCACGGCCTGTAGCCCTGGAACTCACCGTCGATCGCCGCCCGCAGCGCCTCCATCTCCGTCGATTCGGATTCACGCGGCTGCACCACGCGGTCCACGGTCTCAACGACACCCATCTGCCTCAGCCCCTAGCGTACGCCGGCTACCAGTGCAAACGAAATATACGCAACGAGCGGGAAGATTGCCACCGACCTCCGTCTCGAACGGCGTGTGGCGCCCCGGGGGGCGCCACACGCAAGAACTTCGGCCGAGCCGGGTCAGGGCCGGATCGTGTGAGCCTCGGGGCTACGCCGCGGCCGCGGCCTCCGACTTGATCGTCGCGATCAGGTCGCCGGTGTTGATCGGCTCGCCTTCCTTGGCGGCCAGGACGGAGATCGTGCCGGCCTTGTGCGCCGTGATCTCGTTCTCCATCTTCATCGCCTCGATGATGCAGATCAGATCGCCCTCGGCGACCTCCTGCCCCTCGGTGGCGACGACCTTCCACATGTTGCCCTGGATCGGCGACGGCAGATCGTCCGCGCCGCCACCGGCGGCCTTCTTGCGCTCGGAGCGCTTCTTCTTGCCGGCCCCGTTGGCCGCGGCCGGAGCCGCACCGGCAGCCACGCCGACCGGGGCGAACGCCGCGCCATGAACCTTGACGTCGAACAGGCGACCGGAGACCTCGACCTGGTAGTCACGGACGACGGTCTCCTCGTCGTCGTCGGACTGAACCGGGACGACCGGCTCGGCCGGAGCGGTGGACTTCAGCCACGCCTTGTCTTCGAGCAGCTCCGTGCAGGTCGAGGCCTTGGCCCAGTTCTCGGTGGCGAAGATCGCCTGGTGGAACGGGATCAGGGTGGTCAGGCCCTCGATCTTGTACTCCGACAACGCGCGGAGCATGCGCTGGGTGGCCTGCTCGCGGTCGGCGTCCCAGACGATCAGCTTGGCGACCATCGGGTCGTAGGCGGGCGACACGATGCCGCCGGCACCGACGCCGGAGTCGACGCGCACGCCGGGGCCGGTCGGCTCCAGGTAGCCACCGATCTCGCCGGGGGTCGGCGCGAAGTTCATCGGCGCGGACTCGGCGTTGATCCGGGCCTCGATCGCGTGACCGCGGAGGACGACGTCCTCCTGCTGGTAGTCGAGCGGCAGACCGGCGGCGGCCTTGATGCCCTGCTTGACGATGTCGATGCCGGTGACGGCCTCGGTCACGCAGTGCTCAACCTGCACGCGGGTGTTCATCTCGAGGAAGAAGTACTCCCCGTCCTGCAGCATGCCCTCGATCGTGCCGGCGCCGACGTAGTTGACGGCCTTGGCCGCGTTGATGCCGATCTCGCCGATCTCGGCGCGCAGCTTCTCGTCGACGACCCACGGCGGGGCGGGCGCCTCCTCGATCAGCTTCTGGTGGCGGCGCTGGATCGAGCAATCGCGCTCGCCCAGGTGGATGCAGTTGCCGTGCTTGTCGGCGATGATCTGCACCTCGACGTGGCGCGGGTTCGGCAGGTACCGCTCCAGGTACACGGTGCCGTCGCTGAAGAACTTCTCGCCCTCGCGGCTGGCGCCCTCGTAGGCGTCCTTGAGCTTGTCCTCGGTCAGCGCGACGCGGAAGCCCTTGCCACCGCCGCCGGAAGCTGCCTTGACCGCGACCGGAAAGCCGATCTCCTCGTTGGCGATCCGGACCGCGTCCTCGTAGGTGTCGACGGATTCGGTCGTGCCCGGCACGATCGGCACGCCGGCCTTCTTCATCAGGTCGCGGGCCTTGGTCTTCGAGCCCATCGCGTCGATCGCGGACGCGGGCGGCCCGATGAAGGTGATGCCCTCGGCCTCGAGCCGCTCGACGAACGGCGCGTTCTCGGAGAGGAAGCCGTAGCCGGGATGCACGGCCTCGGCACCGGACTCGCGTACCGCCTTGACGATGTTGTCGACGTTCAGGTAGCTCTCGGCGGGCGCGGCCGGGCCGATCAGGTACGCCTCGTCGGCGCGCTTGACGTGCAGGGCGTCCCGGTCGAGCTCCGAGTACACGGCCACGGTGGCGATCCCCAGCTCCTCGCAGGCCCGCATCACGCGGATCGCGATTTCACCGCGGTTGGCGATCAAGATCTTCCGGAACATAAGCCGCGTAAATCTATTCGATGTCCCGTGGCCTTGGCCGTGCGGACAGTCGGACTCCCGACGGTCGGCGGGGCACGGAGGCGCGCGGTCGGACCAAACGAGCGGTCGGGAAGTCGACCGCGAGGCGTCAGCCAGCGGTTATCGGAGAGCCTCCGGAAGCGTCAGGGGCTCCGGAGGAGCGACGCAGGCCTCGCGGACCCCGGCGTCGCTACCGGATCATGCCGCCCGCGACCGTGTCGTTGGTGCCCTCGTCGATCAGGATGAAGGCGCCCGTCGCGCGGTCGCGGTCGTAGGGGTCGGCGATCAGCGGGCGCTTGACGCGGATCCGCACGCGGCCGATGTCGTTCAGCTCGAGCGTCGCGTCGGCGTCGGCCGCGGAGCGCTCCAGGGTGTGCAGGTCGAGCCGATCGACGATCGCGTCGACGCGCGCCGTCGTCGTGGTCGTCGTGTGCTTCAGCAGCAGGCGGGTTCCCGGCCGCAGCTTGCGGTCGCTCATCCAGCAGACGTCGGCCTCGAACTCGCGCAGCACCAGGTCGGAGGCGGAGTCGTCGGCGCCGACGATCGTGTCGCCCCGGCTGACGTCGACGTCGTCCTCCAGGTGGACGGTGACCGCCATCGGCGCCACCGCCTCCTCGACGTCACCGTCGAAGGTCTCGACCCGGGCGATCCGCGAGCGCACGCCCGACGGCAGCACCTGGACCTCGTCACCCGGGCGCAGCACGCCACCGGCCACCGAGCCGGCGTAGCCGCGGTAGTCGTGGAGCTCGTCGGCGATGCCGGACACGCCGTCGCTGCCGCCACCGCCGGGCCGGATCACCCACTGAACCGGGAACCGCAGGTCGCGGTCGTTGCGGTCCTCAGTCACTTGCACGGTCTGCAGATGACCGAGCAGCGTCGGATGGTCCTCGTCGTCGGGGTACCAGGTGGGCATCTCGCCGCGGTCGACGACGTTGTCCCCGTGCAGCGCGCTGATCGGGATCACGTGGATGTCGGGGATCCCCAGCTGGTCGGCGATCCGCGTGGTCTCGGCCGCGATCTCCGTGAACCGCTGCTCGGACCAGTCGACCAGGTCCATCTTGTTGACCGCGAAGGTCACGTGCCGCACGCCGAGCAGCGCCGCGATGAAGGTGTGGCGGCGGGTCTGCTCGATCACGCCCTGGCGGGCGTCGACCAGCACGATCACGACGTCGGCGGTCGACGCGCCGGTCACCATGTTGCGCGTGTACTGCACGTGGCCGGGGGTGTCGGCCAGGATGAAGCTGCGGTCGCCGGTGGTGAAGTACCGGTAGGCGACGTCGATCGTGATGCCCTGCTCGCGCTCGGCGCGCAGGCCGTCGGTCAGCAG
>CAZFIQ010000065.1:0-12817 GCA_964519185.1 uncultured Patulibacter sp.
GGGCGGGCTGATCGAGCGGACGCAGACGCTGATCGCCGAGGGTGGCGTGCTCGACCAGCTGGCGCGGCTGGCCGACCCCGACGGCCCGCTGGCGCGGATCGAGCAGCTGGCGGCGCTGACGGCGGACGACCGGCCGCTGGGGCGGGCGCTGGCGGCCGGCGGCCCGCTCGACCGGGCGCTGCGCGAGGACGGTCCGCTCGATCGATCGTTGCGCGACGGCGGCCCGCTCGACCGGGTGCTGGCCGACGGCGGCGCGGTCGAGCGGCTGGTCGCCGAGCAGGGACCGCTGGACCGGCTGCTGGAGCGCGACGGGCCGCTCGAGCGGCTGCTGGCGCCGGACGGGCCGCTCGACCGCCTGACGGTGCCCGGCGGGACGCTGGAGCGGGCCCTCGCCGAGGGCGGGGTCGCGGAGCGGATGCTGGCCGAGGACGGTGACCTGGAGCGGCTGCTGGCGGTCGGCGGCCCGCTCGACCAGCTGGCCGACCTGTCGTTGGCGCTGACCCGCCTGGAGGAGCTGACCGACACCCTCCAGCGGCTCGGCGCGCTGGAGGAGACGCTGCGTCCGCTGGCGCGTCTGGAGGAGCGGCTGCGTCCGCTGGCGTCGCTCAGCGACACGCTCGAGCCGCTGCGGACGCTGGGGCCGTCGCTGGACGGGATCGAGGGCACGGTCGGCGAGATGCGCGAGGCCGCCGACGCGCTGCGCGACGCCGTGGTGCCGATCGGCCGCGTCGCGGGGCGGATCCCGGGCGGCCGCCGGCGGACCGCGATCGAGCCGCGGACGCCGGACGCGACGCCGCCCGAGGCGAGCTGACCGGTTCCCGCCGCGGCGGGAACCTCAGACCGCCTTGCCGGGGTTCATGATCCCCTCCGGGTCCCAGGCGTCGCGGATCGCCAGGCCGAGCTGTCGCGCGTCGCCCAGCTCGGGGTCCAGGTAGGGCCGCTTGAGCACGCCGACGCCGTGCTCGCCGGACGCGGTGCCGCCGAGCGTCAGCGCCAGGCCGACGATCGCGTCGAAGGCGTCGCGGGCCCGCTGGACCGCGGTCGGATCGGCGTGGTCGTAGACGATCGTCGGGTGCATGTTGCCGTCCCCGGCGTGGCCGAAGGTGCCGATCGAGACGCCGCGGTCGTCGGCGATCCGCTCGACCCCCGCGAGCAGCTCGGGGATCCGCGGGATCGGCACGGCGACGTCGTCGAGCAGCGTCGCGCCGCGGCGCTCCAGCGCGGGGTAGGCCAGCTGGCGGGCGGCGGTGATCATCCGGCCCTCCTCGGGGTCGTCGCTGCTGACGACGAGCGTGGCGCCGGCGGCCTCGCAGGCCTCCTCGATCAGCGCGATCTCGCGCTCCGCGGCGCCGGGGCCCGCGTCCGACCGCGCGAACAGCACGGCTCGCACGTCGTCGTCGTAGCCGAGCGGCTGCAGCTCCTGGACGGCGCCGAGCGTGGTCTGGTCGAGCAGCTCGAGCATCGCCGGGCGGACGCGACCGACGATCGCCACGATCGCGGCTCCTGCGTCGGCGGCCGATCCGAAGGTCGCCGCGACCGTGCTGGCCGCGGGCGGGGCGGGCAACAGCCGGACCGTCGCCTCGGTGACCACGCCGAGCGTCCCCTCCGACCCGCAGATCAGCCCGGCCAGGTCGTAGCCGACGACGCCCTTGCGGGTGCGGTGCCCCAGGCGCACGGCGCGGCCGTCGGCGAGCACGACCTCGCAGGCCAGCAGCGCGTCGCGGGTGACGCCGTACTTGACGCAGCAGAGCCCGCCGGCGTTGGTGGCGATGTTGCCGCCGATCGTCGAGAACTCGCGGCTGGCGGGGTCCGGGGCGTACCACAGCCCGTGGGCCGCGACGGCGGTGCCGAGCGTGGCGTTGACGACGCCCGGCTGGACGGTCGCGGTCAGGCCCGCGGCGTCGACCTCGACGATCCCGTCCATCCGCTCGAGGCTCAGGATCACGCAGCCGTCGATCGCGTTGGCGCCCCCGCTGAGGCCCGATCCGGCGCCGCGGGGCACGATCGGGGTGCTGTGCTGTGCGGCGGCGCGGACCGCCGCCTGGACCTGCTCGGTGCTCGTCGGCCGCACCAGCGCCAGCGGCGTGCCGGCGGCGACCAGGCCGGGGGCGGCCTGGTCGTGGCGGTAGCTCTCCAGCACGTCGGCGTCGGTGGTCAGGTCGCCGGCGGCCTCGAGGGCGGTCAGCAGTCGGGCGTGGGTCATCGGACGTCCTCCGGTCGGTAGAGCCCGCGGATGTGCGAGCGGAGCAGCTGCTGGGCCCGTTCGGCGTCGTGCGCGCGGACGGCGTCGAGGATCGCCGCGTGCTCGGCCCGCAGCCGGCTCGTGACCGCGCCGGGGTCGGGGAGCGCCCGCAGCGCGGCGCTCAGGTGGACGGAGATCGCGGCGCGCACGGCGGTCATCACCAGCGGGATCGCCGTGTTGCCCGACGCGGTCGCGAGCGCCAGGTGGAAGCGGACGTCGGCGGCCTCGAAGGCCTCGACGTCGTCCGCGGCGCGTTCCATCGCGACGAGCGCCTGCTCGGCGGGAGCCAGGTCGACCGGGTCGCGCCGCGTGGCCAGGGCGGCGATCGCGGCACCCTCGAGCGCCTCGCGAAGGGCGACGAGGTCGGCGACGGGAACGTGACCGAGTCGGAGCAGCGCGTCGAGCGCGTCGGGCAGCGGCCCGGTCGACAGCGCCTCGGCGGAGCTGACCCGCAGCGGCGAGGTCGCGCCGTCGGAGACCACCAGGCCCTGGGCCTGGAGCGCCCGCAGCGCCTCGCGGACGGTCGTGCGGCCGACCGCGAAGCGGTCGCACAGCTGGCGCTCCGACGGCAGCGCCTGGCCCGCCTCCAGCTCGCCGTCGAGGATCGCCCCGCGGATCTGGGCGGCCACCTGCCGGTACACGGGCTGATGGACGACGGCGTCGAACGGCACGCCGCAATGCTAGCCGATAAGCAGCTTGTCTGACCAGTACAGGCGCGCGGAGGTTGCCGCGGGGCGAGGCGCGCGCTCGACCGCGGCCCTACAGCGCGTTGATCGGCTCCAGCCAGCGGCCCTCGGCCGGCAGGCTGTGGAACGTCAGGCGCGGCAGCGGCGACTCGAAGAGGCCGGGGATGTCCTCCAGGTCGACGACCTCGATCCCGTCCACCTGGCAGAGCTGGTGCGCGTGCTCCGGGAAGACCAGGGCGGTCACGGCGATGCCGTCGGCGAGCAGGCTCTTGGCCGCCTCCACGAACGCCATGCCGTCGTGCGACATCAGGATCACCTCGCGCAGGCCACCCTCTTCGCGGCGCTGCGCGAGCAGCTGCAGGATGTCGTCGTCGACGTCGCTGTCGTCGCGCAGCTTCGGCTTGAGGAACATCCGGAAGCCGGCCTGGCGGACGACCTCGGCCCAGCCGACCACGCCGTTGAAGGTGCGCTCGGTGACGTTGGCGAAGATCGACGCCTCGATCTGCGGACGCGGCGTCCCGTCGGATCCCCGCCGGTCAGCGCGATCGCGCAGCCAGTCCGCCAGCGCGTCGATCCGCGGGCGCTCGCGACCGGTCGGCTTGCGCCGCAGGATCAGCTGCCCGAGCACCATGTCGATGTTCGGGGAGTCCCACAGCAGCAGCATCCTGGGGTCGCTCACGCCCCGATCCTGACATGCGGAGCGGCGGTCGGTCGCCTGCGTGGCCGGCGAACGCGTACGGCGCACCCCGTGGCGGCGTCCGCGGTGGCGCGCGATCGGGCGCCGCGAGCTCAGCCCAGCAGCTCGACGGTGACGTCGCGGAAGCAGCCGACCGCGAAGTCCAGGTCGGCGACGGCGATCCGCTCGTCCTTGGCGTGCATCCGCCCGGCCTGCTCGCCGAGCTCCAGCGCGCGGTGCGGGAAGAACCCGTACGCCACGCAGTCCGGGAAGGCGGCGCGCCAGGTCCGCGAATCGGTGAACCCGGGCAGGAAGCTCGGCACGATCCGGGCGTCGGGGGCGTGCGCGGCGAGCCAGCGGCGGAGCGCGTCGAACAGCGGGCCCTCGGCCGGCGAGTGGTTGCCGGGGACGGTCATGCCCCACTCGACCGTGACGCCGTCGGGCAGCGGCCCGAGCGCGGCGAGGATCCGTTGCTGCGCCTCCTCGGTCGGCACGTTCGGCGGGACCCGGCAGTCGACCCGCAGCTCGGCGCGGTCGGGGATCACGTTGATCTTGTCTCCGGCGGAGACGATGTTCGGCGAGAACGTGATCCGGCCCATCGGATCGATCGCGGCGGCCAGCGCGGGGTCCTCGGCCCGGATCGCGGCGTACGACCCGGCGGGATCGGTGCCGTCCAGTCCCAGGCCGTCGAGCATCGTGGCGATCGCCGGGTCCAGGTCGAACGTCGGCTCGGCCTCCGCCAGTCGCGTGATCAGCGGGGCCAGCCGGACCAGCGCGTTGTCGCCGAGCCCTGGCGTGGCGGCGTGGGCGGCGACCCCCGACGCGTGCAGGCTGAACCGCAGCGGACCCTTCTCGCCGGTGCAGATCCCGTAGTGGAGGACGTCGCGGAACCGCATCGGCGCGCCGCCGCCCTCGTTCAGCAGCAGGTCGCAGCGGGCCAGGTCGGGATGGTTGGCGCAGAGCCAGACCGCGCCCTCCGATCCGCCGGTCTCCTCGTCGACGACGACGAACAGCTTGAGCCGGCCGCGGGCGGGACGCCAGCCGGTTCGTGCCAGCTCGGCTGCCGCCCAGACCTCGGCCGCGGTCTGCGACTTCATGTCGATCGCGCCGCGGCCCCAGACCTCACCGTCCACGAGCGCGCCCGACCACGGGTCGTGCTGCCAGTCCTCGGGCGCGGCGAGCACCGTGTCGACGTGCGACAGCAGTCCCAGCGTCGGGCCGGCGGCTGCGGCGTCGGGATCGGCCGCGGCCAGCTCGGCGATCAGGTTCGGCCGCTCAGGCGTCCGACCGACCAGTGTCACGGAGAACCCCGCATCCTCCAGCAGGCCGGCCAGGAACTCGTTCGCCTCCCGCTCGTTGCCGGGAGGATTGACCGTGTCGAAGCGGATCAGCCGCTGCAGCAGCTCGGTGGCGGACTGGGGAGCGGGAGCGGTGCCGGACACACGCTCGACTATACGGGCCTGCGGGGGCCCGGGCGCCTAGCTGGCGAGCCGGCGGCGAAGCTCCTGCGCGAGCCCCGGGTCCTGCGTTTGGATCGTCTTCCGGGCGACTCGGGGACGGCGGTGCGTGGGGGTCTCGACGGCTTTGACCGGTCGCTCCGCGGCCTTGACGAAGTAGTATTTGCCCGTCGGAAACGCGGCAGCGTCCTTCGCGTTGGCGTCCTTGGATCGCTTGGCGGTGCCCTTCGCGCTCATCGCCATCTCCTTTAGCGTACAGCCCTCATCTGGACCCTACGCCGGAGCCCGGACGGTCGACCACGTCAGGCGGAGCGCGGCGGCGGAGGCTGCCACGGCCGCGACCGTCCACGCTCCGATCGGGCTGGCGCAGGGGTACTCCAGGGCCAGGGTCGCCGAGCCGGTCAGCGACGCCAGCGTCGTCACGAGCAGCCACCGTTGACGGCTCGCGAAGATCGTGCGGACGAGCCGGTGCTGGCCACTCGATGCCGTGAACCCGGAGTAGAGGGCCGTGCCGGCGAGGACGATCGACACTGCGGCCCCCGGATTGGTCGTGCTCAGGCCGGAGGCGACGCCGGCCCACAGCAGGAGCGCCACGATCACGCTCGTGAGCGCCGCCTGGAGCAGGTGCCCGCTCCGCTCCGCGGTGACCTCGACGAACGCGATCACCTCCGTGCGTGGTTCGAGCGGCCGGGACGCGTAGAGCGATGCGCGGTTGACGTCGCGGTCGACATGGCTCACGTCGGTTCCGACCTCCGGGGTACGGAGCCGCGCCTGGCAGATGCGCAGCTCCTCGGGGATCGCAACCTCGACGTGGAAGCTCGCCGCACGAGATGCGCTCGGGCAGGCGATCGCGAACAGGCGCCGATCGGGGCGCCAGATCCGTGCCGCCAGCTTCGGTGCGCGGGCCCACGGCGACGACGGGTCGCCATCGACCACCGCCAGGTCGAAGTCGTCCCCGTACGAGTACTTGAGAATCCGCCGGCTGGGTCCTTCCGGGGCCAGGACGGCGAAGAGGACGTAGTGCTCGGCCAGCGTCGAGAGGACTCCGCGGAGCTCGGGATCGCGCCACAGCGCGTGGCGCGCCGGGTCATCGTGCTCGGCGTCATAGGCGAAGTCTTCGATCCGTGCGGTTGCGCGGTCGGCCGCGGCGGTCACGATCTCGCTGAAGTCCGCGACCAGGCCGTCGCTGGTATCCGCGTCGACCTCGACGCCGGCCGCGTCGAGCGACCGCCGGGCGAGATCGACGACCGCTGACAGCACGAGGTCCCCGTTCTGGCGCTTGCTCAGCGCGGGCACCGCCCGCCCCGACTCGTCGCAGAGGTCGAAGTTCCGTCGAGCCTCCTTCGTCAGCACCGTGATCGGTACGACGACGCCGTCCGGCGTCATCAGCTCCCGCTGCTGGGCGGGGGAAAGTGTGAAGTCGATGCTCACGCGCCGCCGGGTCTCTTCGTGGGTCAGCAGCTCGATCGTCTCGACCCGGCGGTGGATCCACGTCTCCGGCGACGCGATCAGTCGCGCCGCCGCGTAGCCGGCCTGCGCGCCAGGGCGCTCCGATGCCGAGCGGTGCTCCACGCATACATCGTATGGATATGTCTCTGGCTCTGTTGCTACCCCACCGGCGCCGGCCGGCCGTGCGGGGTCCAGGCGACGGTCGACGGGAGCACGCGCCAGAGCACGGTGCGCGACCAGGTGCCGACGGCGGCGACCGCCAGGTCGCGCCCGGGGTTCCAGGCCAGGCCGTAGCCGCGCCGGACCTTCGTCGGCAGCAGCGAGGTGGTGACGTCGTTGACCAGCTTGAGCGCGGGGCGCAGGTGCAGCGGCACCGGCGGGCGCATCACGATCCGCCGGCCGGCGTCGCGGGCCTCGGGCATCACCTCCAGCCGGTCCGACGCGAGCATCTCGGCGATGTAGGCGTCGAACTGGCCGATCGTCTCCGGCATGTCGCCGGGGCGCAGGCCGAACAGCTCGCCGACGGTCCGGTAGTCGCGCCAGAACGCGGCCCGCTCCTCCGGCCGCAGCGGCCGCACGAAGCGGTCGTGGACGACCATCGCCGAGTCGACCAGCGTGGCCAGGATCCACAGCAGCAGCTCGGGGTCGTCGGCGCGCCACGGCGTGCCGGCCGGCCACGGTCCGGCGTCGTGGGCCGTCACGCCGCTGATCCCGGCGTGGATGCCGCGCACCCGGCGGCCCATCGCCTCGGCGTCGTCCGCCGTGCCGAAGACCGCGGTCGCCATCGCCTCGGCGGTGCGCCGCAGCCGCGGATAGGCGTCCGCGGGGGCCTGCGCCGCCGTCGTGCCCCAGAAGCCGACGAAGGCCAGCGGGTGGCTGGCCTGCAGCAGCAGCGTCCGCGGTCCGTGGAGCGCGACGATCCGCTCGCGGTGGACCCGACGGATCATCGCGTGGTCGTCGAACAGCCCGTCCTGGCTGGCGTGGGGCCGGGTCATCGTCGCGGTCTCGAGCGGAGTCGACACGGTCCGTCCAGCGTACTCCGGTCGCCCCCGCGACCCAGCCGGTCGCCGCCGACCGGTCGTCGTTCGGCACCCCAGGGATGTCGTTTGGCGACCCGTCGCCGTTGGGCGCCGCGGCGCGTCGTTTGCCGACCGGTCGCCGTTGGGCACCCCAGGGATGTCGTTTCGTGACCGGTCGTCGTTGGGCGCCGCGGGGCCGCGCCGGCGTGCGGCTCCGCACCCGACGGCGACCGCCCGTGCGATCCTGGGTCGGTGGATCGGCTGTTCACCCCCGACCCCGGCAGCGGCACGGCGGTCCCCGGCGCCCCGCCCGCCGACGCGCCGCTGGCCGCGCGGATGCGCCCGCGGACCGTCGACGACGTCGTCGGGCAGGACGACCTGCTCGCCCCCGGCCGTCCGCTGCGCGCGGCGATCGACGCGCAGATGCCCCACGCGATGCTGCTCCACGGTCCGCCGGGCTCCGGCAAGACGACGCTGTCGCGGATCGTCGCCGCGGCGGCCGGCGCCGCGGTCGAGGCGCTGCAGGCGGTCGACGCCGGCAAGGCGGAGGTCCGCGCCGCGCTCCAGCGGGCCCGCGAGCGCCGCGAGGCGTCGGGCACGCCGACCGTCCTCTTCATCGACGAGATCCACCGCTTCAACCGGACCCAGCAGGACGCGCTGCTGCCGGCGGTCGAGGAGGGCCTGGTGGTGCTGATCGCGGCCACCACCGAGCCGGCCTGGGCGGCGGTCAGCCCGGCGCTGCGCTCACGGCTGCGGGTCTACCGGCTGCGGGCGCTCGACGAGTCCGACGTGCTGACGCTGCTGCGCCGCGCGGTCGAGCGTGGAGAGCTGGGCCCCGCCGTCACCGCCGACGACGACGCGCTGGAGCTGCTCGCCGCCCGCAGCGCGGGCGACGCCCGGACGGCGCTCGGCGCGCTGGAGGCGGCGACGGCGCTCGCCCGGACCGCGCTGGCGACGATGACCGGCGACGCGGACGGCACGTCCCCCGCTGGAGACCGCGCCGGGGACGACGATCGCGCGTCGGGAACGGCGGGGGATCCGGACCGGTCGAACGCGATCGACGATCCGCCCCCGAGCGTCCGCGGGGTCCGCGTGACCGTGCATCAGGCCGGCGCGGCGCTCGACCGTGCCGTCGTCACGGCCGGTCCCGATCAGCCGCACGACCTGCTGTCGGCCTACATCAAGTCGATCCGCGGCAGCGACCCGGACGCGGCGGTCTACTACCTGGCCGGGATGCTGGCGGCCGGCGAGGACCCGCGGACCGTCGCGCGGCGGCTGGTCGTCTCCGCCAGCGAGGACATCGGCCTGGCCGACCCGCAGGCGCTGCCGCTGGCGATCGCCGCGGCCGAGGTGGTCGACCGGGTCGGCATGCCGGAGTGCCGGATCGCGCTCTCGCACGTGACGATCCGACTGGCGCTGGCGGGCAAGAGCAGCACCGCGTACCGGGCGATCGACGACGCGCTGGCCCACGTCGAGGAGCACGGCGTGGCCGCCCCGCCGCCGTACCTGCGCGGCAAGATCAGCGAGGGCGCGGACCCCGGCGCCTACGACTACCCGCACTCCAACCCGGGCGGCGTCAGCGACCAGGAGCTGCTGCCGGCGAGCCTGGAGGACGCGCGGTTCGTCCAGCCCGCCGCACACGAGTCGGCGCTGCGCGGACGGATCGACGAGATGCGGCGCGCCCGCGGGCGCACGCCCTGACGGGCTTCCCCTTCGTCGCAGCCGGCCGGCTTGCCGGCCGCGCAGCCGGGCCGCCGACCAACGCGTCCGGCGCGCCGACCGCGGCCGGTACGCGATCAGGGACGGTTGCCGGACGACCGGGGCCGTCGCGCCCGCGGCGCTCCACGGGCCGGCGGGCGGGGCGGCGCGGGCGGGCCCGTCGGATCGCCGACGGCGCCGTTCGTCGGGCTCCGGAACGGACCGGCGTCGAGCGAGACCGACGGGTAGATCATCCAGACGAGGGCCGTCGCGGCGCCGCCGGCCGCCTCGTAGGCGTGGGGGCGATCGGCCGGGAACTGCGCGAAGTCGTGGGCGCGGACGGTCACGGGGGCCTCGACCGGACCGACGAGGAGGGTGCCCTCCAGCACGTAGACCTGCTCGGTCACGCCGTGGGGGTGCCCGCCGGATTCGCTGCGGCGGCGCGGATCGACCCGCAGGCGGTACAGCTCGGTGATCGCGCCGCCGGTGTGCGAGCGGTGGATCAGCCGGAAGTCGAGCCGGCCGTCCGGCACGCGCTGCGCGTCGTCGGCGCGGACCACCAGCGGTCGACCGTCGGCCGGCTCGCTGACCAGGTCGGAGACCGTCACCCCGAGCGCCCGACCGAGGGCCTGGATCGTCTCCAGCGTGGGGTTCCCGCGACCGGCCTCCAGTTGGGTCAGGGTGCCCTTGGCGACGTTGGCGTGCTGGCCCAGCTCGACCAGCGACAGGCCGCGCGTCCGGCGCAGCCGCCGGACGTTCGCCCCCACGGTCTGGGCCAGGCCGTTCACGGCGTAGACGCTACCGGCGCGCGGACGCCGCCGGAACCCGCCGGACGGACGGTCGACCGTCGGCGCCGCGGGCTACGACGCCTATGGCTCGACCAGCCCGCGGCGGATCGCGTAGCGGGCCAGCTCGACCCGGTTGCGCAGCCCCAGCTTCTCCAGCACGTTCGAGCGGTGGCGCTCGACCGTGTGCGGGCTGATCACCAGGTTGGCGGCGATCTCGTCGGTGGTGAACCCCTCCGCGATCTGCTTGACGACCTCCTGCTCGCGCGCGGTCAGCAGGTCCTCCGGCAGCGCCTCGCCGCGCTGCGCGCCCTCGAGCACGTCGCGGACCAGCGTCTGGACGGCGCGCGGGTAGAGGAACGGCGTGCCCTGCATCGCGGAGCGGCAGGCGGCGACCAGGTCGCGGTTGGCGGACGACTTGAGCACGTAGCCGGCGGCCCCGGCCTTCAGCGCCTCGAACAGGTACTGCTCGTTCTCGTGCATCGACAGCAGCAGGATCCGCAGCTCGGGCCGGCGGCGGCTGAGCTCGCGGGCGACCTGGATCCCGGTCCGCTGAGGCATCGAGACGTCGAGGATCGCCAGGTCCAGGTCGAGCTCGTCGTCGAGCGCCCGGCGGATCGCCTCGGTGCCGTCGGAGGCCTCGGCGACGACCTCCAGGTCGCTCTCGGCGTCGAGGATCAGCTTGATCCCGTCGCGGACCAGCGTGTGGTCGTCGGCGAGCAGGATCCGGACGGGCGCATCGGAGGTCATGGAGTCAGCCCTATACGGGAACGGAGAAGCGGATCGTGGTGCCGTGCGGCGGGTCGGAGGCGATCGTGAGGGTGCCGTCGACCAGCCGGGCCCGCTCGTGCATGCCGGCGATGCCGCCGTCCGGCGGCGCGGCGGAGCCGAAGCCCCGGCCGTTGTCGGCGACGGTCAGCACCACCAGGTCGCCGGCCGGGCGCAGCGCGACCGTGGCGTGGGTCGCGGCGGCGTGGCGGATCACGTTGGTCAGCGCCTCCTGGGCGATCCGGTACACCACGAGCTCGGTGTCGTGGCCGAGGTCGGGGATCGGGCCGTCGAAGGCCCGCTCGATCGTCAGGCCGCTCTCCTCGGTCACCCGTGACGTCAGCGCGATCAGCGCGTTGACCAGGCCGAGGTCGTCGAGCACCTCGGGCCGCAGCCGCCGCGAGATCCCCCGGACGTCGCTGAGCGCGCGGTTGACGGTGCGCTGCATCGGCTCGCGCGCGTCGTCGGGCAGCTCGGCGCGCTCGATCTGCAGGGCGAGCGCGGTCAGCGTCTGCCCCAGCTCGTCGTGGATCTCGCTGGCCACCCGGCGTCGCTCGGCGTCCTGGGCCGCCACGGTTCGCCGGTCGCTCTCCAGCCGCTCGCTGCGGAACCGCTCGAGCATCTGCTCGAACGCGCTGACCAGCCGGGTCACCTCGTCGTCGTCGGGCAGCACGTGCGCCCGCAGGTCGGGCACCGGTCCGCGCAGGTCGACGGTGCCCATCACGTCGGCGAGCCGCCGCAGCGGCGCGATCAGCCGGCGCAGTCCCAGGTAGATCACCAGCAGCACGACGCCGAGCCCGGCGACCACGCTGACCACCGCCGGGACCCCGCCCGGCGTGGTGACCGTCAGCGGCGACACCAGCAGCAGCAGCGCGACCAGGCTCAGGACCAGCGCCTGCGCGAGGAAGATCTGGCGGGCGAGCGACATCCGCATCAGGAACTGCGTCAACGGCATGCCCCGACCGTGCCAGATCCCGGCGGCGGTTGTCACGCAGCGGCGCTGATCTGCAGCACGCGCAGCTCGCGGCGCCGGCCGTCCGGCAGCGCGACCAGGGCGGTCTCCCCGACCCGGCTGCCGTGCAGGGCGACCCCGACGGGCGACGTCACCGAGACGGCGATCGACCCCGGCGGGTCGTCGGCGGGGGCCAGCACCGTCAGCGTGTAGCGCGCCTGCTTGCGGCCGTCGTCGACGTCGACGACCGTGCCGACCACCGCCTGATCGGGGGTCCCCCCGGGGACCACGCGGGCCTGGGCGAGCGCCTGGGTGACCAGCACGATCCGGCTCTGCAGGCTGCCCGTGGCGTCGCCGGGATCGACGGCGGCGGCGCGCGGGTCGCGGGCCTGTTGCGCGGCCTGCAGCTCGGTGAGCGTCGCCTCCAGCGCCCGGCGGCTGGCTGCGGTCATCAGCAGATCGCGGCCGTGGGGAAGCAACGCTTGCAACATCCTCCCAACGGTGGACCGGCGGCGCCCGTCCCGCCATTGCGGGTCCCGACCATCTCCCGCTCGCGGGCCGGGGCGACGCGGGGTGGGCCGGACCGATCTTCCCCTGGCGGCGCCGCGCCGCGGGACGGGGCCGGAGTAGGCTGTGGTCATGCCTGCTGCCGCCTACGCCGGTAAGGAGTGCGTCTGCCAGTTCAAGCGCCGGATCTGTGATCAGACCTGCGTTCGGGACATGCTGGACACGCCCTTCTACATCGCGTGCCTGCGCTTGCGCGGCCGCAAGTGCCTGGTGATCGGCGGCGGCGAGCTGGGTCTGGAGAAGACCGAGGGCCTGCTCGCCTGCGACGGCGAGGTCGTGGTCATCTCGCCCGAGGTGCTGCCGGAGGTCGAGCAGCTGGCGGCCGAGGGATCGATCGTCTGGGAGCAGCGGGAGTACGCCGGCAAGCAGGACCTCGAGGGCAAGTTCCTGGTGATCGCCTGCACCGACGACACCGACACCAACATCGGCATCTACAACGACGCCGAGGAGCGGGCGATGCTCGCCAACATCGTCGACGTGCCGCCGCTCTGCAACTTCATCCTTCCGGCGATCGTGCG
>CAZFIQ010000066.1:0-3542 GCA_964519185.1 uncultured Patulibacter sp.
GACGGCCGCGTGCTCGGCACCACCGACTACGTCTCGCCCGAGCAGGCGATGGGGCAGGAGGTCGACGGCCAGAGCGACATCTACTCGCTGGGGATCGTCCTCTACGAGATGTTGATCGGCGACATCCCGTTCCACGGCGACAACCAGGTCGCCGTCGCGATGAAGCACGTGCGGGAGGAGATCCCCGACGTCCAGCAGCTGCGGCCGTCGATCGGCGCCGCGCTGGCCGCCGTGCTCGACCGCGCCACCGCCAAGTCGCTGGACGTCCGCTACCCCAACACCAGCGAGTTCGTCGCCGACCTGGAGGACGTGCTGGCGATCGAGGCCAGCCGTCGCGGCGAGGCGACCGGCGAGGCCACCGCGATCCTCCGGACCCTGCCGGCCGGGACCCGCAGCCGCGTCAACCTGCGGCTGCGACGGCGCGGCCTGCTGGCCTTCGCCGCGGTGCTGCTGATCGGCGCGCTGGCCGCCGCGGCGGTGATCGTCTTCCCCGACCGCACGACCCGCGGAACGGCCCAGCGACCGTCGGCCCCGGTCGAGCGCAGCGAGCGGACGATCTCGCTGGCCAGCAGCTCCGCGCACGACTACGACCCGCCGCCCGGCGACGGCGTCGAGCACCGGGACGAGACCGCGCGGGTGCTCGACAACGACCGCCAGACCGCCTGGTCGACCGAGAGCTACGTCGGTGGCCAGTTCGGGGCCAAGAACGGCGTCGGGATCTACCTGGACGTCGGCGGCGGCAGCCGGACGGTCGCCGCCACGCGGATGGACGTCTCGACGACGACCCCGCGCTGGTCGGCCACCGTCTACGCGGCCGAGGACGCCTCCGAGGCGCCCGCGACGATCGACGATCCCGGGTGGATCGCGGTCGGCTCGCTGTCGGCGGCCAAGCGCGGCGGCAACACGATCCCGCTCGACACCGCGGGCAACCGCTACCGCTACTACCTGCTGTGGATCACCGAGCTGCCGCCGCCCGGGGACGACGGCCGCTCGAAGGTCTCGATCACGTCGATGACGTTGCTCCAGCGCACCACCCGCTGACCCAGCGGGGCGGCAGGACTAGTACTGCTGCTGCCGCTCGCGCGCGTGGCGCTCCTGGGCCAGCGTCACGAGCCGGGCGACCAGGTCCGGGTAGGCGACCCCGCTGGCCTCCCAGAGCTTGCCGTAGGCGGAGGTCGCGGTGAACCCGGGCAGCGTGTTGAGCTCGTTGAGCAGCACGTCGTCGCCGTCGACGAAGAAGTCCGCGCGGGCCAGGCCGTCGCAGCAGGCCAGGGTGAAGGCCCGGGCCGCCAGCTGCTTGATCCGGTCCCGCGCCACGTCGCTGACCGGCGCCGGGATCCGCAGCTCCATACCGCCCGGGGTGTACTTGGCCTCGTAGTCGTACCAGGCGTCGGGGTCGTCGCTGGTCAGCACGATCTGGCCGGGCTCGGAGACCTGCGGCGCGTCGCCCGCGCCGAGCACCGCGCTCTCCGCCTCGATCCCCGGGGCCGACGCCTCCACGATCACCCGCGCGTCGTGGCGCAGCGCGTCCTCGATCGCCGGCACCAGCTCGTCCGCGGTCCGCACCGGCGCGATCCCGACCGACGAGCCGAGCCGCGAGGGCTTGACCCAGACCGGCAACCCCAGCTCGCCGACGGCGGCCAGCGTCGCGGCGCGGTCGCGCTCCCAGGCGTGGGCGTGGACCGCGCGGTAGTCGACCTGGGGAACGTCCGCGGCCTGCATCAGGTCCTTGAAGACCAGCTTGTCCATGCAGACCGCCGAACCGAGCACCGGCGATCCGACGTACGGCAGGTCGAGCAGCTCCAGCAGGCCCTGGACCGCCCCGTCCTCGCCGAACGGCCCGTGCAGCACCGGGAACGCCACGTCGCAGTCGAGCAGCCCGCCGCCCGGCGTCAGCGTCACCGGGTCGCCCTCCCGGCGGCGCCAGGACCCGTCCTGGGCCAGGTCGACCTCGACCACCTCCAGACCCGCCTGCCGCAGTCCGTCGGCGACGGCCGCGGCCGACCGCAGCGACACCTCGTGCTCCGACGACCGTCCGCCGCCGAGAACCGCCACTCGCGTCACTGCTGCGCTCCGTCGTCCGTCCGGAAGTTGACGTTGGCGCTCTTCGCCGCCGTCGTCTCGGTGTCGCCACCGCTCCCGCTGCTGGTGGTGCTGGTATTGCTGCTGTTGGTGCTGGTACCGCCGCCGTTGCCGCTCCCGGCGTTCGGCTCGGCCGGCGCCACGTAGCGGCCGACCTGCAGGTTGATCGTCGCCCCGCGCTGGACGCGCCCGCCGTTGGGTCGCTGCCCGACGACGACGCCCTCCAGGTCGCGGTCGCTGACGTTGGTGGTCGTCGTCCGGACCTTCAGCCCGGCCGCCTGGAGCTCGCGCTCCGCGTCGCGCTGCGACGAGCCCTCGACGTTCGGCACCCGGACGTCCTGGTTGGCGGGCGTGGTCGGGGTGGTCGGCGTCGTGGGGGTCGTCGGGGTGGTGCTCGTCGTGGTCGGCGTGGTCGCCGGACGACGGGCGACGACGATCGTCACCGTGGTGCCACGGTCGACGTCGCTCTTGCCCAGGGGATCCTGGTCGAGCACCGTGCCCGGCGACTCGTTGCGGTTGTCGCGCTGGCTGACCCGGACCCGCAGGCCCAGCCGGCGCAGGGCCGCGGATGCCGCGTCGCGCGACTGCCCGCGCACGTCCGGGACGGTGACGGCGTTCTCCGACGACGACGGACCGGTCGACAGCCGCAGGCGGATCCGGGTCGACGGGTCGACCTTGGTCCCGGCCGCGGGGTCGGTGCCGATCGCCCGGCCGGCGGCGATCGCCGAGCTGGACTCCGTCGTGTCCGCCAGGTTGGTGAAGCCGGCGTCGCGCAGCTGCTGCTCGGCCTCCGCCTCCGGCAGCCCCGAGACCGCCGGGATCGCGACCGCCGACGGCCCCTGCGAGACGACGATCCGCACCGACGATCCGCGCCGGATCTCGCGCCCGGCGGCCGGATCCGAGCGCAGCACGGTGTTGGCGGGCTCGTTCGACGGACGAGCGTCGACGAGCGCCTTCAGGCCGCGCTCCTCCAGCCGCTCGGTGGCGGTCGCCGCCGACGAGCCCTTGAGGTTCGGCACCGTCTCCATCCGGCCGAACGCCAGGTAGGCGAGCAGCGCCACGACGGTCGCGAGGGCGAGCGCGCCGACGATCCCGAAGGTCCAGTTGCGCCGCCGCCGGGCCTTGGCCTGGTCCTCGGCGTCGTAGCCCGCGATCCCGGCGGGCACCGCCATCCCGGCCGCCGGCTGCATCCAGCCGCCGGTCGCCTGCGGGTTGCCGGGTCCGTACGCAACCGCGGGCGCCGCGGGACGCGCGCCGGGCGGCGGCACCGGCGCCCCGGACAGGATCCGCTGACGGACGCCCTGCAGCGCGGCGATGAACTCCTCGGCGTCGGCGAACCGCGCGTCCGGGCTCTTCGCCAGTGCCCGCATCACGACGTCCTCGAGGTCGGTCGGGACGTTGGGGTTGACGATCGACACCGCCGGCGGGTCGTCGCTGACGTGCTGCAGCGCGATCGCGAC
>CAZFIQ010000066.1:3552-12801 GCA_964519185.1 uncultured Patulibacter sp.
ACCGCGCACTACATCGCGCCGGAGCAGCCGGCCGGTCAGCATCTCGTAGAGCACCACGCCGACCGCGTAGAGGTCGGCGGCGGGGGTGACGGCCTGACCGGACGCCTGCTCCGGCGCGATGTAGTGCGCGGTCCCGACGATCATGCCGGTCTGCGTCATCTGCAGGTCGTCGACGGCCCGCGCGATCCCGAAGTCGGCGACCTTCAGCTCGCCGTCGGGGCCGACGAGCACGTTCTGCGGCTTGATGTCGCGGTGCACCAGCCCGCGGCGGTGGGCGTAGCGGAGCGCGTCCAGGACCTGGCTGATCTGGTCGATCGAGAGGATCGGATCGAGCGGCGCCTGGTCGCGGATGACGTCCTTCAGCGTCACCCCGTCGACCAGCTCCATCGCCATGTACGGGATGCCGTCCCAGTCGCCGCGGTCGAAGACCTGGACGATGTGCGGGTGCTGGAGCCCGGCGGCGGACTGGCTCTCGCGGCGGAAGCGGGCGACGACGTCGGGGTCCTGCGCCAGGTTCTCGTGGAGCACCTTGAGCGCGACGTGCCGGCCCAGCTGCAGGTCCTCGCAACCGAAGACGTCGGCCATTCCACCGGTGCCGAGACGACGCTCCACCAGGTAGCGCCCGTCGATCGTCTGTCCCGCCCGGTTCATGCCGAATCCTCGTCAGCGCCGCAGAGGACGCTCGGCCCACTATGCCGGTCCCGTGCCGACCGTGCCGCGCCCCTCGGGCCGGAGATCGCCCGATCGGGGGCCGGAATCTCCCCGCACGGGGGTCGGAGAGCCCGCCCGATCATGATCCGAGCGCCGCCTGCATGACCTGCTTGGCGATCGGCGCGGCGATCACGCCACCCGTTCCCGGGGTCCGCTCGACGACCACCGCGACGGCGACCTTCGGGTTCTCGACCGGCGCGAAGCCGATGAACCAGACGTCGTTGATCCCGTCGGCCGGGTTGCCGAGCTCGGCGGTGCCGGTCTTGCCGCCGGTGGCGATCCCCTCGAGCGCCGACGCCGTGCCGGTGCCCTCGTTGACCACGTCGCCCATCATCGACTGCAGCTCGCGGGCGGTGCTCGCCTTCATCACCCGGCGTATCTGCTCGGGCTCGATCTCCCGCTGCACCCGCCCGTCCGCGTCGACGATCCGGTCGACCAGCTGCGGCTCCATCAGCCGGCCGTCGTTGGCGACCGCGGCGGCGACCATCGCCATCTGCAGCGGCGTGACCTGGAGCTTGTCCTGGCCGATCCCCAGCCGGGCGATGTCGACCTGGCCGTTGGTGGCCGGCACGAACCGTCCGTCGACGAACGACCCCGACGGCCGCAGCTGGCTGTCGGGGTAGTCGAGCGGCGGGTCCTCGCCGAACCCGAACCGCGCCATGTAGCGCTGCATCGACGCCTTGCCCAGGTCCTCCGCAACGTTGCCGAAGGCGGTGTTGATCGAGTGGGTCAGCGCGTAGCGCAGCGACACCGTCCCCGGGTTCTCGCCGCCGAAGTTGCCCATCGGCGTCCCGCTGAAGACCTGCTGGTCGCTGCCGTCGATCTGCGAGTCGGGCGTGTACTTGCCGCTGTCGAGCGCCGCGGCGGTCGTGACCACTTTGAACGTCGATCCCGGCGGGTAGGCGCCCTGGGTCGTGCGGTTGGTCTCGGCCGCGTCCTTCAGCGAGGCCCGGTAGCCGGGGTCGGCGATCGCCTTGTTCGGGTCGTAGCCGGGGACCGACGCCATCGCCAGCACCCGGCCGGTCCCGGGCTCGATCGCCACGACCGCGCCGGGTCGTCCGTCCAGGCCGTCGATCGCCGCCTGCTGGACCGCCGGATCGAGCGTCACGTGGACGTCGTCGCCGCGCTGGTCGCCCTGGATCAGCCGGTCGACCGCGGTCGCCAGCTTGACCGCCTTGCCGCTCAGCCACTCGTTCTGCGAGCGCTCGAGACCGGTCTGCCCCAGGTTGATGTCGCTCAGGCCGACCGCCGCGACGAAGTCGGCGCCCTTCGGGTACCGCCGCTGGTAGATCACGTTGCTGGTCGACCGCGACTTCTGCCGGACGCTGCGCGCCAGCACCGTGCCGTCCGCGGCTACGATCTTGCCGCGCGGGACCCGCTGGGCGCGGATCAGGTCGCGGCTGTTCTGGGCGTTGGTCCGCAGGTCCTCGTCGTTGAAGACGGTCCACCACGACGTGTAGCCGAGCAGCAGCGCGAACAGCGCCACGACCACCAGGTAGAGGTTGCGGATCGGCTTGTTCACGTCGGCCGCCGTGCCTCTTCCGACACGCGCATCAACAGCGCCAGCAGGACGAAGTTGGCCAGGATCGACGACCCGCCGTAGCTGATGAACGGCAGCGTCACGCCGGTCAGCGGGATCACCTTGGTGACGCCGCCGACGATCACGAAGACCTGCAGCGCGAAGACGGCGGTCAGGCCGGTCGCCAGCAGCTTGCTGAACGGATCGCGCGAGAGGATCGCCACGCGGAAGCCGCGGTGGATGAACAGCAGGTAGGCGAGCAGGATCGCCGCCGCCCCGAGCAGGCCCATCTCGTTGGTGATCAGCGCGTAGATCATGTCGGTCTGCGCCGCCGGCAGCAGCGGCGTGGTGACCGTGCCGCCGTCGGAGACCTGGGTGAGCAGCTCCGCCTGGCCGAAGCCCCGGCCGAACAGCCCGCCGTCGGCCTGGGCGAACAGCGACTGCGCCAGCTGGTAGCTGGTGCCGAATCCCGGGGGCTGCGGATCGACCTGGGCGCTGCCGAAGAGGATCGGATCGAACGGGTGCTGCCACGACGCGACGCGATCCTGGACGTGGCTGACCCGCCCGCCGACGACGAAGGCGCCGGCGGCGAACGCCGCCAGGCCACCGAGCGGGTAGCGGAGCTTGCCGGTGGCGACGTAGATCAGCGCGAGGAAGGCGCCGAAGAACATCAGCGACGACCCGAGGTCGCGGATGAAGATCAGCATCACCATCGCGGTGCCCCAGATCGCCAGCAGCGGCCCGAAGTGGCGCAGCGGCGGCAGCGTCACGCCGAGCAGCTTGCGCCCGCCGTGGATCAGCACCTGGCGGGTGTCGCGCAGGTAGCTGGCCAGGAAGATGACGATCCCGAGCTTGGCGAACTCGGCGGCCTGGAAGCTCAGCGGGCCGAGCCTGATCGAGAGGTACGCACCGTTGGTCGCCTCGCCGATCACCGGCAGCCGCGGGAGCAGCAACAGCAGCAGCGACGCCGCGGCGATCGTATACCGGTAGCGCTCCAGCTGGTGGTAGTCGCGGAGCACGATCATCGTGACCGCGAACAGCCCCAGGCCGACCACGAACCACTGGGCCTGGGCCTGGGCGAACGAGACGTCGATCCGGTACAGCGCGACCAGCCCGAAGCAGGCCAGCAGCGCCACGATCGGGAAGAGGAACGGGTCCGCGTTCGGCGCCGTGAACCGGATCACCATGTGCCCGATCAGGCAGAGCGCCAGGAAGGCCGCCCCGTAGGCGAGCGACGCGTCGCTGAGGAACTCGTCCCGCTTGAGGAAGATCGCCGTGAATCCGGCCGTTACCAGCAGCGCCGACGGCAGCAGCGCCAGCGCCTCGCGGTTGCGGGCGGTCACGGCGTGACGACCTCTCCTCGCTCCAGCTTCGACACCAGGTCGTTCGCGTCGTCCAGCGACCGGACCCGGTGGTCCAGCAACCGCTCGCGCTGAGCCGGGTCGAGCGAGCTGACCGGTACCGACGAGTAGTAGTTCGCGGTGTAGAGCTTGATCCCGAACGGCAGCTCGTAGGGCAGGCCGCGGTAGACCGTGACCAGGCCCCGGTCGTTACCCACGAAGTACACCGTCTGCGACGCGAAGAACGCTCCGACGCCGACGCAGAAGACCAGGAACAGCACCACGAACGGGCCGGCGCGAACGCCGCGGCGCTTCCGCCGGCGCGTCTCGCCCGGGGCGTGCTCCGCCTCCGGCACGTCGCCGACGCCGGCCGGCGAGATCGTCACCGCCGGCATCACCGCCGTCGCCTGGCCGGGGGGCTCCGGGTCGTGCTCGTCGGTCGCCGGAGGATCGGCCGTCGCCGGCGCGGCCACCTCGCCGCCGGCGGTGGCGACCGCCGCGGACGACGGGTCGCCGATCCGCTCGACCCGGAACAGCAGCACGGTGATGTTGTCGCGGCCGCCCGCGGCGTTGGCGGCGTCGACCAGCGCGGAGGCCCGGGCGGTCAGCGGATCGTCGCCGGACAGCAGCTCGCCGATCCGGTCGTCGGGGACCATCGTGGTCAGCCCGTCGCTGCAGAGCAGGAACAGGTCGTCGTCCTCCACGTCGAGCACGACGGAGTCGATCGCGACCTCCGACTCCGGGCCGAGCGCGCGGGTGATGATCGACCGCTGCGGATGCTCCGCCGCCTCCTCCGGGGTCAGGCGCCCCTGGCGGACGAGCTCCTCGACCAGCGAGTGGTCGTCGGTCAGGCGCTCCAGCCGCTCGCCGCGCCGGCGGTAGAGCCGGCTGTCGCCGACGTGGACGACGACCAGCGCCTCGGCGTCGACGTAGGCCGCGGTCATGGTGGTGCCCATCCCGGCGCTGCCCTGATCGGTGCGGGCCCGCTCGAAGATCTGCGCGTTGGCGCTCGCGACGCGGTCGGTCAGCCGCTCGGCGACGGTACCGCTGCCCTCGCCCAGCCCTTCCCGCAGCACGTCGACGGCCATCCGCGACGCGACCTCACCGGCCTGGGCACCGCCCATGCCGTCGGCGACGGCGAACAGCGGGCTGCGCGCCAGGTACGAGTCCTCGTTGGCGGGGCGCTGGCGACCGGTGTCGGTCCGTTGGGCGTGTTCGACGACGCGAAGCATCAACTCTCGGCGGCCCGTCAGTCGTCCAGGAAGGTGAATTCGGTGTCGCCGATCCGAATACGATCGCCGAGCTGCAGTGGCTGTGCGCCGATCAGGGGCTCCTCGTTGAGGAACGTCCCGTTCGTCGAATTCAAGTCCTCCACGATGACCACTCCTGCCTGGCGCGCCAGGCGCGCGTGCTTTCCGGACGCGTACGGGTCCTCGATCTGGATGTCGACCTGGCTGCCGCGCCCGATCACCGCGCCCGACCCGACGTCGTACTCGTCGCCGGAATGGTGCCCGATCGCGCGCTCGACGCGCAGCCGGGGCTCGCCGTAGGTCCGCGACTCGGGATCGACCGCCGTCGCCGCCCCGCCCGGCGCCACGGTGACGGCGGAGCGACTGAGGTCGACGATGCTCGATCGCGCGACCCAGGCGAGGAACAGGTACAGGACCCCGACGATCGCGAACTTCAGCGCGACCGAGACCGGCTCCACCAGGTCGGCGAGCGGCAGCGCGGTCACCGACCGGCCTCCACGGCCAGCTCGACGGTGCCCAGGTCCAGGCGGTCGCCCGGCCGCAGCGGATGGCCGGAGCCGATCCCGCCGACGGCGGTGCCGTTGACCCGCACGCCGTTGGTCGACCCCAGATCGAAGATCGTCCAGCCGTCGCCCGCCGGGCGGATCTCAGCGTGCTCGCGGGAGACCTCGGCGCTGGCGATCACCACGTCGCACTCGCGGCTGCGACCGACCGTCCCGCCCTCCGCCGGCACCGGCTCGCGGCGGCTGCCCAGCACCAGCACCAGGCTGGAGCCCGCGGGCGCCGACCGCGGACGGGGCGCGGGCGCGGGCGGCTCCGCGGGGCGCGGGGCGGCCTCGCGCGCGGGACGGGACGGGGGCGCCACCGGTACCTCCTCGGCGGACCGCTCGGCGTGGGTCGCCCGCACCCCGTAGCGGCCGGTGCCCAGCTCGTCGCCGCGGCGCAGTCGCACGACCGGGGTGCGCGCGAGCGCCAGCCGCTGCTCGCGCGCGTGGAGCAGCAGGCTGTTGGACAGCTCGGCCGTCAGCTGGTCGGCGTCGGGCGACAAGCGTCGGTGGTCGGCGGGGGAGAGGAACACGTCGTAGTCGGGGGCGGCCCAGGTCCGATCGACGCCTTGACGCCGCGTCGCCTCCATCTCCCGAGCCAGCCCACGGGCCAGCTCAGCGGGGGTGACCTCGCTGCGGAACAGCCGACCGAAGGTGCCTTCGACCAGCCCTGCCAACTTGCTCTCGATGTCTCGCAGCACGGGATCCGTCGTTTCGGTCAACGAATGCTACGGGGTCCGGCGTCCGTCCCGACCCACCGCCAGCGCCGCCCACCCGACCAACGTCAGCCCGAGCAGGATCGCCGGCACCGCGCCGCCCGTCGCCGCCGCCACCGCGACCACCAGCGGGGCCACCAGCAGGGTCCCCTGACGTCGTCGGGCGATCTGCAGGCGCCGACGGGCGACGTGCAGGTGGATCGCCGGGCGGTCGGCGGTCGGCTGGCGGCGAGCGGCGGCGTCCCGCAGGATCGGGGCGACCTCGACGTGCCGGTCCAGCAACGCCCGACGCAGCGCCCGCTCCAGCTGCTCGACCGTGCCCCGCTCCGCCGGGTCGGAGCTCGCCGCGCGGTCGATCGCGTCGATCACCTCGGCCGGCAGGTCGGGCCGCCGCGCCCCCAGCGACGGCAGGTCGGCGTGCTTGCGGACCAGGGCACTGGCCTTGTCGGGCGGTCCGGCCGGATGCTCGCCGGTCAGCGCCTCGTGCAGGACGACCGCGGCCGCCCACAGGTCGCCCGCCTCGTCGCCGGCCGCGCCCTCGAGCCGCTCGGGGGCCATGTAGGAGAGCGTCCCGACGATCCGCCCGTCGCGCTGCTCGATCCGCTGGTCGATCGGCCGCGCGATCCCGAAGTCCGCCAGCTTGGCCGGGGCGACGCCCGGGTGGCAGGGGCGGCTGCGGTCGTGACCGGGGAAGGCCGCCGTCGGCACCAGGATGTTGCGCGGCGTCACGTCGCGGTGGACGATTCCGCGCTGGTGGGCGTGCCGCAGCGCGGCGCAGATCGCCACGCCGATCTCCAGTAGCTCGTCGTCGTCGTGGGTGTCCTGGAGGATCGTCTGGCGCAGCGTCGTCCCAGAGACGAACTCGCTGACCAGCCACGCGCAGCCGTCCGCGTGACCGAGGCCGTACGTGCTGACGATCGCCGGGTGGTTGAGCCGGGCCGCGGTACGGGCCTCCTGGAGCGCGCGCTCGCTGCCCTCGTCGGCCAGGCACTTGACCGCGACGGGCCGGCCGAGCTCGCGGTCCTCGGCGCGCCAGACGGTGCCGGCCCCGCCGCGTCCGGCGACCCGAATCAGCTCGTAGCGGCCCAGCACCAGATCGCCCGGCTGCAGCCGGGGCGGTTCGCTCGCGGTGGTCGACGGCGATGCAACGGCGGTTCCCGTGCGCACGACGCGGGGTTCGCTGCCGGCGGACCGGCTCCTGCCCACCGCGCGAAGGACCGTCCCCGGGACCCCGATCTGCGCCCGCCGGGGAAGGAACGCGGCGTCGAGTGGCGAACCGCAGGTGGAAGCATCGCTAGCGTGTCGGTTACGCAGTGGTGAAGACGTTCCACCTCCCCAGGAGTAGACCCCGTGTCGTTCTTCGACGACGACGACTTCGATGAGCCCACCCACATCGCCGACGAGGCCCCGCAGCGCGGCGGCCGACGGTCGCTGGGTCTCGGCAGCCTCGGTCGCGGCGGTGGCTCCGGGTCCGGAGGCGGATCCGGCATGCCCGATCCGCAGACGGCGCGCGTCCGCCAGCTGGTGGCGCTGGGGATCATCGTGGTCATCTGCATCCTGCTGGTCTTCGCGGTCAGCAGCTGCGTCTCGAACAGCAAGAAGTCCGCCCTGCGCGATTACTCGCGCGACGTGACGGCCCTGCTCGCCGCGTCCAACGACGAGGTCGCGACGCCGCTGTTCAGCGCACTCTCCAGCGGCGAGGGCGCCAACGTCCTGCAGCCCGCGGTCAACAACCTGCGGGTGATCGCGGAACAGCAGGCGACGCGGGCGGAGGGCCTCAACGCGCCCGACGACGACCGTGGTCGCAGCGCCCAGCACGCGCTCGAGATGGCGATGAACTTCCGGGCGCGGGCGGTGCGGATCATCGCCGAGCGGATCCCGGCGGCGCTGGCCGACGGCGAGACCTCCGACAACGCGATCACCGGCATCGCGGGTCAGATGCAGGTCCTCCTGTCGAGCGACGTGGTGCTCCTGCTGCGGACCAAGCCGCTGGTCGACGAGGCGCTGGCCGACGCCGACATCAGCGGCGCCGACATCCAGGCGCCCCGGTCCGTGCCGTCGGTCTCCTGGCTGGAGGGCGACACGGTCCGCGACCAGCTGAGCGGCGCCGGGGGCGACTCCGGCGGGGGCGGAGGCGGAGGCAGCAGCAGCGGCTCGGTGACCGACCGCTCCGACCAGGAGCCGGCGACGCCCGGATCGCACGGCACCGGCATCGTCGGCGTGTCGATGGGCGGGACCGCCCTGCAGGCGGGGACCACCACGACGGTCAGCGGCACCGCGGTCGAGATCCAGATCGCCAACCAGGGCGACAGCGACGAGTCGAACATCGAGGTCGGCGCGACCTTCACGCCGTCCGGCGGCGGCAGTCCCGCCTTCCGCAAGGGCACGCTGAGGCAGATCGCGTCGGGCGCCGAGGCGACCGTCACGATCAACCTGCCGAACTCGGTGCGCGCCGGGCAGTCCGGTTCGCTCAAGGTCGAGGTCGGCGGCGTCCCCGGCGAGCAGACGCTCGACAACAACACCGCGACCTACGACGTCACGATCGGCGGGTAGCGTCGTGGCGGGAGCCGACTCGACGTGGCACCTGATCGGGGCCGCGGGGCTCGGCCTGGCCGTGATCGCGCTGGTCTGGGTCGTCGTCCTGACGATCCAGCTCCGCCGGCTCCGGCGCGCCCAGTCGGTGGTGCTCGGCGAGCACGGCAACGCGGACCTGATCGCGCACGCGGCCGCGCTCGAGGACCAGGTGCTGCGCGGCACCGAGGAGTGGCAGCGGCTGTCCGACCGGCTCGCCGCGCGGATGGCCGGGATCGAGGGCGCCGTGCTGCGCGTGCTCTCCCGCCACGGGGTGGTTCGCTACGACGCCTACGGCGAGCTCTCGGGCCAGCAGTCGTGCTCGCTGGCGCTGCTCGACGTGCGCGGCGACGGCTTCGTCCTGACGTCGATCCACCACCGCGACCAGGCCCGGCTCTACATCCGCCGGATCGTCCGCGGCAAGCCGGAGCACCGGCTGGCCCCGGAGGAGGAGCAGGCGCTCGACGCCGCGCTGCACGCGGGGATGATCGCCGCCGACGGGACGATCGACGGCGTCCCGCCCGCGCCGCGGGACGGCGTCGACCCGGCGTAGCCGCGCGCGGCACCGGCGCCCCGCCGGGCGCGGGCGGCCCAGCC
>CAZFIQ010000067.1:0-12793 GCA_964519185.1 uncultured Patulibacter sp.
CCCCGGGACCGCGCGATCGCCGCCGGCACGCCAGCCGTCGCGAACGCGCTCCGGAGCGAGTACCGTGCTCGGACGAATGACGGGGCTCGACTGGGTGCTCGTCGGCGCCCTGGTCGTGGCAGCCGTCGGCGGAACAACGCAAGGGTTCCTCTCCGCGTCGCTGAGCTTCGTCGGCTTCGTGGGTGGAGCGCTGCTCGGCGCCCGGCTGGGGCCGGTGGTGCTGCCCAACGGCACCGACGACGTCAACGCGCCGGTCGCCGCGCTGTTCGGCGCGGTCCTGCTCGGCACGCTGCTCGGCGGGGCGCTGCAACAGGTCGGGTACCGGATCCGGCGGCGCCTCCGCGGGTCCGGTCGCAGCCTGTTCCGCGGTACGGTCGGGATCGCGGATGCGGTGCTCGGCGCTGCCTTCACCGCCGCGGTCGTGGCGGTCGCCGTCTGGCTGGTCGCGACGGTCGCCCTGCAGACGCCCGGCGTGCCGTCCAGCTGGCGCGCGGAGATCCGCCACTCGTCGGTCCTCAAGGAGCTGCGCCGCACGCTGCCGCCCTCCGACGAGGTGCTCGCGGTGCTGGCGCGGTTCGACCCGCTGCCGGGCTTCGAGGGACCGCGGGCCGCGGTCGACGCGCCCGACGCCACGGCGGTCCGCGACCCGGGGGCGCGCGCAGCCCGCCAGGGCGTGGTCCGCGTCGAGGGCAGCGCCTGCGGCGTCGGCGTCGTCGGCTCCGGCTGGGTCGTCGCCGAGGGCTACGTGGTCACCAACCAGCACGTGATCGCCGGCGAGCACGACACCACCGTGATCCCCGAGGCGACCGGCCAGCGGCTCTCCGCCCACCCGGTCCACGTCGACCGCACGGAGGACATCGCGATCCTCGCCGTCCCGGGGCTGACGGCGACCCCGCTGCGGGCCGTCAACGAGGCCAAGCGCGGCACCGCGGCGGCGATCCTCGGCTACCCGCGCGCCCAGCCGTTCCGCGCCCGGGCGGCCCGGATCGGGGCGGAGGAGGTCGTGACCGGCCAGGACGCCTACGGGGCCGGACCGGTGCGGCGCCACGTGCTGCCGTTCCGCGGCGTCGTCGAGCAGGGCAACAGCGGCGGGCCGATCGTCGACGCCAAGGGGCGCGTGCTGGGGACGGTCTTCGCCTCGTCGACCCGCAACGGGACGAGCAGCGGGTACGCCGTGCCGAACAGCGTGGTGATGGCCGCGCTCGGCACGATCAAGAGCACCGATCCGATCGATCCCGGGCCCTGCAACCACTGAGTGCGCGCGGCCCGGCGGGGGCCCGTTCGGTGGGCGTGACTGGACAGCGGGCGCGGTCACGCTACCCTGCGGCCCGTGGGTAAGACGCTCCTGATCGCCGAGAAGCCGTCCGTGGGACGCGACCTGGCCAAGGTCCTGCCGGGGTCGTTCCAGGTCGGCAAGCCGACCGGCGAGCGCAGCGCGCGCTGGATGGAGGGGCCCGACCACGTGATCACGTGGGCGATCGGCCACCTGGTCCAGCTGGCGGAGCCCGACGCCTACGACAAGAAGTACAAGCGCTGGAAGATGGAGGATCTGCCGATCGTCCCGGACGACTTCCAGCTCGTCATCCGCGACGACAGCTCGAAGAAGCAGATGCAGGTGATCGAGAACCTGCTGAAGCGTCCCGACGTCGATGACGTGATCAACGCCTGCGACGCCGGTCGCGAGGGCGAGCTGATCTTCCGGTGGGTGTACCGGGCGGGCGGCGGCACGCAGCCGGTGCGCCGGCTGTGGCTGTCGTCGATGACGGAGACCGCGATGCGGCGCGCGCTCGAGTCGCTGCGCTCGCCCGACGAGCTGGAGCTGCTGGGCGCGGCCGCGCAGTCGCGCTCGGAGGCGGACTGGCTGGTCGGCATGAACGCCACCCGCGCCGCCACGATCCGGCTGCGCTCGAGCTTCGACGGCGCGGTCTCGCTCGGCCGCGTGCAGACGCCGACGCTGGCGATCCTGGCCCGCCGCGAGGAGGAGATCCGCGCCTTCGTCCCCGAGCCGTACTGGCTGGTCGACGCCAAGTTCGCGCTCGACGGCGGCCGGACCTACTGGGGCCGGCTGCATCCCGACGTCCGTCCGCCCTCGCCGCGCCTGAAGACCGCGGAGGAGGCCGCCGCGATCGTCGCCGCGGTCGACGGCCGGACCGGCTCGATCACCAAGCTGGACAAGGCGCGCCGCAAGGAGCGGGCGCCGATGCTCTACGACCTGACGTCGCTGCAGCGCGACGCCGGCAGCCGCTACGGCTTCACCGCCCGGCGGACCCTGGCCGCCGCCCAGCGCTGCTACGAGGAGCACAAGGCGCTGACCTACCCGCGTACGAGCTCGCGGTACCTGACGACCGACATGATCCCCGAGATCAAGCCGACGGCGAACGAGGTCGGCGGGCGTCCCGAGTACGCCGCGGCCGCCAAGTACGTCACCGGGCTCGACAAGCTGCCGCTGGGGCGCGTCGTCAACGACGAGAAGGTCGCCGACCACCACGCGATCATCCCGACCAACGCGCCGCACAAGCTCGACAAGATGAGCGACGACGACCGTCGCATCTACGACATGGTCGTCCGCCGCTTCCTGGCGGTCTTCCACCCGGAGGCCGAGTTCGAGAACACGCGGATCGAGACGACGGTCGCCGCCGCCGACGGCCAGCCGCACGTCTTCCGGACGCGCGGCCGCGTGCTGCTCGTGCCCGGATGGCGCGGCGTCTACGGCGAGCTCGAGTCGAAGGACGAGGGCCAGGACGACGAGGGCACGACCCAGACCCTGCCCAAGGTCGAGCAGGGCGAGGCGGCCCAGACGGTCGAGATCGGCTCCGAGGAGAAGGTCACCAAGCCGCCGCGCCGGTTCAGCGACGCGTCGCTGCTGGGTGCGATGGAGACCGCCGGCCAGCTCGTCGACGACGACGAGGCGCGCGAGGCGATGAAGGACTCCGGGATCGGTACCCCGGCGACCCGGGCGGCGATCATCGAGCGGCTGATCGACGTCGGCTACACCGAGCGCGACGGAAGGTCGCTGCTGGTCACCGAGAAGGGCCTGAACGTCATCCGGCTGCTCGACAACCACCCGCTGACCTCGCCGTCGCTGACCGGCGACTGGGAGGCGCGGCTGTCGCGGATCGAGTCCGGCGACGAGACGCGCAAGGCGTTCATGGACGGGATCGCCCGCTTCGCCAAGCAGACCGTCGAGGAGCTCGACGCCAAGCTCAAGGACGTCCGGATCCCGCGGGTCAACCTTGGCCCCTGCCCGGTCTGCGGCCGCGACATCACGGAGAACCGCAAGGGCTTCTCCTGCTGGGCCAAGGACGATCCCGGATGCGGGTTCGTGATCTGGAAGAGCAAGGCCGGCAAGAACCTGGCCCCGACGGTCGCCCGGGAGCTGATCAAGACCGGGCGCACGGTCAAGCCGGTGACCGGCTTCAAGAGCCGCGCCGGCCGGAACTTCCGGTCGCGACTGGCCCTCCACCAGACGGACGAGGGCAAGTGGCGGGTCGAGTTCGACGAGCCGTGGGCGAAGGACGGCATGAAGGCGCCGGAGCCGGAGGAGGCCGAGGCGCCGATCCCGCCGCCCGCGGTGGCCCCGACCGACGCGGTCGCGGCCGACGGAGCCGACGTCGCGGCGTAGGTCACCGCGCGCGTCCGGCCCGGAGGGCCGCCCCGCCGGGCCGGTCCTCCTGCAACGTCGCGTGCGCTCCGTCCGCGGGCGTTGAAACGGTCAAGACGTGACGTTGCAACTGGTCACCGGCCCGACGAACGCCAGCAAGGCGGGCGTCGTGCTGGGCCTGGTCCGGCAGTGGGCGGCCGCGGGCCGACGGCCGGTGCTGGTGGTGCCGACCGGCCCCGACGCGATCCGTTACCGCCGGGAGCTGGTGCGGGTCGGGGGCGGCGTCTCGTACGACGTCACCGTCGGCACCTTCGGCACCCTGACCGCGTTGATCCGGGCGGCGGTCGACGTGCCGGGCGCCTGCCTGGGACCGCTCCCGCTCGACCGCGTCCTGGCGACGGCGCTGCAGGCCGTCGAGCGCGGACGCCCGCTCGGCGACGCGGCCGGCAAGCCCGGGGTCCGACGGCGGCTGGCGGCGCTGCTCGAGGAGCTCGCGGAGCGCGGCTTCGGCGCGGAGCAGCTCGTGGCCGACCTCGACGCGTTGGACCCCGCCGAGCACGGGGTCGACCCGCGGCTGGTCGCGGACCTGCGGACGGTGCTCGGCGCGGCGAGCCAGGCGGCCGAGCGGATGCGCGATCGCGACGGGCGTCCGCTGCCGACGCCGGCGGCGCAGGGCCGGGAGGTCCGCCAGCGGCTGGCGACCCGACCCGAGGCGTGGGGCGGCCGCCCGGTCGCGTGGTACGGCTTCGACGACCTGACCTCGGCCCAGCAGGCGCTGCTGCGGCCACTGGGACGGGCGGCCGACGTGGTGGTCTCGCTGCCCTACGAGGACGGGCGCGTCGCGACGGCCGCGCGCCAAGAGATCGTCCGCGAGCTGCGCAGCACCGCCCGCGAGATCGCCGACCGCGCGCTCGGCCGCACCGGGGCGCTGCCGCTGCGGGCCGGCTCCGCTCTGCTCGAGGGAGCCCACGTGCTGCGGATCGATCCGCACGAGCTGGTGCTCGCCCCGGGGGCGGCGGACGGCGGACGCGGGCGGATCCAGCGCCGGCTGTTCGAGTCCGACGACCCGGCCGCGGCGACGGTGCTCGCCGCCCGGCCGCCGGACGACGCGCCGGCCGAGGACGCGCCGCCCGAGACCTGCGACGACGTGGTGCTCGTGCTCGGCGGCGACGCCCGCGCGGAGACCGAGGCGCTCGCGGACGAGCTGGCCGCCGCCGTGGCCGAGCTGGGGATCGCCTGGCACGACGTGGCGGTCGCGGTGCGCGACGCGGACGGCCCGACCGGCGCGCGGATCGAGCGCGAGCTGGCCGAGCGCGGGATCCCCGTCGCCCGGCCGCGCGAGGTCCCGGCCCGCCGGACCGGGATCGGCCGGGCGCTGGTCGCGGTCGGGCGGCTGGCGATCGGCTCCGGGAGCGCCGACGACGTCGTGACGGTGCTGCGGGCGGGCAGCCCGTTCGCCCAGCGCGACCTGGTCGACCGGCTCGCGATCGGATTGCGTCGCGACGGGATCGCCGACGCGCCCGCCGCGATCCGGCGGGTCCACCGCTCGCCGACCCGGATCGTCGCCTCCGCGCTGCTCGTGAGCGAGCCGCCGCGCAGCGCGAGCGAGCTGCTGGCGCTGCTGACGACCGCGGTCGAGGCGCTCGAGCGGACGCTCGACGCGGTGCCGGGCCTGCCGGCCGCCCACGATCCGGAGCGTCGGGCGCTGCGCCGGATCGAGGCCTTCCTCGACCAACTGCGGCAGATCGCGGCGGCCGGCGACGACCTGCTGCCGCCGCTGCCGGAGCTGGTCTCGGACGTGGCCGATCTGCCGGTGCCGGTCGGCGAGGCTCCGGGGCCCGGATCCGGCCGCGTCGAGATCGCCGAGCCGCCGAAGCTGCGCGGGCGGCACGTGGCGGTCCTGGCCCTGGCCGACCTGCGCGAGCAGGCCTTTCCCGCGCCGGAGCCGATCGATCCGCTGATCGACCGCGACGCGCGGGCGGCGATGGCGGCGGTTCACGGCCGAGCGCTCAGCGTGCCGGTCGAGCGGGTGTCGGCCGAGCGGCTGCTCTTCTCCGAGCTGCTCGGGCGCCCCACGGCGCGGCTGATCCTGTCGCGGCCGACCAGCTCGGCGACCGGCGAGCCGCTGCCCGAGGCGCCGTTCCTGGCGGCGGTCGATCAGGCTCTGGCGCCGTGGCGCCCGCGGACGGTCGTGCGGGGCGTCTCGGCGGTCCGCCCGCCGACCCGGCGGGCGGTGGCGGCGGCAGCCCCGCTCGGGGCGGAGCTCGACGCGGCGGGCCGCGAGACGGTGCGGCGCGTGCTGCTCGAGCGCTCGCGGTTCGCGGTCGGCGAGGTCGAGCGGCTGGCCCGCTGCCCGGTCTGCTGGCTGGTCGAGCACCTCGGCCGGGCCCAGGACGACCGCGCGCTGACGGAGCCGCAGGTCCACGGCCAGCTCGTCCACGACGTGCTCGAGGCGGCGCTGGCGGTGGCGGCGCCGGTCGGCACGCGCTACGGCGACCTCGATCCGGCGGCGTTGGTCGCGGCGGGCCGCGAGGCGCTGGCGGAGCGTGGACCGACGGCGGTTCGCGGCCTCGCCGAGCACCGGCAGGCGGTGCTGCTGCGGCGGGTCGAGATCGGCGTCTCGGCCGTGCTCGCCGCGCTGCCCGCGCGCTACGCCCGCGCGGCCCGGCAGGCCAGCGAGGTCACGGTCGGGCCCGACGGCGAGGTCCCCGCGCTGGACCTCGGCGACGGAGCCTTCGCGGTCGGCCGGATCGACCGGCTGGACCAGGTCGAGCTGCCCGACGGCCGGGTCGGCGTGGGGGTCGTCGACTACAAGCTCGGCACCGGCTCGGCCGTCGGGCACGGCACCTGGGAGCGCACGGCGACCCTCCAGGCGGCGCTGTACCTCTACGCGGTGGCGTTCGCCGAGCGCGCCGCCCACCCGCCGGCCTACGCGCTCTACCAGCCGACCTCGCCGGCGGCCGCGGTCCCCGGGTTCGCGGCGCCACCGGCCCGTGCTCCGGCCGGGCTGGAGCTGCGCGGGGCGCTCGGCTCGTCCCGCAGCGGCGTCCGCGATCCGGACGCGGTCGCGGCGATCGTCGCCGCCGCTCGCGACCGCGCGGTCGACGCGGTGGCCGCGGTCCGGGCCGGCCACGTCACGCCGGACCCCGAGCGCTCGGTCCACGGCGCGGCGGGGGAGTGCGACCACCCCGCGATCGCGAGGCTGCTGCCGTGAGCGACGAGCAGATCCAGCTGCGGTTCGACGTCCCGGACGTCGCGGGCGCGCCGGTCGCCCCCGACGGTCCCGCGCCGCTCGACCCGGCCGACCGGCCGGCCGCCGGGCCCGCCGACGACCCGGACCCGACGTCGTCGATCGACCGCGCGCTGCTGTACCGCGACGACGGCGCGCTGCGGCGCGATCTGCCCGCGGTCGACGGCGGCGGAGCGGTCTTCTCGACCCGCCAGGCCGCGGCGATCGAACGGCGCGGCGAGACGCTCGTGTCGGCCGGCGCGGGAGCGGGCAAGACCAGCGTGCTGGTCGAGCGTTACCTGCGGCTGCTGGAGGGCGACGACCGGCTCTCGACCGGGACGATCCTGGCGATCACCTTCACCGAGAAGGCGGCCGCCGAGATGCGCGAGCGTGTCCGCCTGCGGCTCTCCGCGCTGCTCGGGGGGCACGCCGACCTGCCGGAGCGGTGGCGGCTCGAGGACGCCTGGATCGGCACGTTCCACGGGATCGCCCAGCGGCTGCTGCGGCGCTTCTCGTTCGCGGCCGGGCTCGATCCGGACCTGACGATCGCCGACGAGGAGCGCGCCGCCGAGCTGCGCCGGGCGGCCTTCGAGCGGGCGGTCGCCCGCTGGCTGCGCGACCCGCTGGCGGCCCGCGGCGCGGGCGGCGGCGGGGACGGGGGGACCACGGACGACGACGCCCCAGCGGCCGACGGCGACGCGGCGCTGGCGCTGGCCGCGTCGATCGGCATCGACGCGCTGCGCGAGGAGACGCTCGCGCTGCTGGCGCTGCGCCGGACCCAGGGTCGCGACCCGGCCGATGCCCCGGGGCGGGGCGAGAGCGCACTGCCGATGCCCTCCGCGACCGACGAGGCGGCCGCGGTCGCCGCCGCTCGCGCGCTCCACGCGGCCGCGCCCGCCGCGGCCGAGGAGGCCCGCGAGCGGTTCGACGCGGGCAAGCCGACCCCGGCCGGCCAGCGGGCGCTCGACGCGCTCCACGACGTCGTCGCCGACGTCGGCCTCGGCGACCCGGACGTCCTGCCGCCGTTGGAGCGGATGCGGACCTGGGAGATCCCCGACCGGCGCTCCAAGCCGATGAAGGGGCCCGCCGTCCAGGCCCTGCGGGAGGCCCGCGACGCGGCCGTCGCGTGCGCCTGGGCCCAGCGCCTGGGGCCCTACGGGCTCCGCGACCTGCGCCTGCGGGAGGCGCTGCTGGTGGCGACCGCCCGGGCCTACCGCGCCGCCAAGCGCGAGCAGGCGACGCTCGACTTCGACGACCTGCTGCTGGCGCTGCTCGACCTGCTGCGGAGCTCCCCGGGGATCGCGGCGCGGTTGCGCGGCCGCTTCCGCCAGGTGCTGGTCGACGAGTACCAGGACACCAACCCGGTGCAGCTCGAGCTGGTCCGGCGGCTGTCGTCCCCCGAGGGCCGGTTCCAGGTCGGCGACCGGCTGCAGGCGATCTACGGCTTCCGCCACGCCACGGTCGCGGGCTTCGACGGCGCGGCGGAGCGGGCCGAGGCGGTCGGCGGCCGGCTGGCGCTGAACGAGACCTTCCGCTGCCGCGTCGACGTGCTGGCGGTGGCCAACCGGGTCGGGGCGCCGTCGCACCAGGGCTACCAGCCGCTGGTCGGCGGACACGATCGGCCGACGGCGGACGAGCGCGACGCGCCGCCGGTCGAGGTCCACGTGCTGGTCGCGGCCGCCGACGACCGCGAGCCCGCCGACGGCGCCGACGGACCGGACGCGGAGGAGGCCGCGGTCGCGCCAGGCGAACCGGAGCACGTCGCCGCCGTCGTCGCGGAGCTGATCGCGGCGGGCCGCAGCGCGTCCGAGATCGCCCTGCTGGTCCGGCGCAAGGCCCCGGTCGCCGCGCTCGAGCGGGCCCTGCTGGCCCGCGGCATCGACACCGTCCCGGTGGTCGCCGCCCCGCTGCTCGAGGCGCTCGAGGTGCGCGAGCTCGAGGCCTGGCTGCGCGCGGTCGCCAACCCGCACGACGACGTGGCGCTGCTCGGCGCGCTGCGGCTGCCGACCGCCGGGATCGACGCCGACGCGCTGGTGCCGCTGCTGGCCGAGCACCGGGCGGCCTGCGACGAGCGTCCCCCGGCGGAGGGGCGGGCCGGCGCTCCGTCCCTCTGGGACACGCTCCAGGCGTACGTCGAGGCGGGCTACCCCGAGCGCTACCCGGTCTCGGAGGACGCGCGCGACGACCTCGACCAGCAGCTGACGGTGCTGCGCAAGCACCGCGCCCACGCCCGCCGCTGGGGGCCCGCCCAGGTGCTCGCGCGGATCCGCGCCGACGACGGCTACCGGGCGTCGATCCTCGGCCGTCCGGGCGGCGTGCGCCGGTGGGCGGCCGTCGACGCGTTCATCGACTGGGTCGAGCAGCAGGAGGCGGCCGGCGACGACCTGACCACGCTGCTCGACCGGATCGCGGGCGACCGCGGCGGCCCGGAGGCCCCGGTCCTGACCGACGGCGACGCGGTCCGGATCACCACCGTCCACCGGTCGAAGGGCCTCGAGTGGCCGGTCGTGATCTGCTGCGACCTCGGGGCTCCGGTGCGGGTGGTCGAGCCGGGCCTGCTCGTCGATCCGGACCCGGCCCGCGACCGCGTCGGCCTGCGGGTCCCGCTCCCGGACGGCGAGAAGGTCGGGCTCTGGGACTACGACCAGCTGGTGGCGGAGGGGCGCCGCGCCCAGGCGGAGGAGGAGCGTCGGCTGGTCCACGTGGCGATGACGCGGGCCAAGGAGCGGCTGATCCTCTGCGGGGCCTGGGACCCGGAGACCGAGCGGACCGGCGACGACAAGCGCCCGACCGGCCGGAGGCGGGCCGACCGGGCGCAGACGGTCGAGCCCGGCGCCGGGCACGACCTGCAGCCGCGGACCCCGCCGCTGCGCTGGCTGCTGCCGCTGATCGTGCCGCCGGACGCCTGGCCGTCGTGCGGCGAGCAGGCCGACGTCGACGTCCACGATCCGTCCGGGGCGACGGCGCGCCCCGGACGCGTGCGGATCGTCGTCCGCGATCCCGCCGCGACCGCGTCGCCGACCGAGGCGGTCGGTGCGGCGCCCGCGGTGAGGATCGCGCCGCCGCCCGACGACGACGAGGCCGCGGCCGCGGCGCCGCCGGCCTTCCCGCTGCCCGATCCGGTCAGCTACTCGCGGCTCAGCGAGCGGCTCGGCGTGGGGCTCCGCGACGACGGCTGGCGCGACGGCGACGGCGACGGCGACGACGGGGACGACGAGCCCGCCCGGTCGTCGTCGGCCGACGACGCGCTGGTGCCGGCGCTGTTCACCACCGCCGCGCTCGACGGCCGGCTCCGCGGCGTCGTCGTCCACCGTCTGCTCGAGCTCCGGCTGCTCGATCCGGCGGCCCCGCCGCCCGCCGCCGACCTGGTGCGGACGCTGGTGGCGGAGGAGCCGGCGGCTCCGGCGATCGACGACGCCGACGCCCGGGCGCTGATCGCGATCGCGGACGGGCTCGCGCGAACGGACCTGGCCCGCGACGCGCTCGCCCGCCCGCCCGCGCAGCGGCACGTCGAGCGGCCGTTCCTCTTCGATCCCGAGCCCGCTCCGGCCGACCCCGGCGCTCCGGACGGCCCGCAGGCCTTCGGGGATCCGGCCGCGGGCGAAACCGCGGCGGGCGTCCTGCCGCTGGTCCACGGCGTGATCGACCTCTGGCTCGACGACGGCGACGAGGTCACCGTCGTCGACTGGAAGACCAACGCGCTCGGCGGCGACGATCCGGCGGCGACGGTCGCCGCCCACTACGGCCTGCAGCGGGACGTCTACGCGCTCGCCGCGCTGCTCGGCGGCGCGCGGCTGGCGACGGTGGCCTTCGTCTTCTCCGAGGCGCCCGAGCGGCCGGTCGGGTTCACCTTCACCCAGGCCGACCGCGAGTCGCTGCGCCGGCACGTGGCGGCCGAGCTCCGCCGCGCCCAGCGGACCCCGCCGCCGGACGGCTAGGGGCGGCTCCGGAGCGGTCAGTCGTCGGCCGGGAACGGCTCCGGCCCGTGCAGCGCCGGCGGCCCGCCGTAGCGCAGCAGGGTCGTCCGCTCGACCTCGGCGTCGACCTCGGCGCCGAGCAGTACCGCCACCGACGACAGGTAGAGCCAGAACAGCAGCACGATCGCCCCGCCGAGCGCGCCGTAGGCGCTGCCGAAGCCGGCGATCCGGACGTAGGCGACGAGAATCCCGCTGACGACGATCCAGAGCAGCAGCGCGGTCAGGGCGCCGGGGGTGACCAGGCGCATCCGGCGCGGCGACGACGGCGCGTAGGTGAAGACGATGTTGATCGCGCCGAGCAGCGCGAGCAGCGCGATCGGGATCCGCAGGATGCTCCAGACCGTCGGGGCGCCTTCGAGGCCGAGCCAGCCGAAGACGTCGTCGGCGATCCCGCCGCCGACCACGGTCAGCAGGGCGGCGCTGACCATCAGCAGGATCACCGCGGAAGCCAGACCGATGCTGGCGAGCTTGCCGCGGACGAAGCCGCGGTCGTTCTTGCGGCGGTGGATCGCGTCGAGCGCGCGGCCGGCGGCGGCGAACGCGCCCGACGCCCCGTTGAGCGCCAGCAGCACCGACAGGACGAGCGCGATGCCCGCCCCCTGGCGGGCGTTGTCGAGCGCCGTCTCGACCAGCCCGCGGACCGCGTTGGCGGCGTCGTCGGCGCTGGTGCCGCTGGTCCGGTCCTCGACCAGCGAGAGGAACTGGTCGGCGACGGTCTGCGGCAGGTTGTCGCTGCCCAGCAGGGTCAGCAGCGAGGCGGCCACCAGCAGCACCGGCACGATCGCCATGATCGTGTTGTAGGCCAGCACGGCGGCCCAGTCGGTCATGCCCTGCGCCAGGAAGGCGGAGATCGCGCGGCGCACCACGGCGGGCCATTCGCGGAGCGGCAGACGGGCTCGTGGTGGGGGAGCGGCGTCCCGGGGGTGCGGCTGCGCGGTGGCGATGCTCACAGCATGCCCGAAACGCGACGAGCGGAAACCGGGCGTCCCGTCCGGGCGGAGAGGACGCGGGGGAGCGACGTCACTCGGCGTCCGGGCGAATCCGATATGACGGAAACCCGGCATGGAGAAAAGCCGGGGATCATTGTAGAATCGCCGGTCCCCCGGGCGGAGCCGTGTCCGCTTCCGGAGCGTTCTGGGCCCCACACCGCAGAGCGCACATCACTCTATGACTCCATTCTCACGCTTTCCCGCGGCCGCGGGACTCTACGACCCGCGCAACGAGCATGACGCTTGCGGGGTCGCGATGGTCGCGCGCCTGGACAACGATCCGAGCCACGAGACGATCGAGCGCGCACTGACGGCGCTCGAGAACCTCGATCACCGCGGGGCAGCAGGGGCAGACGCGCGAACGGGCGACGGGGCCGGCATCCTCGTCCAGATGCCCGACGCGTTCCTGCGGGCGGTCGTCGACTTCGAGCTGCCGGCCCCCGGTCGCTACGCGGTCGGGATGTGCTTCCTGCCGCAGGAGCCCGGTCCGCGGGCCAAGGTCGAGGACCTGCTCGAGCGCAACGTGCGGGTCGAGGGGCAGCGCGTGCTCGGCTGGCGCGACGTCCCGGTGCGCCCGGACGAGATCGGCGTCACCGCCAACGAGGCGCGGCCCTACGTCCGCCAGCTGTTCGTCGAGGCCGGGGTCGGGGCCGACGACCAGGAGGCGTTCGAACGCAAGCTCTACGTGATCCGCCGGATCTGCGAGCTGGCGACGCCCGAGTTCTACGCCGCGTCGTTCTCGTCGCGGACGCTGGTCTACAAGGGGATGCTGCTGTCGGCCCAGGTGCCGGCGTTCTACCCGGACCTGCAGGACCCGCGCTTCACCTCGGCGCTCGCGCTGGTCCACTCGCGCTTCTCGACCAACACCTTCCCGAGCTGGGACCGGGCCCACCCCAACCGCGTGATCGCCCACAACGGCGAGATCAACACGCTGAAGGGCAACCTCAACTGGATGCGGGCGCGCGAGTCGCAGCTCGCATCCAGCCTCTTCGGCGGC
>CAZFIQ010000068.1:0-5586 GCA_964519185.1 uncultured Patulibacter sp.
CCCCGGTCGACTCGGGCCCGTCGGCCCCGTCGACCCCGTGCCCCGTGGCCCGGTACACCCCGCGGTGCGGGTCGTGGACCGCGAAGCCCTCCTCGCAGATCGCCCGCAGCAGGTAGTACGCCGTGGAGATGCTCTTGCCGACCGTCTCGGCGACCTCCTCCGCGCGCACCCCCTCGGGGCGGCGCTCGAGCAGCGCCAAGGTCTGCAGCGCGCACCGGGCGGTGGACAGGTTTCCCCCGCTCCGGGTCCCGACCACGACCTCGTCGTCCTCGACCGCGCACGTCGTCCGATCCATCTTCCCTCCCCTCTCCCACGGAGCGGACCGGGCCGGCGGCGCCGTTCCGCCCGCGGGTGGATGTCGACGTTGGTCTACCTCCGGTGACGTTGCATCGCCGTTGCACGCGCAACTGGTTTGGATACCCTAACTTCACTGGAAACTCCGCGAATCATGGTGTTTCTGGTGTTTTTCCGTCCGGGGCGGGCCGAAATCGGGTAGAAGGGGAGCGCAATGGCCAACCCGTGGCTCGCCGTGGACGTGTCGACGCCGCCCGCCGCGCGGGCGCGGATCGTCCGTCGCGCGTGGGAGGGATTCCTCGACGGCGAGCACGACCTGCGGGTGCGGCGGCCGATCGCCGACTCCTGGACGCGCTGCCAGGACGCCGGTGTGGCCTACGCCGGCGACGCCGCCGCGCCGGTGGTGGTCGACGAGGAGGAAGCGGACGCCCGCTGGCAGGCCCACCCGCTGGCCGCCGTCACGCCGCTGATCCGCCACTGCCTGGCGCCGATCGCCGACGACCCCAACCTGATCGTGATCAGCGACGCCCAGGGCATGCTGCTGTGGATCGACGGCGACCGCGAGGTGCGCCGCGCCGCCGAGCGGATGAGCTTCTTCACCGGCACGCTGTGGAGCGAGGGCAGCGCCGGCACCAACGCCGTCGGGACCGCGGTCGCCGCCGACCACGCGGTCCAGGTCTTCGCCGCCGAGCACTTCCGCGAGGTGGTCCAGACCTGGACCTGCTCCGCCTGCCCGGTCCACGACCCCGACTCGGGCGAGCTGCTCGGCGTGATCGACCTGACCGGCCGGATGAGCACCGTCCACGCGTACACGCTGGCGCTGGCGGTGTCGACCGCGCAGGCGGTCGAGGCCCACCTCCACGTCGAGATGCAGCAGCGCGACGCCCGGCTGGCCGAGCGCTACGGCCAGCGGATCCTCGGCAGCCGCTCGCCGCGCGCGCTGCTCTCCCCGCACGGCCGCGTGATCATGGCCAACGACGCCTGGCGCCGCGCCGCCCCACGGATCACGCGCGGGCCCGGAAGCGGCCAGCTGACCTTCGAGGACGGCAGCCCCGAGTCCGTCGAGAGCGTCCGCCACGGCGAGGCCTACATCGCGGACGTCCAGCCCGAAGCCCTCCGGCACCGGGCCGCGCCGGTGCCCGCCGAGGCCCTGCCGAGCCTGAGCATCACGCTGCTCGACCCGGCCGGCCCGCGCGCCGAGATCGACGGCGTCGACGTGCCGCTGCGGCCGCGGCAGGCGGAGATCCTGGCGCTGCTGGCGGCCAGCCCGCACGGCCTCAGCTCGGAGGAACTCGGCACCAGCCTCTACGGCGACCGCGCCAAGCCCGGCAGCGTGCGGGTCGAGATCTCCCGGCTGCGCAAGCGGCTCGGGCCGTGGATCGACGCGCACCGCTACCGGCTGGCCGACTCCGCACGCTGCGACGTTCGCGAGGTCCGGAGCCTGCTGGAGGCCGGCCACCTCGGCGAGGCCGTCGAGCGCCACCACGCCGGCATCCTGCCCCAGTCGGAGGCCCCCGGGGTCGTCCGCGAGCGCGAGCAGCTGGGGCACTGGCTGCGGCAGGCGGTGCTCTCGTCCGACGACGCCGAGGTGCTCTGGAGCTGGCTGTCCTCGCCGGCCGGCGAGGACGACCTGATCGCCTGGCGGCGCCTGCTGCCGAAGCTGGCGGTCCGCGACGCCCGGCGCCCGTTCGCCCTGGCCCGGACCGAGGCGCTGCGGACCCGCCTGGCGGCGCCGGCCTGAGGACCGGCGAGCGCGCCGGGCGACCTACGGCGTCGGGTCCTGCGGCGTCTCGAAGCTCGTGCCCTCGATCAACTCCCAGCGGTAGCCGTCGGGGTCGGCGACGAAGGCGATCCGCGGCAGGTCGTCGCGGCCGCCGGGCCGGTAGGGCGGCTTCTCCGGCTCCACGCCGATCTCCGCCAGCTCGGCCAGCAGCCCGTCGAGGTCGAGCACCGTCAGCGCCAGGTGGTTGAACCCGTCGCCGAGGTCGTAGGGCTCGGTCCGTCCCACGTTGACCGTCAGCTCGAGCTGGTCGCCGTGACCCGGCAGCCCCATGTACACGTTGAAGGCGGAATCGAAGTTGAGCCGGCCGCGCGGCTCGAAGCCCAGTCGTGCGTAGAACGCCTGGGACGCCTCCACGTCGACGACACGCAGGCAGGTGTGAACGAGCGTACGAGACATGGAACCGATCTTTCCACGCCCGCGGACGACCGGCGAAGACCCGGGGTTTTCCGCGCCGGGCGGCGTCCGGCAGCGGCCGGAAGGTCCTCAGCGCGCGGCGAGGATCTCGTCGAGATGCGCCAGCGGATCGGCGACGCCGCTCGTCCGGACGTCGTCGAGCCAGACGCGGAACGCCGCCAGGGTACGCGCCACCAGCAGCCGGAGCCGCCAGTCGACCGGCGGGGGCTCGCGGTGCCGGCGGCGCAGCATCTCGGTGATCGCCCGCTCCCGGTCGGCCAGGTGGACGAGCGGTGACAGCCGCACCGTACCGACGTCGGCGGCCGCCGCGAAGAACTGCGACAACCGCTCCCAGTGCTCCAGCACGTAGGCGGCCAGCTCGCGGAAGGCCCGCTCGAGCGCGGCCGCGTCGTCGAGCCCCGCGGGCACCGCGACGACCCTCTGCTCCAGCCGGCTCGAGATCTCGTGGACCGGCTCCAGCAGCACGTCCGCCTTGGTCGGGAAGTAGCGGAAGAAGCTCCGCGGAGCGACCTCCGCGGCGACGCAGATCTCGTCCACCGAGACGGCTGCGAAGCCCCGCTCGGCGAACAGGGCGATCGCGACCTCCGCGACGCGCGCCTTGGCCTCGGCCCGCTTGCGCTCCCGCAGCGTCGGACCCTCGGGCGGCTCAGAGGCGGTGGACATACTCGGGCATATTGTGGCATATTCTGCCTCGTGGCATAATCTGCCACTTACTCCCATGTCCCAGTCCGCTGCTCCCCCGACCACCCCCGATCCCCCCGTCGCCCCGGACGACGGCTGGACGCCGCGCCAGCGAGCCGCGGTCGCGATCACCGCGATCTGCGGCGTGCTCGTCGCCCTGACCCAGACGCTGCTGATCCCGGTGATGTCCGAGATCCAGGCCGATCTGGGCAGCACCACCAGCGGCACCCAGTGGCTGCTGACCTCGACGCTGCTGGTCGCCGCGATCGCGGTGCCCGTCTTCGGCCGGCTCGGCGACATCTTCGGCAAGCGCCTGATGCTGATGGTCGCGATCGGCGCGCTGCTGCTCGGGTCGCTGATCTGCGCGCTGGCCGGCGACAGCCTGGCCGTGATGATCGTCGGCCGCGCGATCACCGGAGCGTCGGCCGCCGCGATCCCGCTGGGGATCAGCCTGATCGGCTCGGTCCTGCCGGCCCACCGTGCCGGAACCGGCATCGCCCTGGTCAGCGCCACGCTCGGCGTCGGCGGCGCCCTCGGCCTGCCGCTGGCCGCGCTCGTCGCCGAGAGCGCGGACTACCACGTGCTGTTCTGGATCTGCGTCGTCGGGGCCGCCGCCGCGATGGCCAGCATCCGCTGGGCGGTCGACGCCGACCCCGCACGGACCAACGACAGCCGGATCGACTTCCCCGGAGCCGTGCTGCTCAGCGTCATCCTGGTCAGCCTGCTGCTGCCGCTGTCGCAGGGGTCGACCTGGGGCTGGGGCGACCCGCGGACGCTCGGCCTGCTGATCCTGTCGCTGGTCGCGCTCGTGGTCTTCGTCCGGGTCGAGCGCCGCACCGCGTCGCCGCTCGTCGACGTGGTGAGCAACGCCCGGCCCGCGCTGCTGCTGACCAACATCGCCTCGGTCTGCGTCGGCTTCGCCCTGTTCGCGATGCTGATCGGCACCGCCAGCTACGTCCAGGCCCCCGAGGCCAGCGGCTACGGCTTCGGCTCCTCGGTCCTGGCCGGTGGCCTGGCGATGGCCCCCAGCGGCATCATGATGCTGCTGCTCGCCCCCGTGTCGGCCAAGCTGTCGACGCGCTACGGGCCGAAGGTCACGCTCGCGATCGGTGCCGTGGTGATCGCGATCGGCTTCGGCTTCCGGATCACGGTGATCGACCACTTCTGGCAGATCGTCGTCGGCACCACGATCGTCGGCGCGGGCACCGGCATCGCCTACGCCGCGATGCCGAGCATGATCCTGCTGGGGGCCCGCAAGGCAGAGCTGGCCGCCGCCAACGGCCTCAACGCGCTCGCCCGCACCGTCGGCAGCTCGCTTGCCAGCGCGGTCGGCGGCACGATCCTGGCCGCCCAGACGATCAGCCTGGCCGGTTTCGACCTGCCGTCGCTCGGCGCGTACCGGACGCTCTTTGCGCTCTGCGCCGGCGCCGCCCTGATCGGCGCCGTGATCGCGCTGCTGGTGCCGGCCGAGGGCGACGTCGACGAGCCCGAGCACTCCGTCGGGTCCGCCGCCACGACCACCTAGTCGAGGCCCGCCGCAGCCGGACGGTGGACGCGGTCGACCGCCCGGTCGGTTCGCTTCCGCCGGGCCTGCGACGTGCGAGGATCGGCTCATGCCCGCGCTCCGTTCGGTCGCCCCGGTCCTGCCGGTGCTCGACCTCGACGTCGCCGTCCGCCACTACGCCGCGCTCGGCTTCGCCGTCGAGCGCTACGCCGGGCCGGAGGCGTACGCCTTCGCCGAGCGCGACGGCGTCCAGCTGCACCTCGGCCTCTCTCCCGACCACGATCCCCGCGCGACGGCGTCGCAGGTCTACCTGTACGTCGACGACGCCGACGCCCTGCACGCCGCCTGGTCCGCGGTCGGCAGCGGCCGCTCGCACAGACCGACCGACACGGACTACGGCCTGCGCGAGGGCGCGCACGTCGACCCTGACGGCAACCTGCTGCGGTTCGGCTCGCCGCTCGCCGACGGTGGAGCGACCGACCGGTGACCGTCCCGTACCTGCACCGCCGCTTCCCGTCGCTCGCGGCCACGCTGCCGCACGTCGCGCTCGGAGGCGGCCCGACCCCGCTGACGCCGCTCGGCGACTGGGCGGCGGCCGGGGGCGCGCCGGTCTGGCTGAAGGACGAGGCCGGGTTCGGCGACGGCGACTGGGGCGGCAACAAGGTTCGCAAGCTGGAGTGGTTGCTGCCCGACGCCGAGCGCCGGCGGCGGCGCACGATCCTGACCTTCGGCGGCCTCGGCACCAACTGGGGCTACGCGGTCACCCGCTACGCCGCCGCCCGGGGCATCGCGACCGCGCTGGCGCTGGTCGACCAGCCGGTCGACGACCACGTGCGGGCCCAGCTGGCGAGGCTGCGGTCGTCCGGGTGAAGGCCAGCCGCGCGCCGGACGACCGCAGCCTCGCCAGCTG
>CAZFIQ010000068.1:5596-5855 GCA_964519185.1 uncultured Patulibacter sp.
ACCCGGTCGACGCGGCGGACGATCGGCTGCCTGCCGTGGCTGCTGGTCCGCAACGCCTCCGGTGGCCGCCCGCCGTACGTCCTGCCGGCCGGCGGCTCGTCCGCGATCGGAGCGCTCGGCTACGTCGAGGCGGCGCTGGAGCTGGCCGAGCAGGTGCGGGGCGGGGTCATGCCGGAGCCGTCGCACCTGGTGACCGCCGTCGGATCGGGCGGAACCGCGGCCGGCCTGCTGCTGGGCCTGCTGATCGCCGGCCTGCGGA
>CAZFIQ010000068.1:5865-9882 GCA_964519185.1 uncultured Patulibacter sp.
GCGGACCCGCGTGGTGGCAATCGTCGTCAACGACGAGCTGCGGCTCGACGCCCCGACGCTGGTCCGCCTGGCCCGGCGCAGCGAGCGGATCCTGCACCGCCGCGGCGCGGACCTGCCGGCGCTCGGCCTGTCGGTCGACGACCTCGACGTGACCCGCGAGTGGCTCGGGCCGGGCTACGGCCACGCCACACCGGAGGCGACCGCCGCCCGGACCCGCGCGGCCGAGCACGGCCTGCCGCTCGACCCGGTCTACACCGGCAAGGCCGCCGCCGCGCTGGTGGCGATGAACGCGGCCGGCCGATTCGGCGACGGACCGGTCGTGCTGCTGCAGACCAACGGACCGCGGTAGTCGTCGCCGATGACTGCACGGTCGCGGGGCGTGCAGCCCCCGGTCCGCTGCGCGCGCGGGCCGCTGCGCGGCTCCGCACTGTGCAGCCGCCGGTCCGCTCACAGGGTCCGCCGCTGCGCGGACGCGCCGTGCAGTGATTCACCCGCTCACCGGGCCCGCGGCTGCGCGGCCCCGGACGGTGCAGCGAGCACCCCGTACGCCGGAACGAGGACTGCGGCGTGTCGGAGCGTGCAGCAGGAGAACCGGCGGGCCGCGACCCGGCGCAGCGATAGCATCGACGCCGGTGCGTCGCCTTCCCCCGCCGACCGCGCTCGTGGGCCTGGTGCTCACGTGCTTCGTCCTGCTCCCCGGCTCCCCCGCCTCGGCCGCCCCCGGCGACTCGCGGGCCACGCAGCTGACCCGCGAGCTGCAGCGCGACCCGGTCTACGTCAGCCCGTCGCTCAGCCGGGTCGTCAGCCCGGACCAGGTCGCGGAGCTGCGACGACGCGTCGCCGCGATGCCGTACCCGACCTTCGTAGCGATCGTGCCGCAGTTCCGCGACGAGCCCGGCAGCCGACGGTCGGGCGACCTGCCGACCGTGCTCCGCGACCGGATCGGCCGGGACGGGCTCTACCTGCTGTCCGACGGTCGCGGCAGCATCGACGCCCGGGCCTTCGGGGTCCAAACCGTGGGCGACGCCCGGCGCCTCGGATCGGTCGTGCTCGACGCGGTGCCGACCCGCGACGGCCCCGTCGCGCGCGTGCGCTTCGCGCTCGACCACCTGGCCGACGGACGCGTCGCCGACCGCTCGGTCCGCGCCGAGCGCGACGCCAACGACCGGCTGCCGTGGATCGTGATGGCCGGGGGCGCGGCGGTCGGCCTGGTCGTCCCGCTCGGCGTCGTCGCCGCGCTGCCGTCGTCACGCCATCGTCGGGCGGAGAGCCGCGCCGCCCGCGCCGCGGACCGGGCCGCCGGTCCCCCGCCCGACCCGACGATCGACGCTCCCGACGCGGCCACCGCGCGGCGCGACGCGCAGGACGCCGTCGCCGCGCTCAGCCGGGCGATCGACGCCGCCCCCGCTCCGTCCGACGACGCGCTGCGCGCGCTCGAGGCGGCGTCGAGCGTGCTGGCCCGCGACGACGCCCGCCCCGTCGACCACGTCGGCGCGGCGACACTGGCCGTGCGCGGCCGACGGGCGCTCGGCGGCGACGCCGTTCCCGCGCCGTGCTTCTTCGACCCGCGCCACGGCGACGGGGACCGGGCGTCGCGCTGGCGACGGGGCCGTCAGGACGTGGTGATCCCGGTCTGCTCCGCCTGCGCCACGGCGCTCCAGCGCGACCGCACCCCAGTGTCGCTCGGCGATCGCGATCGGCCCTACTGGGAGCAGGACAGCGTCTGGGCTCGCACCGGGTTCGGCGCGATCGACGAACGGGTCGCCGACGCCGTGCTGGCGGGAGGACGCGAGCGGTGAGCGGCCGAGCCTCCACGCCCCGCCCGCGCCGAGCGATCGTCACGCTGGCGGTCGCGCTGACGGCCGCCCTGGCGACGGCACCCGCCGCGGTCGGTCAGACCCCGACCCCGGACCGCGCGGCCCCGGCCGCACCGACCGCCGCGGGGTCGGCGTCGACGACCGGTACCGGCCGATCCCCGTCGACCGTCCCCGCCCCGCCCGCCGCGCCCGGCCGTCTCGAGGCCGCCGCCGAGACCCTGCGCGACGGCGCGCTCCACGTCGAGGACGAGCTGAGCTGGATGCTCGACGCCGAGCAGGAACGCGCGCTGCGGCGCGACCTGGAGGCGGCCCGGGTCCCGGTCCTCGTCGCGTTCCTGCCCTCGCTCGCCGAGGACGAATCCGGCGGTGACACCCGCCGCGTGCTGCGGGCCCTGCAGGAGCAGGTCGGCCGCGACGCGGTCTACGTGACCGTCGACGACGACGGGCGCTTCGACCTGGCCAGCATGGGCGTGCCGCTGAACCTCGGGATCTCGTACTCGCTGCTCTCGCCCCCGCGCGACGAGCGTCCGTACGAGCAGCAGGACGCGGACCCCGGCCCTCCGGGCTGGCGGTCCGTCCCCGACCGGCTGCGCGAGATCGTGGAGCACGTCCGCGTCGCGGAGGCCGGGACGCCGAACGGCCCGATCGAGCGGATCCGGCCGTTGCGGACGCTTCCCGGGCACCACGGACCCGCGAACGGCACCGGTGACGTCGTCGCGGCGGGCGTCCTGGGCCTCGTCTTCGGGCTGATCGCCGCCGGCGTCGTGCTGGCGATCGGGCGCGCCCGTCGGCCGTCCCCCTCCACCTCGTCCCCGACCCCCCGCCGAAAGGGCCAGCGCCGTGCCTGACCTGCCCCCGCGCCGCGCACGGCTCGCCGCCCTCGTCCTGCTGCTGCTCACCGCGCTGATGCTGCCCTCCGCGGCCGCCGCCCAGGGCACCGCGACGGGAAGCGGCGCGGCCGCGGTCGCCACGGCGCTCGAGCGCTCGCCGGTCGTCGTCCTGCCGCCCTACGACGGCGTGATCAGCGCCGACGACGAACGCGACCTGGTCCGCCGGATCGGGGCCGCCGACCAGCCCGTGCTGATGGCGTTCGTGCCGCTGGTCGCCGGCGATCGCTACGACGGCAACGCCCGCACGTTCGTCGCCGCGCTGCACGACCGGCTCGGGCGCGACGCGATCTACGTGGCGGCCGACGACCGGTACCTGCGCGTGATCGAGTACCGCGACGGCACCGACCACTACAGCCGGCCGCTCAGCCAGGCGGCCACGCTGGCCAACTACGGCGGCGACCGCAGCGAGGTCCGCACCCGGACGCTGCTCGACCGCGCCCGCCTGCTGCTGGAGTACCTGGAGCTGCCGCCGGCCGAGCTCCAGCAGCGGGTCGCCGCGTTCGAGGCCGCGCAGGAACGGCAGGCCCGCGACCGACCGCAGCCGGAGTCCGACGAGGGCGGGGCGAGCGGCGTGGTGCTGATCCTGGTCGGCGCGCTGCTGGCGTCGATCGCCGGCGCCGTCTGGGGCCGGCGCCGGCGGCGCGCGGGGGCCCGCCCGGCCACCGACGCCCTGCCGGTGCTGCCCGACCGCGTCTTCGAGCACGCCCGCGCGGCACACCGCGCCAACCTCCGCGACGACGCCGACGAGGAGCTGCTCAAGCTCTCCCAGCTGCTCGACGAGCAGCCGATGCCGACACGGCCGGCCGCGCAGGAGGCGTACCAGCGGGCGCTCGACGCCTACGCGGCCGCGCGGCGGCGGACCGGCGAACAGGCACCGACGGTCGACCTGGTCGGCGCGCTGGTGCTCGTCGACCACGCGCGCAGCGACCTGGCGACCGCGGTCGCCGTCGACGCCGGCCGCACGCCGCCCACCCGTCCCGCGCTCTGCGTGTTCGACCCCCTCCACGGGCGTGCCGCGCGCGACGTTCGCTGGCGGCACGACGGACGCGACCTGTCCGTCCCGGCCTGCCGAGCCTGCGCCGACGCGGTCGACCGGGGCGACGCGCCCGACGCCCTGCGCGACCGCGACCAGCCGTACTTCGAGGCCGACACGGTCTGGGCCCGGACCGGATTCGGCGCGTTCGGCGACGACCTGGTCGCCCGGGTCGCCCGCGGGGAGCGGTAGTCGCGCGCTCCGGGCGCCGACCCCGCCGACGCGGCGATCAGGACGAGCGGCGGCCGACCCGCAGCCGCACGACGACGCGGGCCGG
>CAZFIQ010000068.1:9892-11093 GCA_964519185.1 uncultured Patulibacter sp.
GACGGCGTCGCGACGGTCCGTCCACGCCGACGCGACGGCGTCGACGAGACGTCGGCGCAGCTCGTCGCCTCTCTCGCGGAGGTCGCGACCACGACGACGCGGGCCGGACGGGCCGGCGACGCCAGCGAGAAGAAGTCCCGCACCGCGCCGTGACGGGAGCAGACCGGACAGGCGAGTCCGTCGGCGGGTCCGATCGCCGTCGGACCCGGGTGGGTCGGGGCGTCGCAGTCCGGACAGGCCAGCGTGCCGACCGCGAGCACCCCGGCGGCGGTCTCCGGCCGCAGGTCCCGCGCCCGCCGCCCGGCCGGGTCGGAGCCCGTGAACGCGCGATCGAACCTCACGGGTCCAGTCTACGCACGGGCCCCTCGGCGTCCCGCCGAGCGGGTCGGCTACGGCGTGCCGTCGCCGGTGTCCGGCGCCCCCTGCAGGTTGCCGACGTCCAGCGTCAGCTGGTCGACCTTGCCGCTGAGGTCGGCCACCGAGGTCGCGATCGACTCGAGCCCGGACACGCCGCTCGGCAGGCCGTCGACCTTGCTGGTCAGGCTCTCGAGCGACTTCTTCAGCTCCTCGATCTGCTTGGCGTTCTCCGCGACGCCGGACTCGCTCGCCTTGGCCTCCTCGGTCGCCGCCGCGCTCGCCTCCTTGGCCGCCTTGGTGCTCGCCCGCAGCTCGCCGAGCACCTCGCTCGCCTGTTCGGTCTCGTCCTTGATCTGCTGCTCGATCTGGCGCGCGGTGTTGCGCGACTCGCGCTTCACGGCCTCGGCGATCTTGGCGTCGTCGGTGCCCTGGTTGCCCGCGCCGATCGCCAGCACCAGCGCGACGATCGCGACCAGCAGTCCGACGCCCGCCGCGACCGCCAGCCAGGTGAGGCGTCGGCGGTTCTCGGCCAGCTCGGCGGCGACCTCCGGATCCGGACCGTACGGGCCCCCCGGCCCGTACCCGCCCGGCTGCTCGTATCCGGCCTGGTCGTAGCCCGTGGACGACCACGCCGTCGGCGCCTCGCTGTCGGTCGGCGCGCCCGCCGGCCGCCGGGGCGCCCGGGGACCGGTCGACGCCCCGGGCGGCGGCGTCGGCTTGGGCGGGCCGGAGGGCCGGTCCCGGGGGTCGGGCCCGGAGGCACCGGGGTCGGACGGGGGCACGTCGGGGCTCATCGTCGCCTTTCTCAGCTGATCCGCGACGACGCCGCGGCCGGACCGGACCG
>CAZFIQ010000068.1:11103-12781 GCA_964519185.1 uncultured Patulibacter sp.
ATTCGCGGCGGACCGACGCGAATCTACTGCCCCCGGATGAGCGGCACAACGACCCCGCGCCGGGGCCGCGGGGCGCCCGCGAGGCCGCGACGTTCGCCGGGATCGTGCCCGAGCGGCGCGCCCACGGCGGCGCCGATGTCGTCGCGACGGCGAAGGAAGGGTGGTCTACCCCCTTGAACCTGTAAAAATCGATCCACTTTCGTGTGCGGTCGCGCGTTGCTGCGCGCGCCGTGCTGCCCCGACGGGCACCGATACGAGCTCTGCGAACCCGACGAGATCTTGCCGCTCTCCACCCTCACCCTCACGCCCGAACAACGCGCCCAGGTCGACCACCTCGCGGCCGCGATCGACCGCGACCAGGCGATCTGGCTGAGCGGCTACTTCGCGGGCGTGGCGAGCGCCGGCGCTCCGGGCGCCGTCACCGCCGGCGATCCCGCGCAGGCCGTGGCCGCCGCGCCGGTCGCGGCGCCCTCCACGCGCACGCTGACGGTCCTCTACGGCACCGACACCGGCAACAGCCGCGAGGTCGCCGGTCAGCTGGCCGAGGCCGCCAAGGGCGTCGGCGTCACGGCCAACGTCGCCGACATGAGCAGCTACAAGACGCGCGAGCTGAAGGACGCGCAGGACCTGCTCGTCGTCACCGCGACCCACGGCGAGGGCGACCCGCCGCCGTCCGCCGTCGGCTTCTTCGAGTTCCTCGCCGGCCGCAAGGCGCCGAAGCTGCCCGACGTCCGGTTCTCCGTGCTGGCGCTCGGCGACTCGACCTACGAGCACTACTGCTCAGCCGGCAAGCAGGTCGACGAGCGGCTCGAGCAGCTCGGCGCGACCCGCGTCGCGGACCGCGTCGACTGCGACGTCGACTACGAGGACGACGCGGCCGCCTGGGTCGCCGACGTCGTCGCCAAGATCGCCCCCAGCGAGGCCCCCGCCGTCGCGGCGCCGGCCGCGGTCAGCCCCAACGGGGTCGCCGCGACCGCCAGCGCCTACGGCAAGAAGCACCCGTTCGTCGCGCCGATCCTCGACAACGTGGTGATCACCGGCCGCGGGTCGACCAAGGAGACGCGGCACGTCGAGGTCTCGCTCGAGGACTCCGGGCTGACCTACGAGCCGGGCGACGCGCTCGGCGTCGTGCCGCAGAACGAGCCGGCGCTGGTCGAGCTGCTGCTCGACCGGCTGTCGCTGTCGGCCGACACGCCGGTGCCGACCAAGCAGGGGCCGACCCCGCTGGTCGACGCGCTGACCCGGACCTTCGAGATCACCGCCGCCACGCCGCGCTTCCTCGACCACTGGGCCGAGCTGAGCGGGGCCAAGGAGCTGGCGGAGCTGCGCGCCGCCGATGCCAAGGCCCGCACCGCCTTCTTCTACGAGCACCACATCCAGGACTTCGTCGCGCGCTTCCCGGTCGAGGGGATCACCGCCGAGCAGTTCGTCGCGGGCCTGCGCCCGCTGCAGCCGCGGCTCTACTCGATCGCGTCGAGCCTCAACGCCGCACCCGACGAGGCCCACCTGACCGTCAGCACGGTCCAGTACGCGCTGGCCGGGATCGACCGCACCGGCGTCGCCTCCGGGCATCTGGCGCGGCTGACCGACGACGACGCCACCGTCCCGGTCTACGTCCAGGCCAACGAGCACTTCCGGCTGCCCGGCGCCGACCATGATGATCGGCACGTCGTCGCCG
>CAZFIQ010000069.1:0-4456 GCA_964519185.1 uncultured Patulibacter sp.
GCTTGGCCCTCCACGCCGACGCTCAACCGACCATCGGTGGATCCAGGCTGAGCCGTTGACGTAGGCGCCCCGCGCGGGCGCTCGCCGGCCGCGGGTCAGGCCGCGGCCGGCGTCCGCACGTCGACCCGCGGCAGCGCGTCGGGCCGCGTCCGCATCACGTGGGCCGCGGCCAGCGCACCCCACGGGGCGTAGGGGGCCAGCCAGGCGTCGACCTCGTGCTCGTCGACGCGGGCCCGGGGGTCACCGGAGCGGATCCGGCCGAGCGCCTTGCGCAGGTTGAGGTCGCCGGACGGCGCCCGGTCGAGCCGGCCGTGGGCCTGGGCGTCGACCAGCGCGATCGTCCAGCTGCCGATGCCGGAGATCCGTCGCAGCCGCGTGAGGACCCGGTCCGGGTCGGCCCCCTCCCCGACCGCGATCCGCTCGGCGGCGATCTCGCGGGCGGCCCGGTGCAGGCAGACGGCGCGCGACGGCGCCAAGCCGCACGCCTCGAACCGCGCCGGCACGAGCCCCGCGGCGACCGTCGCGGCGTCCGGCAGGTCACGGAGCCGCGGGTGGCCGGGCCGCAGCGGCGCCAGGGTCGGCCCGTGCCGGCCGGCGATCCGTCGCTGGATCACGACCGCGTCGGCGTAGGCGATCAACTGCTCGGTGATCGCCGTCAGCAGTGCCTCGAAGACCGACAGCCGGCCGACCGGCTGCAGCCAGGGCCGGCGCCGGACCGACGGGCCGATCAGCGGGTCCGCGCGGTGCGCCGCGACGAACGGCCGCAGGTCGACGTCGCAGCCGAGCGCCCGCCGCCAGTCGGCCAGCGCGTCGTCGAGCGTGGTCCGCGGGTCGCGGGTCGCCGCCGGCGCGTCGCCGTCGGTGCCCGCGCCGAGCACGACCCGTCCGTCGCGCAGACGCGCGGCGCGCAGCAGCACGTCGCGACCGTCCCGGCGGACGTAGCGGAAGAGCACCCCGCCCCGCAGTCGCCGGAGCCCGTCCGGCGACGACCCGGGCAGCCGGTAGGGGCCGGGCGGAACGACCTCGGCCCGGATCTCGGACGCGGAGGCCACCGCCGTCTCGGCCTAGCGGTCGCCGAGCAGCTGGACGTCGACCAGGTAGCGCTGGGTGCGTCCGGTCGGCCGCGACGCACGCGCCGATCGCCCCACGACCCCGGCCTTGCGGGCCACCACGACCGTCGCGATCGCCCCCGCGACGAACCCGGTCGTGACCACCGCCGCGGTCCGGGCCGCCACCACCAGGGCGCCGGGGCGCACCGCCTCGACGGCCGGGTAGACCGACGGATCGACGAACGGCACGTCGCTGATCGTGGTCGTGACCGACAGGACCTCGCCGTCGACCACGGCGTCTGCCGCGACGGCGTCGTCCTCGACGTCGGCGTCGAGCGAGGGCTCAGGGGGTCGCGGCGTCATGACCCGAGGGAGGATACCGGCGGTCCAGGCGGTTCCGAGCCGGCCGGCGGCCGACCCGCGCACCGCGGCAACGGAGCCCGGGCCGCTCCCGGGACGATCAGCCGTCCGCGCCGCGGGCCATCACCGAGTTCGGGTCGACCCAGTCGCCGGTGAACTTGGAGTCCTTCGGCGCCGACGACTCGGCACCGTCCTCGAGCAGCCGCTCGTAGAACCGGTAGCGACGCGCGATCGTTCCGCCCATCTTGGCCATCGCCTTGTTCATGTTGACGTTGGACTCGAGGATCCAGCCGCACTCGCCGCCGCCCTGCGGGGTCCGCATCGCCGACTGGTAGTGCATCTCGTAGAGCTTGGCGCCGACGCCCGTGTGCTGGTACTCCGGCTTGACGCCGAGCGCGAAGACGCGGACCCGGTCGGTCTTCTTGCGGTTGCGTAGCAAGTGCAACCAGCCGAGCGGGAAGAGCTTGCCGTCCTTGACCTTCGCCAGCACCTGGTTGAAGTCCGGGAGCGAGAGCCCGGCTCCGACGACCTCGCCGGTGTCCCGCTTGGTGCAGACCATCCCCCAGTTCTCGTCGAGCAGCGGCCCCAGCTGCTGGGCGTAGTGCCGGACCTCCTTCTCGCTGAGCGGCACGAAACCCCAGTTGCGCTCCCAGGCCGAGTTGTAGATCTCGAGGAAGCGGCCGACCTCGTTCTCGATGTCCTTCTTGTTGAAGTAGCGGCTCTCGATCCCGTGCTCGCTCTCGACGCGGTCGGCGATCTTCCAGATCATCGGGTGCACGCGCTCGCGGTCGCGGACGTGCAGGTCCCACATCAGCGTGTCCATCGCCCGCTGCAGCCCGGCCGTCTCCAGCAGCGAGCGGTAGTACGGGAAGTGCCAGCCGGTCATCACCACCGGCGGACGGTGGAAGCCGTTGATCAGCAGGCCGCACTCGTCGTTGGTGGTGAACGAGAACGGGCCGACGATCCGGTCGCAGTCGCGGGCGCTGGCCCACGCCGCCGCCGCGTCGAGCAGCGCGTTCGTCGCCTCCTGGTCGTCCTCGCACTCGAACCAGCCGAACTGGCCCCAGCGGTTGTCCTGGAATTCCTGCAGGTTGCGGTCCAGGTGGGCGCTGATCCGGCCGACCACGCGGCCATCGCGCTCGGCCAGCAGGTACTCGGCCTCGGCGTGCTCGAACCACGGGTTCTTGTCACGGTCCAGCTCCTGGCGAATCAGCCAGCGCAGCGGCGGAACCCAGTGCTCCTCGTCCCGGTACAGGCGGTACGGCAGCTCGATGAACGCCTGCAGATCGCGGCGGCTGCGCACGGGACGGATCGCTACGGACACGCCGACGACCCTACACCCGGCGGCAGCGCGCGACCCGCGCGAGTCGGCTAGCGTGCAGCGCCATGCAACATATACGTACCGTCCTGCTGCTGGTCGCCGTCGTCCTGCTCGGGCTCGGTGCCGGCGCCGGTTCCGCGACCGCCCGCGGCAACGTGCTGCCGGACGCCACGTACGAGACGCTGATCCAGGCCAACGACAGCATCGCCGATCTCAACGAGAGCGACCGCTCCGGGATGTCCGACAAGGAGCAGTACGCCGAGATGCGGGCCACCTGCCGGATCTACCCGACGGACGACCCGCTGCTGGCGAACTACCGCGAGGTCTGCTTCGCGACCATCCGGCTGCTCGATCTGACCGGGCGGGATTGCAAGACCAACCGCGGCTGCCTGCGCCTGATCAAGCGCATCGAGGCCGTGTACGAGCAGGCCTATCAGCTCGGGATCGATAGCAACCGGATCGTCACGGCCACGGTTCCCGCGGGCGCCTGCCGAACCGCTTTGAAGAGCACACGCAGCGAACTCCGCCAGCTCCGCGAGCTCGGCCGCGTCATGGGGGACTACATGCGCGCATCACTCGCCAAGGACAAGAAGGCCCTGAAGGCGCTCGAGAAGCGGATGGCGCGGATCGTCAAGATGAAGGCCCGCACCCCCGAGCAGATCCAACAGGCCATCGAGAAGCACTGCTGATCGTCCTCGCCGACGCGACGACGAGGCGGCCACCACGTGGTGCGCGGCCGGCCGCGGATACCCACCGTCCGGTCCGCGACACGAACGGCACGCGCCGGCTAGCCTCTGCACCATGCAACGTATACGTCACGTGGTGCTCCTGTTCGCCGTCGTCCTGGTCGGCGGCGGTGCGACGGCCGGCTCGGCCAGCGCGCGCGGCAACATCCTGCCGGATACGTCCTACGCGATCATCGTGCAGGCCAACGCCGAGCTCGCGGACCTCGACTCGCTGGCCGCCGACGAGATCACCGACAAGCAGCGGCACGCCGAGCGGCGGAAGATCTGCCGGAACTACCCGACCAGCGACCCGCTCCTGAAGACCCGGCGCGACTGGTGCCTCGAAGTCGCCACGGCCGAGCAGCTGGAGGGCCAGCTGAGCGGCTCCCAGCCGCCCTGCCGGACGGTGCGCGCCTGCCGCCGCGTCGTCCAGCGCCTCGAGGTGTCGCACGGCCGGTGGTACCGGATCGCGACCAACGCCAACCGGATCGCGACCGAGGTGATTCCCGCGAGTCCGTGTCGCGACGCACTGGTGCTCACCAGCACCGAGATGCGCTACTACCGCCAGTTCGACCGCCTGAAGATCGCCTACCTGCGGGCGTGGCTCTCCGACAACGAGCGGTCGGCGAAGGCGATCCTGCGACGCGCCAAGAAGCTCGAGAAGATGAAGGTCCGGCCCGCGAAGGAGCGAAACGCGCTGATCGCCACCCACTGCTGACCGCCCGCCGCCCGGGTCGTCCGCGGCCCCGCGGCGGCGAACCGCCGGAACGCTCGGGAGTACCTCCGACGGGCCCGGGGTGTAGAACCTCCTGTGGGCCTCTCCCGGTAGGCCCACGCCTCCACCGGGACAGATCTGAGGACCATGACCGATTCCGCTCCGACCGCTGCCCCCGTCGACGTCTTCGCCAAGGTCCGGGGGCACGAGCGCGCCGAGCAGCTCGCCGCCGCCCGCGCCGCGCTCTCCTGCACGTGGAAGTACGGCAGCAGGTCGGCGGCGCGGG
>CAZFIQ010000069.1:4466-10797 GCA_964519185.1 uncultured Patulibacter sp.
CGGTCGTCACGATGGAGGGCGCCGAGCGGATCATGCTCGGCTCCAACAACTACCTCGGCCTGACCTCCGACCCGCGCGTGATCGCCGCCGCTCACGCCGCGATCGACGCCTACGGCACCGGCCTGACCGGCTCGCGCCTGCTCAACGGCACGATCCCGCTGCACCTCGAGCTCGAGCGCGAGATCGCCGACTGGATGGGGACCGAGGAGGCGATCGTCTTCTCGACCGGGCACCAGGCCAACGTCGGCACCCTCGGCACGATCCTCGACCAGGGCGACACGGTGATCGCCGACTCCGGCGACCACGCCTCGATCCTCGACGGCTGCCTGCTCAGCAAGGCCAAGCTGCGTCCGTTCCGCCACAACAAGCTCGACAAGCTGGAGAAGCAGCTGCAGCGGGCCCAGGGCGACGGCGGCGGCGTCCTGGTGGTCGTCGACGGCGTGTTCTCGATGGAGGGCGACATCGCGCCGCTGGGCGAGATCGCCGCGCTCTGCCGCCGTTACGGGGCCCGGCTGATGGTCGACGAGGCCCACGGCGCCGGGGTGCTCGGCCGCCGCGGCGCCGGTACCTGCGAGCTGCTCGGCGTCGAGGACCAGGTCGACCTGCGGATGGGGACCTTCAGCAAGTCGCTGGCGTCGTGCGGCGGCTTCATCGCCGGCTCGCACGAGGTGCTCGACTACCTGCGGATCAGCTCGCGCGCGTTCCTCTTCACCGCGTCCGCGGTGCCGGCCGCGGTCGGCTCGGCGCTCGCCGCGCTGCGGATCGTCCGCTCCGACGAGGGTCCGGCGCTGCTGAACGCGGTGCTCGACAACGCCCGCTATCTGCGCGACAGCCTGGAGGCGCTGGGCTACGCCGTCGTCCAGCCGCAGCCGATCCCCGCGGGCGCCAGCACGAGCCACCGCGACATCGTCACCCCGATCGTCTCGGTCACGGTCGGCGACGACTGGAAGGCCGTCCTGCTGTGGCGGGCCCTGTTCGACGCCGGCGTCTTCGTCAACACCGCGCTGCACCCGGCCGTTCCGCCCGGCGGCGCCGCGCTGCGGACCTCGGTGATGGCCACCCACACCCGCGACCACCTGGACCGCGCCGTCGAGGTCTTCGCGCGGGTCAAGCGCGACTTCGAGTCCGAGCACGGGGCGCTGCCCGGCCCCCACGCCTGACCGCGCGCCCGCGAACGGCTCTCACCCGCCCCGTCCGCAGGAGTCTCCCAACGGACCCGCGGATCGGCCGTTCGGCCAGGGCGCGAGGTCCGTCCCCGGCGGCGGGGACGTTTTTCCCGCTACTAGCGGCCGATGTCACCGTACAGGCGTTGACCGCAGGCGCGCCCGATCGTAGGTTCGTTCCCGAGGGATCGACCGAGGACACCGTGTGTGCAATGACGTCTGACGTGCGTCATCGCCACTGATCGTGGTGCGCGGTCGCCTGCTCCCGCCACCACGACTTTCGGAAGACGGTTCCCCGTGCCCATGACCGCGCAGCCCGACCTGCACCGTGCCGCCACCGGCCACCGGACCGCCCCCGTGATGCTGTCCCGGGACCTGCAGCGCAACGCCGCGCTGGCCCGCGCGAACGCGATCCGCACCGCACGAGCGGCCCTCAAGCGCGAGATCGCCGCCGGCCGCCGGCCGGTCGCCGACGTGGTCGCCGCCTGCCCGGCCGAGGCCCACTCGATGCCGGTCGCCGAGCTGATCGGCGCCCAGCACCGCTGGGGCGAGGCCCGCACCCTGCGGCTGCTGCGGCGCGTCGAGCTGTCCGAGACCAAGCCGCTCGGCCACCTCACGCCGCGTCAGCGTCGCGCGCTGATCGCCTGCCTCGAGCACCCGGCCGTCTGACGCACCCCGCCCCGCCGGCGGGCGGCGCCGACCGCGCTCCGACGACGCCCCGGCAACCCGAATCAGACCCGGAACGAGAGGCCCGTGCGGCGACGGAACCCCCGCCGCAGCAGGCCGAACAGCGCGCCGAAGGACGCCAGCGCGAGCACCGCCAGCGCCCACGGCGGCAGGTACAGTCCGATCCGGCTGGCCCCGAAGGCGACCGCGGTCGTGCCGACCACCGCGATCACCGTCGCGAGCATCGCGCTGTGCGACCGGTAGCCGGCGACGTGCTCCCGGTACGCCAGCTCGGTCGAGGCGCTCCCCAGGATCACCAGCCCGCCGAGGGTCATCGCGAGCGTGCCGCCGATCAGCCCGATCACCGCGACGACCAGGCCGGTCAGGATCAGCAGCTCGGTGATCGGCCAGGGGTGCCAGAGCGGCTTCGGCGCCTCCTCGCGGCGCGCCTTGATCGACGGCAGGCCGGCCGGCACCACCGGACGGGCCGCGGCCGCCGGCGGCGTCGGCTTGGCCGCCGCCGCACGACGCTTGCGGGCGGCCCGCGATCGGCTCTTCTTCTTCGGTGCGGCCACGGTCCGCTCCAGGCTACCGGCCCGTAGGTCCGTTCGGGGTGGTCGGCGGGGCCGGCGCGGCGCGCTCCAGGTCGCGCATCCCGCGCTCCAGATCCGCGGCCGTGACCGTCCCGAACAGCCGCTGCCGCACCATGCCGTCGGCGTCGACGAGCAGCGCGAACGGGCAGGTCGGCGATCCGATCCGGGCCGACAGCCCCCCGTCGCGGTCGTAGGCGACCGGCAACGACCAACGCCGTTCCCGCACCGTCCGTGCGGTCTTGTCGTGCTGGCCGCCGATCGCGACCGCGAGCCGCTGGATCCGCGGGTAGCGGTCCCCCAGCCGGTCCAGCGCGTCGACCGCCGCGACGCACTCGTCGACGCCCGCCGCGAACATCAGCAGCACCAACGGCCCGCGCTCGAGCAGCGCGCACGACGTCACCACCGACGGGTCGTCGATCGAGCACGCCGGAACGCGACCGGCGTCGCCCTGGTCCCCCTCCGCCGCGTAGTTGACCGCGTCGTGCTCGAGCTTCGGCGCGGTCGCCAGCGGGGCCGCGAACGGCGGCAGCCGGTCGCCCGGGCCGACCGCCGGCGATCCGCTGCGGCCGTTGTAGAGGGTCAGCAGCGAGCCGCCGACCACGACCAGCAGCAGCAGCACGATCGCCGCCCACCAGCGGTTGCCCGAGGCACGCGCCGCGCGCACCACGCTGGTGGCGGTGAGGTCGTCGACGGGGCGCGGCGGAGCCGGCTCCGCCCCGGCCGCGGGGGGAGGGACGGCCGGGCCGGGAGCCGGTCGCCCGTCGCCGGCGGACCCCGGCGGCGACGCCTCGCGCGCGTCCCGCGCGTCCGGGACGAATCCCAGGCCACCGGACCCGTCGTCCGGCGGGTCGCGATCGTCGTCGACGACGCTCACCCGGCGGCTCCGTCGGATCGGGACGCGACCCGCGGCCCCCGTCGCTCCCGGCGGGCGGCCAGGCCGGCCACCGCGGGCAGCACGATCATCACCGCCAGCACCGCGACCGCCAGATCGAGCACGGTGATCAGCCCGAACTGCCGGAGCAGCGGGATGTCGCTGACGGCGAGCACGCCGAAGCCCGCGATCGTGGTCGCGGCCGACGCTCCGACCGCGCTGCCGGTCGACGCGGCGGTGCGCGCGATCGCATCGACGTCGGCGTGCCCGGCCGCGCGCTCTTGGTGGTAGCGCTCGGTCAGTAGCACGGCGAACTCCGTCCCGATCGCCACGATCAGCGCCGCGAGGACCACCGAGAGCGGGTTCAGCGGCAGGCTCAGCAACCACGTCAGCAGCCCGCTCCAGCCGGCGGCGAGCGCCACCGGGAGCACCGGGATCAGGCCGCGGCGGCGCGACCGGGTCGCGATCAGCAGCAGCCCGCCGACCAGCACCAGGCTGCCGACCAGCGTCAGCAGCCGGCGGTCCGGCGACGAGATCTTGACGCTCGCGTCGGCGAACAGGACCGGCAGGCCGGTGACCCGGGCGGTGATCCCGTCCGGCGGATCGAGCTCCTCGCGCAGGCGGTCGAGCACCGCCACCTGCTCCTCGGTCGACCCGAGCGGCAGGCCGAAGGTCACCAGCGCGCTGCGCCGGTCGTCGGTCAGGGCCGACCGCACGAAGTACTCCGGCGTCTCCCCCAGCAGCGCGCGGACCGCCTCGCCGTCCTCGAGCTGCGCCGGGTCGCGGCCCAGCAGGTCGCGGAAGGACGAGCTCAGCGGGCAGAGGTCGACGTCGGCGCAGTCTCGGCCCCGCTCGTAGCCGAACGTCCGCAGCACGCGGTCGCGGTAGCCGTCGATCCAGCCGAGCGCCTGCGGGGTGGCCAGGTCGGCCCCCTCGACCAGCACCCGGACCTCGCCCGCCTGACCGGTCGCCTCCTGCAACGCCGTGGCGTCGCGGACCGCCGGCAGGTCCGCCGGGACGAGCCGCTGGAGCTCGGTCTCGACCCGCTCGTGGGCGCCGGCGACCGCACCGGCGACGCCGAGCAGCACGCCGACCAGCAGCACGCTGCGGGGCCAGCGATAGGCGACCGCGACCAGCCGCCGGACGGGCGCGCTGCGGCCGATCCCGCGCCGCGGGCCGGACGCGACGCTCCCCGCCGGACCGCCGCCGGACGCCGACGCCGGAGGTGCGGTCGACGGTCGCGCCGCGGTCGGCGACGCGGTCCGCGCCCGGCGCAGACCGGACGCGTGCAGCACCAGCCCAACGGTGAACGCGGCGAAGACCGCAAGCGCGACCCCCAGCAGCAGCACCAGGCCGAAGCTGCGGACCAGCGGCGTCGGCGACGCCAGCAGCACCAGGAAGCCCGCCAGCGTCGCCCCCGCCGCGAGCAGGATCGGCCGGCCTCCCCGGGCCACGGCGGAACGCACGGCGTCCCGCCCCTCGAGGCCGAGCCGGCGTTGCTCCTCCACGCGTGCGTGCAGCTGCACCCCGTAGTCGACGGCCAGGCCGAGCAGCACCGGCAGCGTGGCGATCGTGCCGAGATCGAGCGGCCAGCCCAGCAGGCCGGTCCCGCCGAAGACGATCAGCACCGTGCCGAGCGCCAGCACGAGCGGCATCAGCCGCCGCCGCTCCGGGAAGCTCAGCGCCAGCACCACCGCCATCACCAGCACGCCGACCGCCAGCAGCAGCACCAGCGCGTGCTGCAGCTCGTCGGCGATCGCGGCCGCCAGCACCGGCGTGCCGCTGACCAGGTAGCTGCCGCCCTGGCTCAGCCGGAAGTCATCGAGCGCGACGGCCCGCTCGACCTGGCGCACCGCGTCCTGCTGCTGCTCGGGGCTCAGCCCCGCCCGCAGCCGCATCGCCACCAGCCCGACCTGGCTGGTCGGGAAGATCGGCAGGAAGCGCGCCCGTGGGGTGCCGGGGTTCTCGGCACCGGGATCGAACAGCAGCCGGCTGATCAGCTCCGTCGACTGCAGGCTGACGTTCAGCGGATCGGTGATCCCGAAGCGCGCGGCGCTGGCCGTCGCCTCCTCCATCTCCCGGTCGACCTTCTGCCGGGCTCGCGCGCCGGCGGCCGCGATCTGGGCCTGCGACCGCCCGGCCTTGCGCGCCCGCTCCTCCGCCGCGGCCGGCTCGTCGTTGCGCCGCTGCAGGAACTCGCCGGCGGCCCGGCTGATCATCGCCCGCGCGGCCTCGACCCCGACCGTGGCGAACGTGCCCGGCCCGTAGATCACCTCGGCCGGCCGGGAGTCGGCCAGCGCGGCGCACGGCCCGTCCGGTCCGCCCGGAAGCTCCTCGCCGTCGGGCAGCGTCCCCGCCAGGCACTGCTCGAGCCGGGCCATGGTCTCCAGGTCCGACGTCAGGGCGATGTCGCCGGCCGACTGCCGGACCAGCACCAGGATCGACTCGTCGCCGAACCGCTCGGCGGCGTCGCGATCCGCCTGGTAGGCGGGCGAGCCGGTGCCGACGACCGTCTGGACCGCGGCGGACGTGCCGAGCCGCGTCAGGCCGAAGACGGCGAGCGCCAGCACCAGCACCGCCAGAGCCCCTACGCCACGCGGGTGGCGCAGGCACCGGTCGACCAGCCAGATCACGCGGTCAGGCTAGATGCATCCGCGGTCGAACGCGGCGGTCGCACGGGGACGGGACTAGTTCATCCCGAGCGGGCCGCGTGCCGCACCCGCGAGGAACTGGCTGACGAAGGCGTTCTCCGAGTTGAACAGCTCCTCCGCCGGGCCCGCCTCGACGATCCGGCCGCGCCACATCACGTTGATGTACTGGGAGACCCGCCGCGCGGTCATGATGTCGTGCGTCACGATCGTGAAGGCCGGCAGGTGATCGCGCTTCTCGCGGGTGGCGATCTCCATCGTGTCGGCGTGGATCTCCTTGATCAGCTCGCCGAGCAGCGCCGTGCGGACCGGGTCGAGGCCGGAGTCCGGCTCGTCGAAGAGCACGATCGACGGATCCAGCACCAGCGCCCGGGCGAAGCCGGCGCGCTT
>CAZFIQ010000069.1:10807-12769 GCA_964519185.1 uncultured Patulibacter sp.
CGCGCTTGCGCATGCCGCCCGACAGCTCGTTCGGGAACTTGTCCGAGGCGTTGCCGAGGCCAACCTCGTCGAGCCGCTGGTCGACGATCTTGCGGACGTCCTCCTCCGCCTTGTCCGTGTGCTGGCGGAGCGGGAACGCCGTGTTGTCGTAGACGTTCATCGAACCGAACAGCGCGCCGTCCTGGAACAGCACGCCGAACTTCTTGCGCATCTCCAGCAACGGCGCCAGCTCCATCGACGGCACCGACTCGCCGTGGACCAGGACGTCGCCCTGATCCGGATAGAGCAGGCCGACCATGTGCTTGATGCAGACCGACTTGCCCGTGCCCGACGGGCCGAGGATCATCGAGATCATGCCCTCGGGCAGCCCCATGTTGAGGCCGCGGAGGATCTCGTTGCGACCGAACGCCTTGTGCGTGTCGATGAACTCGACGGCGTCGGGCATCCCGGTCGGCCGCCGCAGGCCGGTGTGCCAGCGGTACTCGTCGTCCGGGTCGTCGACCGCCGGCTCGTGGACCACGTGGACCCCGCCGGTGGCCGCGGCCGGGGCCGCCGCCGGCTGAACCGCGGTCGGCTCGCCGGCCGGATCGGCCGCCGCATCGCCGCCGCCGTCCGGCCACGCCCAATCCGGGCTGGTCACCGGCTCGTCGGCGCCCGCCGGCTGCTCATCCTGGTCCCGTCGCGGATCCGCCATCGTCCTAGCCTCCGATCGGGACGCGCGGGTTGGCGCCCCAGAAGATCTGTGTGCCGAGCATGCCGATGATGTGGACCATGATCAGGTTCACCACCATCGATTTCGCGGTGGCCGTCCCGACCCCCACTGGTCCCCCACTGGCGTTGTACCCGTAGTAGCAGCCGACGAGCACGATCACCGTCCCCGCGGCCATCGCCTTGGTCATGCTGTAGAGCAGGTCCAGGGGTGTCTGGAACATCCAGAAGACCATCAGGTAGCCGCCGGGCGAGACGTCGCCGATCTGGACGACGGCCGCCAGGTAGCTGGCGTAGAAGCCGGCGCCGATGCCGATCACGTAGACGAACGGCAGCACCAGCCAGGCCGCCAGCAGCTTGGTCGCGCAGAGGAACAGGATCGAGTCGAAGCCCATGACCTCGAGCGCGTCGATCTCCTCCGAGATCCGCATCGACCCGAGCTCCGCCACGATGCCGGTGCCGACCTTGGCGGCCATCATGTAGCCGAACAGGTAGGGCACCAGCTCGCGCAGGTCGCACCACGCGGCGAAGAACCCCGCGTAGCCCGGCGAGCCGACCGAGCGCATCAGGTAGGCGCCCTGCAGGCCGCACTGGAGGCCGATGATGAAGACCAGGCCCCAGATCACCAGCGTCGAGCCGGTGATCAGCACGCCCGCCTGACGCAGCGTCTCGCCGCTGAACTTCAGCACGCGCAGGCTGAAGATCCGGCGGAGGATCTCGCCGAAGAACTTGCCCTGCTCGCCGAGCGCGCCGACGACCTCCTTGGGCTGCTCGAGCCAGGAGCTCACGCGACGACCTCCTCGGCCACGGCCACGTTGCGGACGACGCTCATCGCAGCACCAGCATGTTCGGGTTCGTGGCCAGCAGGGTTTGCGTGAACACGTAGTTGAAGCTGAAGACCGCGAGGAACGCGATCACCACCGCCTGGTTGACGGCGCGGCCGACCCCCTCGGCGCCGCCCTTGGCGGTCATGCCCTTGTAGCAGCAGACGACGGCGATGATCGCCCCGAAGATCGTGCACTTGACGAACGAGCCCCAGACGTCGGTGACCGAGGCGTTGTTGAAGAACGTCGCCCAGAACGGCCCGAGCGCGGCGCCGTTGACGAGGGTCGCGAAGACGCCGCCCGTGATGCCGGCGGCGACCGCGTAGATGTTGAACAGCCCGGTCACCAGCATCAGCGCCAGGAACCGCGGCACCACCAGGCTCTTGATCGGGTCGACGCCGAGCACCTGGAGCGCGTCGAGCTCCTCGCG
>CAZFIQ010000070.1:0-12589 GCA_964519185.1 uncultured Patulibacter sp.
GGTACTTGACGATCGTCAAGTACCTGCGGATGGTGCTCAACGCCCACCGCGAGGAGCGGGGCGAGGGCGAGATCTCGCTGAAGGAGTTCCGCCAGCTGGTCCAGTCCGAGATGGAGCGGACCAACGTGCCGAAGGAGTTCGGCTCGCGCTACCTCAACGACGGCTTCTCCGGCGGCGAGAAGAAGCGCCTGGAGATGCTCCAGCTGGCGCTCCAGCGACCGGACGTCGCGATCCTCGACGAGACCGACTCGGGCCTCGACGTCGACGCGCTGAACATCGTGTCGCAGGCGGTCAACGCGATCCGCGACGAGTCGCCGCTCGGCGCGCTGATCATCACCCACTACCAGCGGATCCTGCACCTGATCAAGCCGGATCGCGTGTCGATCCTGGTCGACGGCCGGATCGTCAAGGAGGGCGGCCCGGAGCTGGTCACCCAGATCGAGTCCGAGGGCTACGCCTCGATCCGCGAGGCGATCGGCGCCTCGGGCGCCTAGGGGACCCTGGTGAGCGACGTCCTGGCCGACACCGAGGCGGTCCTCGACGTCGCCGCCGTCCGGGCGCAGTTCCCGTACCTGGAGCGCCCGGAGGGGATCGTCTACCTGGACAGCGGGGCGAGCGCCCAGAAGCCGCGTGCCGTGCTCGACGCGATGCACGCGTTCGGCGGGCAGCACTACGCCAACGTCCACCGCGGCGTCCACCGGCTGGCCCGCGAGGCCGACGCCGCCTACGACGCCGCGCGCGCCACGGTGGCCGCCTTCGTCGGCTCGACCGCGGCCGAGACGATCTTCGTCAAGAGCGTCACCGAGGCGATCAACCTGGTCGTCCGGACCTGGGGCGAGCGCGAGGTCGGCCCCGGTGACGAGGTCGTGATCAGCCAGATGGAGCACCACGCCAACCTGGTGCCGTGGCAGCAGCTGTGCCTGCGGCAGGGGGCGACGCTGCGCTACCTGGAGCTCGACGAGCACGGCCGGATCGACCTCGACCAGCTCGACGAGCTGCTCGGCTCCGGGCGGGTCAAGATCGTCGCCGTGGCCCACGTCTCGAACGTGATCGGCACGGTCAACCCGGTGCAGGAGATCGTCCGCCGGGCCCACGACGCGGGGGCGCTGGCCTTGGTCGACGGCGCCCAAGCGGTGCCGCAGCGGCCGGTCGACGTCGCCGCGATCGGTGCCGACTTCTACGGCTGGACCGGGCACAAGCTCTACGGGCCGACCGGGATCGGCGTGCTCCACGTGCGCCGTGAGATCCTCGCCGATCTGCCGCCGTTCCTGACCGGCGGCGACATGGTCAACATCGTCGACTTCCACCAGACGTCGTGGGCGACCGGCACCGCGCGGATGGAGGCCGGCACGCCGCCGATCATCGAGGCGGTCGGACTGGCCGCGGCCTGCGACTGGCTGGGCTCGATCGGCGGGATGGCCGCCGTCCACGCCCACGAACAGGACGTCACCGGCTACGCGCTCGAGCGGCTGGCGGCGATCGACGGCGTGCGGGTCTACGGACCGCCGGAGGCGGCGGGACGCGGAGCGCTGACGCCGTTCACCGTCGACGGGGTGCATCCGCACGACGTGGCGGAGATCGTCGCCCGCCGCGAGGTCTGCGTGCGGGCCGGCCAGCACTGCGCCGAGCCGCTGCACCGCGCGCTCGGCGTCCCCGCCACGACCCGGGCGAGCTACGCCGTGCATACGGTCCGCGAGGAGATCGACGCCCTCGCCGACGCGCTCGCCGAGGCGCAGCGGATCTTCGCCTGAGGTCCTGGCTGCCCGCGCCGCGCCCGCGCGCGGGCGGTCCGGGCCGCCCGCTCAGACGACGTCTCAGTCGGTGGTGAAGCTCAGCGTCACCGAGCCGAACGCCTCGCCGGGCCCGTAGAAGCCGGCGAAGACCGACGACCCGGCGTTGGCCGGGATCGTGGCGGGGATCCGCTCGTAGCTGTGGGTCTTGCCGTCGGGGCTGACCGTCTTGGCCGCCGCCTTCGTCAGGTCGAGGTCGACGAGCACCCCGCGCGTGCCGCCGAGCGCGGTGCCCTGCTTGCCGTCCATCCGGAAGATCACCCGCGACCGGCTGCCGTTCAGCTCGATCTCCGGCTCGGCCGCCGACATGTCGATCGTGTGGGCGGTGAAGCGGAACGCGACCTTGCCGCGGAAGTAGGTCGCGGCGGAGTCGGAGGCCGCGTCGTACCAGCCGTCCTTGAACGGGAAGCCGAAGCGGTAGACGAAGGCCGACGAGCTGCCCGGCAGGACCTCGCGCGGGCCGTTGGTCGCGCCGCCGCTGACCGACGTGCCCTCGCCGGTGTTGATGTAGCGGACGAAGCTGTCGAGCACGTTCCAGCTCATGCTGGCCGAGCGCACGGCGACCGCGCCGGCCGGCCGGGTCAGCACCGGCGGCTCGCTGCCGAGCCCGGACGCGCAGAACTGCGCGGAGCAGGTGGACGGTGCGGGCGCGTCCTTGACGTGGCCGGTGACGGCGAGCGTGGCGACGCGTCCGGACGGGGTCCGCCGCAGCGCGAGCTGGCTGCGGACCGTCCGTGCGGTGCTCGCGGTCAGCGTCACGCGGGCCGCGGTGGCGCTGGCGGTGACCGCCGTGCGGTCGAGCTTGAGCCCGCGCGCGGGGGTCCGGATCGTGGCGATCGTGCGACGCGCGCCGCCGTTCAACTGCCCGGTCAGGCGCGAGCTCTTGCCGAGCCGCACCTGGAGGCCGGTGAAGATCACCCGTCGCGAGCCCTTGGTCAGCCGCACGGTTCCCTTGAGCCCGAGCGTGGCGGTGCTCGTGACCGTCCCGCTGTCGACCGGCAGCACCGCCCGCGACCCGCGGTTGCGGGTGGTCGCGGAGCCCGTCGCCGTCCACCGCACGCCCTGCCCCTGCAGGCTGCTCTTGCCGCCGGTCAGGGTCAACGACCCCGCGCCGTAGTCGGCGGCGTGGGCGGTTCCCGCGGCGCCCACGGCCAGCAGCGCCGCGCCGGCCACCGCGAGCGGAAGGGTGCGCATCCGGGCCGGGACGGAGGAGAGCATCCGTGTCATATTCGGAAACCCTAAACCGTTGGCGGGTCCGAGGCGTCGGTCCACAGCGACCCGTCGTCCTCGTCCCGTCCGGCGCCGGGCTCGGCCAGCCACGACACGCGCAGGGCGGTACGGCCGGAGGGATCGGCGTGGAGCTCGGCGTCGACCCGCCAGACCTCGGCCAACCGCCGTCGGTCGAGCACGGTCGTCGGCGGGCCGTCGGCGACCGTCCGGCCGTCGGCCATCACCACGACCCGGTCGGCGACGGCGGCCGCCAGCGCCAGATCGTGGACCACCAGCAGCACGGCGAGCCCCTCGTCGGCGAGCGCGCGCAGCCGCCGGGCCATCGTCGCGGTCGCGCCCAGGTCCAGGGCGGAGGTCGGCTCGTCGGCGATCAGCACCGGAGCACCCTGCGCCAGGCCGACCGCCAGCTGGACCCGCTGCAGCTCGCCGCCCGACAGCGTCGACAGCTGGCGATCGCGCAGCTCCTCGGCGTCGGCGCGCAGCAGCGCGACGTCGACCGCCTCGCGGTCACGGGCGCCCGCGCGGCGGAACGGGCCGATGTGCGGCGAGCGGCCGATCATCACCGCCTCGTGGACGGCGACTCCGACCGGGACCTGCGGCCGCTGGGGGACGAACGCCCGGTGCTTGGCCAGCTGCCGCGACGAGAGCTTGCGCAGCGGGGTGCCGGCCCAGCGGACCTCGCCGCCGACGGCGCGGGTCAGGCCGGCGGCGGCCCGGACCATGGTCGACTTGCCGGCGCCGTTCGGACCGACGACGGCCAGCAGCTCGCCGCGGTGCAGGGCCATGTCGGCGTGGTGCAGGACCTCGGTCCCGCCCAGCTCGACCCGCAGGCCGGAGATCTCGAGCGCCGGCGTGCCGGGGGCGGTGGTCATATCGCCCTCCGCAGCAGCCAGAGGAAGATCGGCACGCCGATCACCACCAGGAAGGGTCCGACCGGCAGGTCGATCGGCGCCAGCACCCAGCGGGCGAAGGTGTCCGCGAAGAGCAGCAGCGCCGCGCCCGCCACGGCCGACGCGGGAACGACGAAGCGGTGGCTGGCGGTGCCGCCGGCCAGGCGCACCACGTGCGGCACCACGAGCCCGAGGAATCCGAGTAGGCCGGCCATCGCGGCCGCGGCGGCGGCCAACAGGGCGGCGGCGACCGCGGCTCCCAGGCGGATCACCTTGGGTCGCGCCCCGAGCGACTGCGCGACGTCGTCGCCGAGCGACAGCCGGTCGAGCGGGCGGATCAGCAGCACCGCGAGCAGGGCGCCGACCGCCACGTAGGGCCAGACCTGCGACAGCGTCGTCCAGCCGTCGTACGGCAGGTAGCCGGCGATGAAGTAGATCGCCGACGAGACGCGGTCGGGGTAGGCCGCCATCAGCATCGTGGTCGCCGCGGTGAAGATCGCGCTGACCGCGATGCCGGCCAGCACCAGCCGGGCGACGCCCCCGCCTCCGCGGCCGACCCAGGCGACCGAGAAGACCATCGCCGCGGCGATCAGCCCGAAGACCAGCGCGCTGATCGGAGCGAGCACGACCGAGTCGGGCAGCGCCAGCAGCATCAGCATCGCGCCGAAGCCGGCACCGGCCGTCACGCCGATGATGTCCGGCGAGGCAAGCGGGTTGGCGAGCGCGCCCTGCAGCAGCGAGCCGGCGACGGCGAGCGACGCGCCGACGACGATCGCGGTCACCGCACGCGGGATCCGCAGCTCGTTGACGATCTGGTAGATCGGGTCGTTGGCGTCGCCGCCGCCGATCACCGGCAGCACGTCGACGATGTCGCCGACCGCGATCGTGGTCGAGCCGAGGGCCAGCGACAGCAGCGCCGCCGCCACGAGGGCGACGGCCGCGGTCGCCAGGACGATGGTCTGGCGTATGGGCAACGGTGGAGCTCGCTGGGCGCTAGGCCATCTAGTTGCGCAGGTACGCGCGGCGGACGTGACGGATCACGGCCCCGGGGTTGTCGGAGGCCTGCAGCAGCGTATCCGCGTCGGCGATGTGGATCCGGTTGTTCCGTGCCGCCTTGGTGCCCTTCCAGCCCGGCTTGTTGCGGAAGAACTTGACGGTGCTCGGCAGCGACGTCTTGCGACCGTGCGGGACGACGACGATCACGTCGGGGTTGGCGGCCAGCACCGCCTCGTCGCTGATCGGCGCGAAGCTGCCGGGGATCCCGGCGTTGTACGACGGCTTGAGCCCGGCGGTGATCAGCGTGCCGCCCGCGTAGCGGACCATGTTGCCGCCCCAGCTGTTGGGCAGGAAGGCGATCGTCGAGCGGCCCACGCCGAGCACCAGCAGGATGCGCGGGTTGGACTTGATGCCGACGCGGGCGTTGCGGATACCGGCGTCGATCTGGCGGGTGATCGCCCCGGCGCGGCTGGACCGGCCGACCAGCGCGGCGATCCGGCGGACGGCCGGCGACACGTTGTTGACGATCGTCGGCTCCCAGGCGTCGCTGACCGCCAGCCCACGACGGCGCAGCTTGGCGTTGCCGACGCGCCAGTTCGGCGAGGAGAGCAGCAGGTCGGGCTTGAGCCGCAGCAGCTGCTCGAGGTTCGGTCCGTCGGGATGCGAGAGCGTCAGCCGCGGCACCCGCGCCAGGCTGGCGTGGAGCTTGATGCCGTTGCCGACGTCGCTGCCGACCGCGATCGGCCGGACGCCCAGGCGGGCCACGATGTTGGACTCGAACGGGGTCAGCGTGACGACCCGCTTGTAGACCTTGGCGTCGGCCGCGGGGGCGGCGGCGCCGGTCAGCGCGATCCCGGCGGCGAGGGCGATCAAGGCGGCGGCCGCGCGCCGTCCGCGGGGACGCGCGGGCCGGCCGTGACGGTCCTGCGTGCGGGAGCTCTGGCCCGGCGACGTGACGGTCGGCGTCAGGGGCGACGTCCCGTGGTCGGCGGGGAAGACCGGCTGCGACATGCGGGGGAGGGTACCAAGTCGTAGGTCGACCGAACTCCGGTTGCCATGGGCCCCGCGCCGGGTCAAGGCTGCTGGCCGGTGTCGTCCCCGAGCACGAGGCGGCCGTCCGGAAGTCGGTACATCGTCCCCACCGCGGTGCCGCGCCCCTCGACGCGCGTCGCGTCCTGCGGGATCGTCACCGTGCGCTCGTTGTCGGCGCGCTGCTCGGCGGCGTCGGTCGCCGCCTTGGCGCCCAGGCTGAGACCGGCGACGAGGAACGCCACGGCCAGCACGATGCCGACGTCGAAGAGGTTGACCAGCCCGTCGAGCGGGTCGCCGGCCTCGGCGGCCGATCCTCGACGGTGGAGTCCGACGCGGCTCACGGTGCCCCGGGGGTCGGGGCGGCGGTCGCGGTGCCGGAGACCGGGGCGGCGGTCGCGTGGGGGATCGCGGCGCCGGGCACGGCGCTCGCCCGCGATCCGACGGCGGTGAGGGCCGCGTCCGCTCCGGCGGTGGCTGGTGCGGCCGCCGCGGAGGCGGTCGGGCCACCGGGCGTCCCGCCTCCGGGTGCGGCCGACGGGGGCGGCAGCAGCGATACGGCGTGCTCGATCGCCGCCAGGTCCTCGGCGTAGAGCCGCGTGCGGGTCAGCGTCAGGCCGAAGGCGACCGTGCCGACCAGCAGGCCGATCACCGTGGCGGCGAAGGCCACCTGGAGGTCGGCCGCGAGGCCGGCGATGTCGCCGCGGCCGAGCGCGCCGAGGCCGGGGGCGAGCGGGATCAGGGTGCCGGCCAGGCCGAGCGCGGGACCGAAGCGGACCAGCATCCGGGTGCGGTCGAGTCGCCGGCCGACGGCGATCTCGTACTCGATCAGCGCGTGCTCGACCCACTCGCGCTGGCCGACGCCGAGCGCCGCACCGACCGCCTCCAGGGCGTTCTGCGCGATCGGGGTTGGCGCCTGCGGAGCGAGCTCGGCGGTGCGTCGCGGGTCGTGGACGATCGTCCGGGCCAGCTCCGGCATCCGTGGCCGGCCGGGGCGGTGTCGCCGCCAGATCTCGACCACCGCACGCCCCAGCTCGACCGCCAGCACGAGCAGCAGCAGGAGGGCCGCGACGTGGACGGGCACCTCGAGGGCGCTGGCGATGCCCGACAGGGCGTCGTTGACAATTCCGGCGGCGAGCGGCATGGGCGGCACGGTCAGTGGAGGGTAGTGGTACAGGCGGCTGATGCGGATACCGCCGGTCAGGTCGGCGGAAGCCGCATCAGCGGGGGCGGGCGGGGGCGGTGGAGCGGCGTCGGCGGGCGGCTGATGCGGATATCGCCGGTCACGTGGGTCGAAGCCGCATCAGCGGGGGGGGGGGAGCCCGCATCAGTGTGGGTCCGCGCCGCACCTGCGACGATGGAGGGAGTCATGGACGAGCTCTACCGCGAGAACATCCTCGACCACTACAAGCGCCCGCGGAACTGGACGCCGCCGCTGCCGCCGCTCGAGTCGGTCGATCTGCAGTTCGAGGACAAGAACCCGTCCTGCGGCGACCAGCTCAAGGTGCTGCTGCAGCTCGACGACGAGCGGCGCGTCGCCGCGGTCCGGTTCGAGGGCCACGGCTGCGCGATCAGCCAGTCGGCGGCCTCGATGGCGGGCGAGGAGCTGATCGGCAAGTCGGTCGACGAGCTGCTGCGGCTGGATCAGGAGTTCGTGCTCGAGCTGCTCGGGATCGAGATCTCGGCGACCCGGATCAAGTGCGCGCTGCTGTCGCTCAAGGTCGTCAAGTCGGCGGCGCTCGGCGCGGCGGCCGACTGGGAGGACGACGCCGCGGGCGCCGCCTCCGTGCCGCCGCCGGGTGGCACCGGATCCGCCGCCGGGTTCTGACCCCGCGCCGTGCGTCGTCGCGGCGCGCCGAGCAGGGCAATCCCGATCAGGCCGCCGGCCAGCATCACGAGCGCCTGGACCTCGAACGCGGCCGAGAAGCCGTCGGTCAGCGCCAGCGGCGGCGTCCGTCCGTCGGCCACCGCGGACGCCGTGCGGTCGCTGGCCACGGTGACCATCGCCGCGATCCCGATCGCCCCGCCGATCTGCTGGCCGGTGGTCAGCAGCGCCGAGGCGACGCCGCCGTCGCGCTCGTCGGCGTCACCGGTCGCGACGCTCATCAGCACGACGAACGCCATCCCGATCCCGGCCGCGGTGACGGCGAAGGCGGGCACCAGGTGCCCGACGTACGAGCTGTCCGGGGTCAGCCGGCTCATCGAGTACAGGCCGGCGGCCGCCAGCGCCATGCCGAGCGCGGTCGGGATCCGGACGTCGACCTGGGCCAGGTAACGACCGGTCAGGCCGGACGCGATGCCCATCGCCACGCTGAACGGCAGGAACGCGGCCCCGGTCGCCAGCGGCGACCACCCGAGCACGCGTTGCAGGTACAGGGTCTGGAAGAAGAACATCGCCAGCAGCCCGGCCGCGCCGAGCAGCACGAGCAGGTTGGCGGTCATCGCCCGCCGGCGCCGCAGCAGACTGCGCGGGACCAGCGGCGCGGCCGACCGGCCCTCGGAGACGACGAAGGCCGCGGCCAGCGCGAGCACGCCGGCGAAGCAGGCCAGGGTGCGGGTCGAGGTCCAGCCGGCGACGTGCGTCTCGACCACGGTGTAGACGAAGAGCAGCAGCGCGCCCGTGCCGAGCAGCGCACCGGTCAGATTCGGCCGGGCGCGGGCGTCGCGCAGGTCGTCGGCGGGGACGACGCGGGGGACGAGCAGCAGCGTGACCGCGGCGATCGGCAGGTTGATCAGGAAGATCCAGCGCCAGTCGAGCAGCTGGGTCAGCGCCCCGCCGAGCAGCAGGCCGGTGGCCGCGCCGATCCCGATCAGGCTGGCCCAGACCGAGAGCGCGCGGGTCCGGCCCGGCCCCTCGCGGTAGGTCTGCAGGATGATCGCCAGTGCGGCGGGGGAGAGCATCGCGCCGGCCAGGCCCTGGAGGCCGCGGCCGATCACCAGCGCCTCGGACGACCAGGCCGCGGCGCAGAAGGCCGAGGCGACGGCGAACGCGACCATGCTGACGGCGAACATCCGCCGCGCCCCGACCCGGTCGGCGATGCGTCCGCCGATCAGCAGGAAGCCACCGAAGGTCAGCAGGTAGGCGTTGACGACCCACGACAGCGAGCGCTCGGAGAACGCCAGCTCGTCGCCGATCGTCGGGAGGGCGACGTTCACGATCGTGTCGTCGAGGATCAGCATCAGCTGCGCGACGCAGGCGACGAGCAGGATCAGCGTGGCGGCGGGCGCCGGACGTGACGCGGTGGACATCGGGATGCTCCGATCGACGGTGCGATTTCTACGGGTCGTAGAACTATTTCTCCAGTTGTAGAAGAAACTGCGCCGTCCGTCAAGGTCGCTGTCATACTCGGTCCGTGGCGAGGCGCGCGGAGCAGGTCGATCGGCGGGAGCAGCTGGTGCTGGAGGGGCTGCGGCTGGTGGCCGACGGCGGCCTCCAGGCGGTCACGCACCGGGCGGTCGAGCGGGCGGCGGGCGTGCCGCACGGGTCGGTCACGTACCACTTCGGATCCCGCGACGACCTGGTCTTCGCGATGGTCGATCGCCTGGTCGAGGACTGCGAGCGCGCGGTCGCCGAGATCGCCCGCGGGGTCACGATGGCGCTCGCCCGGTCGCCGCGCGGCGGCGACTGGCTCGACCCCGACCGGGTCGCCGGCGCGCTGGCGGCCTGGATCGACGAGGACCGTCAGCGTCACCTGGCCCGCTTGGAGCTGGAGCTGGCGGCGGCCCGCGACCCGCGGCTGCGCACGCGAATGACCGACGCCGCACTGGTCTTCTGGCGACTCTGCGAGCCGATCGTGCTCGCGTTGGGCTCCGAGGATCCCGCGCTCGACGGGCGGGCGATGGCGTCGATGATCGACGGGCTGCTGATCGACCGGCTGGGGCACGAGCCGACCGATCAGCGGGTGCTCGGGGTCGCGGTGCGGAAGCTGCTGGGGAGCTGGTCTCCGGCCGCCGCGGAGGCCGCCGGGCGGCCCGCCGGGGCGCCGTCCTCGGGGTAAATCTCTTAAATCAGGTCAGGTTTGCTATATTTCGGTTGTGCCGATCACGACCGACCTGCATCAGCACGCCTGGCCCGTCGACTTCCTGGCCGCGCTCGAGGCGCGCCACGAGGGGCCGAGCACCGAGCGGACGGGCGACGTCAGCTGGACGTTGCGCCTGCCCCACGAGCCGGACTGTCAGCTGGGCGAGGCAGAGATCGACGCCGACTGGCGCCGCGGCGGGCTCTTCGCCGCCGGCATCGACCGCGCGCTGCTGGTGCCGCCGTTGGCGATCGGGATCGACCAGCTGCCGGCCGACGACGCCCGCGAGCTGCTGGCCGCCTGGCACGACGCGAGCTTCGCGCTCGGCGCGCCCTTCGCCGTGTGGGGCGCGGTCGCCGCCCGCGACCCGCGGGTCTCCGACCTCGAGGGCCTGCTCGCCCGTGGGGCGGTCGGCCTGGCCGTGCCCGCCTCGGCGATCGCCGACGCCGCGGCGATCGATCGCCTCGGGCCGGTGCTGGAGGCGCTCGAGCGCGCCGGCAAGCCGCTCTTCGTGCACCCGGCTCCGCCTGCCGACGGGGCGGACGCCGGCGACGTCGCTCCGTGGTGGCCCGCGGTCGCCGACTACCCGGGGCAGCTGCTGCGCGCCTGGGCGACCTGGCTCGACCGCGGGACCGTGCTGTTCCCGGCGCTGCGGGTCGGCTTCGCCGCGCTCGCCGGCGGCGGCCCGCTGATGATCGAGCGGCTGGCGGCGCGGGGCGGCCCGGTCGACGCCGCTCGCGGCGAGCGGATCTTCTACGAGACCTCGTCGTTCGGCCCGCGGGCGATCGCGGCGGCGGCCCAGGCCGTCGGCGTCGACCGCCTGGCGTTCGGCAGCGACCGACCGGTCGTCGCCGCGACCGACCAGCACGTGCCGGTCGTGGCGGGGATCGATCGCCGTCGCCTCTGCTCGGCGGCCGCCGGGCGGCTGCTCGGCGACGCCGACGTCGATGCGGGTACGGGCCCCGCCGCGGTGCCGCGGGTCGCGCTGGCGGAGGCGGCGTGAGCGCCGCGGGCGCCGCCGTCCGAGACGTCGCCGACCTGCTGCCCGTCGACGGGCAGCTCGATCCGGAGCGGCTCGCCGGTCTGGCGGCGCGGATCGCCGCTCGCCCGGAGCTGTGGCGGGAGCAGGTCGCGCACGACCCGGAGCGGCGCAGCTACGTGCTGCTGCACCAGGACGACGAGCTGACGGTCTGGCTGCTCTGCTGGGGCCCCGGGCACGACACCGGCTTCCACGACCACGACGTCTCGGGCGCCGGCGTCGCGGTCGCCGCCGGCGCGGTGGTCGACGAGCGGATGCGCGCGCAGGGGTCGCCGCGGGCGCGACGGCTGGAGGCGGGGGACGCGGTCGAGATCGCGCCGGCCGAAATCCACCGGATCCACCACGTCGGCGCGGAGCCCGCGGTCTCCGTCCACGTCTATTCGCCGCCGCTGCGGCGGACCGGGGCCTACGAGGTCGCCGCCGACGGCCGGCTGCTGCGGCACGCGCAGCCGGGCGAGGACGCGCTGGCGCCGCTCGGCGACTGAAGGCTTCCCGGATGGCTTCCCAGCGGCGACCGGTCGTCGTTCGACGTCCCTGGGGCGTGCAATGCCGATCGGTCGTCGTTGGGCGGCTCGGGTGCGCTGCCGAGCGACGCCAAAGGCAACCGGTCGTCGTTCGACGTCCCTGGGGTGCGCAATGCCGACCGGTCGTCGTTGGGCGGCTGCCGGCTCGGGTTCCAACTTAGGGCTTCCTACTTGTAGGTCCTCAAAATAGGAGCGGCGGCGCGGGGCTCCGGCACGATACAATTCCGTCTGCCGGCATCGGACATTGCGAACGGCGGGTCAGACGACCCCAGTCGACGCGTCGTCCGGGTCCCGGCGTGCTTCCTGTGCCGCTGATCGACGTCTGCCCCCTCGCCGCGCTTCCCGACGGGAAGCGCGTCACGCTGGAGCACGACGACCAGGAGATCCTCGTGGTCAACTGCGGCGGCACGATCCTCGCGATGGAGGACCGTTGCAGTCACGACGACGGCGACCTCTCCGAGGGTGAGCTGGACGCCGCGGCGTGCACCATCGCGTGCCCGCGCCACGGCGCGATCTTCGACCTGCGCACCGGTCGTCCGAAGACCCTGCCGGCGTACCAGCCGGTCGACACCTTTCCCGTCGTGGTCGACGGGGACACCATCAAGCTGGAGGTGGAGTGAGATGCCCACGCCCCCCGAGTCGAGCGGCAGCCTGCTGAACGAGGAGGAGTCCTCGCTCGTCGACCTGAACGCGGACTACACCGAGAAGTACGGGTTCCGCGACGCCGAGAACTACCTCTACAAGGCGCCCAAGGGGATCAACCGCGAGATCGTCGAGAAGATCTCCGAGTTCAAGCAGGAGCCGCAGTGGATGCGCGACTTCCGCCTGAAGTCCCTGGAGTACTTCGAGTCGCGCCCCCAGCCCACCTGGGGCAGCCCGATGCTGGCCGAGGTCGACTACGACGACATCCACTACTTCGTCCGCGCGTCGGAGAAGTCCGAGCGCTCGTGGGATGACGTCCCCGAGGACGTCAAGAACACCTTCGACCGGCTCGGAATCCCCGAGGCGGAGCGCAAGTTCCTCGCCGGCGTCGGCGCCCAGTACGAGTCCGAGGTCGTCTACCACCAGGTGA
>CAZFIQ010000071.1:0-2736 GCA_964519185.1 uncultured Patulibacter sp.
CCGCGGAGCGGACGCGGCGCGAGGAGGCCGAGCTGCGGGTCGACCTGACCCGGCCACGGGTGACGCAGGCGCTGGGCGCGCTGCTGGCCGCGGCGCGGAGCGCGTCGCCGGCCGCCGCGGTGCGCGCGGCGTCCGCCCTTGGCCGGTGGGCGGCGGTCGAGGGGGCGATCGAGCGGCGGACGTACCGGGTGCGGGAGCAGCGGGAGGAGCGCGGCAAGGGGATCGCGCTCGGGCTCAAGCTCGGCTACGCGGACACGGACGCGCGGGAGCAGTGGTCGCTGGAGCGCGCCTCGACGAAGCCGCCCGGGGGGATCTGGGAGCAGCGGGTCGACTGCGTCTCGGGGGATGCGCGCTGAGGCTTCCCGGTATTTGCAGGGGGTCCTTGCGGGGGCGTGATTCGTCCTGCCGGGATGCGAACATACGTTCGTGTCCTCGTACGTCGAGCTCCACTGCCACTCGGCGTTCTCGTTCCTCGACGGCGCGTCGTTGCCGGAGGATCTGGTGCTCGCGGCGGAGCGTCGCGGCTACCGGGCGCTGGCCCTGACCGACCACGACGGGGTCTACGGGGCGATGGAGTTCGCCGAGGCGGCGAAGGACCGCGCGCTGCGGGCGCTCCACGGCGCGGAGATCACCGTGCGGGTCGACCCGGGAGGGCCGCTGCTGCGTCCGGCCGACGCCGAGCCGGACCCCGCGACCCGCCGCCACCTGACGCTGCTGGTCCGCGACGCCACGGGCTGGCGCAACCTCTGCCGCCTGCTGACGCGGGCGCACGAGCACACGCGCGACCACCCGCGGCGGGTGCGGACCGCGCCGTGGGTGACCGTCGCCGACGTCTGCGACCACCACGAGGGACTGATCTGCCTCAGCGGCTGCGCCGATCACGGGGTCGAGGAGGAGGCGACGCTGCGGGTCCTGCGCGAGGCATTCGGGACGGAGGACCTCTACGTCGAGCTGCAGCGGCGCTACCTGCGCGGGGACCGCGAGCAGGCGCGGCGACGGACCGCGCTGGCGCGGCGGCTGGGGCTGCGCTGCGTCGCCACCGGCAACGTCCACGCGCATACGCGCGAGCGGGCGCTGCTGCAGGACGCTCTGGTCGCGGTCCGGCGGCACGTGACGCTCGACGGATCGGAGCCGTTTCGCCGGGGCAACCACAGCCACGTGCTGGCCAGCCCGGCGGCGATGGCGGCACGGTTCGCGGACCAGCCGGAGGCGGTGACGGAGACGCTGCGGATCGCCGAGCGGCTCGAGTTCGACCTGACGGCCGACCTGGGGTACCGCTACCCGGGCGAGGACCAGGCGGACGCCGGGCGGGCGCTGGCGGGGATCTGCGCGGCGGCGTTCGGCGAGCGCTACCCCACGGACCACCAGCACCGGCGGGCGGCCGAGCGGCGGCTGGGGGACGAGCTGCGGCTGATCGACCGGTTCTCGCTGTCGGGGTTCTTCGTCCTGCACCACCAGATCCTCGACCTGGCCCGCGAGGTCGCCCACGAGGTCCGGGGACCGTCGGCGGCGCGGGCGGTGCTGCCGCCCGGCCGCGGGCGGGGATCCTCGGTCTCGTCGGTGGTCTGCTATCTGACCGGGCTCTCGCACGTCGACCCGATCGAGGCCGGGCTCTCGCTCGGACGCTTCCTCAACGACGGGATGGACGGCACGGTCCCCGACATCGACCTGGACTTCGCGCGGGACATCCGGGCGGCGCTGATCCCGCGGGTGCGCGAGGTCTTCGGCCGGGACCGGACGGCGTTGGTGGCGGCGTTCCCGACCTACCGGGCCCGCGGGGCGATCCGCGAGCTGGGGGCGGCGCTCGGCCTGCCCGCCGCGGAGCTCGAGCGGGTCGCGCGCGGATCCGAGGGCTGGTCGGGTCACGGGGTCGCGGCCGACCTGGCGCTGGCGCTGGGCGTGCACGGACCGCAGGCGGCGGAGCCCGGCGCGGTGGCCGCGGCGGGCTCCGCGTCGTCCGGTACGACCTCCGTGCCACCCGCTGCCGGGTGGTCGCTCGACGGTGGCGGGACCGCGGTCTCCCGCTGGGAGTGGCTGGCCCGGCTCTCCGGGCTGGCCCACGGCCTGCCCCGCCACCTCTCGCAGCACTCGGGCGGGATGGTCGTCGGCACCCAGCCGCTGATCGACCGCTGCCCGATCGTGCCCGCCGCGATGGCGGGGCGGCAGATGGTGATGTGGGACAAGGACTCCTGCTCCGACGCGCGGTTCCTGAAGATCGACCTGCTGGGCCTCGGGATGCTGTCGAGCGTCGAGCGCTGCGTCGACCTGATCGCCGCGCGGCAGGGGGAGGCGATCGACCTGTCGCGGATCGACCTGAAGGACCCGGCGACCTTCGCGGCGATCCAGGCGGCGGAGACCACCGGGGTCTTCCAGATCGAGAGCCGGGCGCAGATGGGGTCGCTGCTGCGGACCCGTCCCGAGTCGATCGAGGACCTGACCGTCCAGGTCGCGCTGGTGCGGCCCGGACCGATCCAGGGCGGCGCCGTCAACCCCTACATCGAGCGACGCCAGCGGAAGCGGGCGGACCCGTCGTACGTGCCGCCGCTGCCGCACCCGTCGCTGCAGGGCGTCCTCGGCGACACCCTCGGCACGATCATCTTCCAGGACCAGGTGATCGAGGTCGCGATGGCGTTCGCGGGATTCAGCTCGGGGCAGGCCGAGGGGCTGCGGCGGGCGATGAGCCGGCGGCGCTCGCGGGAGGCGCTGGACGAGCACCACGAGCGATTCGTGGCCGGC
>CAZFIQ010000071.1:2746-6178 GCA_964519185.1 uncultured Patulibacter sp.
CCCACCCGGGGGTCACCGTCGAGCGGGCCAAGCAGGTCTGGCAGATGATCCAGGGGTTCGCCGGGTTCGGCTTCCCCAAGGCCCACGGGGCGGCGTTCGGGCTGCTCGCCTACCAGTCGGCGTGGTTGCGGGTCCACCACGCACCCGAGTACCTGTGCTCGCTGCTGGACGAGCAGCCGATGGGGTTCTACCCGCCCGACGCGCTGATCCACGAGGCCCAGCGGCGCGGGCTGACCGTGCGTCCGCCCGACGTGGCGGCCAGCGCGGTCGGCTGCACGGTCGAGGCCGACGACGCGATCCGGATCGGCCTGGGCTACGTCGACGGGATCCGCGCGGAGCACGCGGAGGCGTTGGTCGCGGAGCGCGAGCGCCACGGGCCGTGGCGCGACCTGGAGGACCTGGTGCGCCGGACCGGTGGGGGGACCGAGACGCTGGAGGCGCTGGCCTGGGCCGGTGCCTGCGACACGCTGGTCGGGGAGCAGGTGCCGGTCGCCCGACGTCGGCGGGCGGCGCTCTGGCGGGTCGGGGCGGTCGCGCCCGGACGGCGGGTGGCGGCCGGCACCCAGCTGGCCCTGGGGCTGGAGGCGGCCGGGACTCCGGCGACCGCGAGCCTGCCGGAGATGACCGCCTGGGAGCGGATGATCGCCGACTACGAGACGACCGCCCTGACCGCCGGGACGCACCCGATGGAGCTGCTGCGGCCGCAGCTCCGGCCGCACCGGATGCTGGCCAGCCGCGACCTGGCGGGGGAGCGACACGGCGCGACCGTGCGGGTCGGTGGCCTGGTGCTGGCCCGGCAGCGGCCGGGCAGCGCCAAGGGCGTGGTCTTCCTCTTGATCGAGGATGAGCACGGGACGATCAACCTGGTGCTGCCGCCGCCGGTCTACGCCCAGCATCGGCTGGCGGTGCGGACCGAACCGCTGGTGGTCGTCGAGGGGCGGCTCGAGCGGCACCCGCGCGGGGGCGGGCAGATCAACGTGCTGGTCCGCTGGCTGCGGCCGCTCGACGACCTGATGACGGCGGACGCGCCGGCGACGGTCGCGCTGCCGCGGCCGGCCCCGATCCCGGCGGAGCCGGACATCTCCGCGCCGGCCGCTGCGGCGGCCGGCGGGTTCCGCCGGGTGGCGCCGGAGGCGATGAACTTCGGCCGGGGGCGCGGACGGTGACGGGGAATACCGTAATCTGCAGGAACTCTTGCATCCGGACCGCCGAGCAGGAGACCGGTATCCGCCGTCGACGCTGCTATTCTCCGTCGGAACGTTGCACCCTGGATCGACGCTGTGCCGCCGGCGCCGGGGTGAGAGCACCAGCTGACGACCGTCCCTCCGGAGCCGCGGGCACCGGAGGAATGCCGTCGGGGACGGGCTCGGAACGACGCAGGACCCGTACGACATGGCGACCGAACGCGACCAACCGTGGTGGGCTGACGCGCAGGAGTACCGGCACCGCGACACGCGGCGGCGGAACGCCGACGACGCTCGGATCCCCCGGGGCGACGAGGAGCGGGGGGCCGACGTGGCTCGCCGCCGCCGGGCCGCTGCCGCCCGGGCCGCCGCGCAGCAGCGTCGGTCGCGACAGGACCGGCCGACGTCGCGGACCCGCCGGGCCGAGCCGACTGAGTTCCCGTGGATCGACGAGTCGCCCTTCGCCCCGCGGGGCGCGGACGACCGTCCGGCGCGGGGCCGGCACGACGAGCGCTCCGGCGATCGTGCTCCCGCTCGCCCCGGACGATCGGTCGCTCGGCGCCCGGGTCGTGCGCCGGCGCGTCGCCGCGCGGCCGGTCCGCTCGCGCGGCCGGAGAAGCTGCTGCTCTACATCGCGATCCTGGGGCTCTTCCTGGTGCTCGCGGCGGCGACCAACTCGGACGCCGCGACGCTGCTTCCGGCCGCGTCCGACCTCGCGCGCTGAGCCCGGCCCCATCCCGCTGACCCCGTCGGCCGCCGTTCCGGCGTCCGACCGCTCCGACGTTCGTCCGTTGCGAGGTGGTCAGGAACACCACCCGCGGGCGCGCCCCGAACGGCGTACAACCCCGGTGGGCGCTCGCGGCGCGGTGGCGGCCGCGCCGCGAGTGGGAACCACGGACCCGGTGCACCGCACGACGGTCGTCGTCGTCGGATCCCGGGAACGGGTACACGCTCCCTGGACCTCTGGTGCACCCGGCTCCGGGCGGGGCCTTGCGCTCGGCCGCCGGAGGGTCTAACTTACAGATTGTAAGTTGCTTCACAACCTGAAGCGATCGTAAAATCCCCCCGGAAAGGTTCGCCATGCCCACCGCAATGAGCCGCTTCACGATCCACGACGATCTCTCCGCACCCGAGGGGTCGCTGCCGGTCCTGAAGGGCGCGCTGTCGTCGGCGGGTCAACTGCCCAACCTGGTCGGCGTGCTGGCGGGGTCGCCCGCGGCGCTGCGTGGGTACGCGCGGTTCCGCAACGAGCTGCGCCACGGCCGGCTCGGGGTCGCCGCCAAGGAGCGGATCTCGCTGGCCGTCTCCGAGCACTTCCACTCCGTGCCGGGCGTCAAGATGCACGTCCGTACGGCCCGGGCCGCCGGGCTCGGGATCGACGAGGTCAAGGCCGCCCGCAACTTCTCGTCGGCCGACGAGCGCCAGGACGTGCTGCTGCGCTACGTCGGGCACCTGCTGCGCAAGCGCAGCCAGCCGCCCGCGGCGCTGCAGGAGGAGGCCCTGGAGCTCGGCTGGACCGAGGAGGACCTGCTCGAGGCGATCGCCTACGCGTCGGTCGAGATCTTCTCCGCGCTCGTCAACATCGCGGGCGACGTGCCGATCGACGGCTCGACCGAGGAGTCCCGGCAGCTGCGGGCCGCGTGAGCGCTGACGCCGACTCCGGGCTTCCCGGGGCCGACGGCGGCTGCTGCCCGCACTACCACCAGGCGGTCGAGCTGATCGGCCGCCGGTGGTCCGTGGCGATCGTGGCCGTTCTGCTGCGCGACGGGCCGCAGCGGTTCTCGGCGATCCGCGAGCGCGTCCCCGGGGTCTCCGACCGGCTGCTCTCGCAGCGGATGCGCGAGCTGGAGTCCGTCGGGATCGTCACGCGGACGGTGGAGACCGGCCCGCCCGTGCGCGTCAGCTACGAGCTGACCGCCAAGGGTGGTGACCTGCGCGACGTCGTGACGGCGCTCGAGCGCTGGGGCCGGCGCTGGGTCGCGTCCGACGAGCCGGCCGACGCGGGCTCCGCGCTCGGATCGTCGCCCGCGATCATCTAGGCTCCAAGGAGGTTCGCGGCCTTCGCAGGCGGCGCGGCCCCGGACGACGACGATCCCTGAGCAGGAGCTCCGAACACCGTGCCCGACACCCCGCGCACTCCTGAGGACATCAAGCGGCTGGTGGCCGAGCAGGACATCCGGTTCGTGCGGATGTGGTTCACCGACATCCTCGGGCGCCTCAAGTCGTTCGCCGTCAGTGCCTCCGAGCT
>CAZFIQ010000071.1:6188-10206 GCA_964519185.1 uncultured Patulibacter sp.
TCAACGCCGTCGAGGAGTCGGACATGCTGGCCGTGCCCGATCCGACGACCTTCGCGGTGCTGCCGTGGTCGCCGGAGGAGCACAAGGTCGCCCGGATCGTCTGCGACGTGCAGACGCCCGAGCGCACCCCGTATGAGGGCGACCCGCGGTACATCCTGCGACGCGCGATCAAGCGGATGAACGAGATGGGCTTCGACACCTTCAACGTCGGGCCCGAGCTGGAGTACTACCTCTTCAAGGACAGCAAGGACACCGAGGTCCTGGACGAGGGCGGGTACTTCGACCTGACCGCGCTCGACGCCGGGTCGGACGTCCGCCGCAACACCTCGCTCGCGCTCGAGCAGCTCGGCATGACCGTCGAGTACAGCCACCACGAGGGTGGTCCGTCGCAGCACGAGATCGACATCCGCTACGCCGACGCGCTGAAGACCGCCGACGACTGCATGACCTACCGGCTGACGGTCAAGGAGATCGCGATGCAGCACGGACTGCACGCGACCTTCATGCCCAAGCCGATCGCCGGCGAGAACGGCTCGGGGATGCACACCCACCTGTCGCTGTTCCGCGACGGGCGCAACGCCTTCTACGACGCCGACGACCGTTACTTCCTGTCCGACGTCGGCAAGGCGTTCATCGCCGGCCAGCTGCGCCACGCGCGCGAGATGTCGGCGGTCTTCGCCCAGTGGGTCAACAGCTACAAGCGCCTGACCCCCGGCTACGAGGCTCCGGTCTACGTCGCCTGGTCGCGCCGCAACCGCTCGGCGATGGTCCGCGTGCCGATGTACCACCCGGGCAAGGAGCACTCGACGCGGATGGAGCTGCGCAGCCCCGACCCCGGCTGCAACCCGTACCTGACCTTCGCGCTGCTGCTGCACGCCGGACTCGACGGGATCGAGAAGGGCTACGAGCTGCCGGAGCCGATGGAGCGCAACCTCTACCACCTGTCGCCGGACGACCGGCGGCGGCTCGGGATCGAGCAGCTGCCGGCGACGCTCGGCGAGGCGATCGAGCTGGCCGCCGACTCCGAGCTGGTGCTGCGGGCGCTCGGCGAGCACACCCTCGATCGCCTGGTCGAGATCAAGCGCGAGGAGTGGGAGGACTACCGCGTCCAGGTCACCCGGTGGGAGCTGGACCGTTACCTCCCGGTCCTCTAACTGAACGTGCGGTAGGTCCGGATCCGGCTGGAGATCGACTTCGACTTGTCGAGCTTCTTGCCGACGTGGACGTAGATCGTCCAGGTCCCGAAGGAGCGTGACGGCGGAGCCATCTTCCGGACGCGCAGGTAGCCGCAGGCGTTCGGCCGGCCCAGGCGGATCCGCTTGACGACCTTCTTGCCCTTGGTGCCGCGGACGTACGACGCGTAGAGCGTGCCCGGGCCGACGATCGGCGTCAGGCCGGAGACCCGCCAGACCGCGCGCGAGAACGGCTGCCGGCGCTTGAGCGCGATGTCCATCGCGACGTTGGTGACCTTGACGTTGACGGCGCCGGTCACGCCGCTCGGCGCGCCGACCGGGTACTCCTGGACCTGCATCGTGATCGTGCGGCCCTTGGAGGGACCGATGCTGGGGCCGGAGCCGAAGCCGTCGGGAATGACGGCGGCGGCGTTGCCGACGGCGTCGAACGTGCCGGAGATGCTGCCGGCCTTGCCGTCGACGCCGCTGAGCAGGAAGCGCGTGTTCGGCGTGCCGCCGGCCAGGGCGAACGTCAGTGGCTCGGCGCCTTGCGTCGGGACGCGGGCGTAGCAGGGCTTGAGCGGCGTGATCGTGGCGGCCTGGGCGGCCATCGGCAGCAGCAGGCCGAGGGCGACGCCGGCCGGCACGGCCAACGCGAGGGGACGGGGGACCATGGGGACTCCTTCGGGGAAAAGGGCCGTCGTCCGCGGTATGCGGATCGTCTAGAACGTACCCCCGTCCCCGGAAGCGCATGCGCCGGATGTCGCCACCGGCGGCGCGGTGCGGCTCGTCCGGCCGGTCAGCGGCCGGGGCGGGCGACCACGGAGATCGCCTTCCGCACGCGCGACCCGAGCTCGATCGTGATGCCCTCGTCGAACCCGAGCAGCGTCGCGAGGTCCTCCTCGCTGGCGACGGGGTTGCGCACGCGGTAGGTCCCGGCCCGCAGCCCGCGCCCGGAGACCCGCACCGAGATCCACTTCTGGTCGCGCAGCTCGCCGGTCACGCTGGTGCCCGGCACGTAGCCGTAGCGGTCCAGACGGAGGCTCTTCGTGCCGAGCACCGCCGTCCCGCTGCGCAGACCGGCGACCCGGACCGCCTCCGCCGGCTCGTCCGAGAACAGCGACGCCAGGCTGACCGTCTGCATCACCCGCAGGACCAGCGTGCGGATCGCGTCGTCGACGGAGAGCCGGGCGACCTGGACGGCCCGCTGGCGGCCGGTCCGCCCGAGGTCGGCCGGAGAGCCCGGCGGCAGCGCGGCCGCCCGCGGCGGCTTCCGGGTGCTCGTGCAGCGCGGCGTGGTGCGGTCGTCGGCGTAGGCCCGGAGCACACGCTTGACGCACGCGCGGCCGTCGGAGATCACGGAGTGCCCCTGGCCGGGGACCGTCACGAGCGTCGCCTTCGGTGCGCGGGCGGCGATCGCCTGCGCCACCTCGCCCGGCGTGCGCGCGTCCTCCTGGCCGCTGAGGATCAGCGTCGGGACCGCCGGCAGCGCGGGAACGGCCGGCCGCTCGGGCGCGGTCGGCCAGACGGCGCACATCGCGACCGGCCAGTCGTCGGCGATCGCGGCGACGCTGAAGCCTCCGCGCTGGGCGGCCGGCAGCGCCGCGAGCGTGCTGCGCGCCGCGTCCAGGCGCGGAGCGCCGAGCGAGGTCGCGTCGGTCCACGGATAGGCGGTGTCGCGGCAGGTGGTCGCGACGTACGCGCCGGTGCTGAAACCGCCCGCGGCCCCGCTGGCCGCCGACGCGTCGGTGTCGTCGTCGCGGCGCGCGATCAGGCCGGACTCGCGGGCCAGGCGCGCGAGCGGCTGGGCGTCGCCCTGGCCGGCGCGGCGCAGCACGCCCGGCAGGGTGGCGCGCAGCACCGGATCGAAGTCGCCGAGCAGGACCAGCCCGGCGATCGTGTCGTCGCCGACGGTCGTGGTGACGCGGCGGCCGCGTCCTCCGTCGACGCGGACGCGGTACGGCGCACCGGCCACGGCGCGCGCCAGGTCGCGCAGCGGGGCGTCCGTCACGCCGCGGCAGGCTCCCGCCCGGCAGCTCTGCCCGTGGACGCGGGGGACCGCCCGGAAGGCGGCGAGCTGGAACGGATCGTCGCCGGTCACGTCGACGGGGGAGTCCAGCACCAGGCCCGAGACGCGATCGGGGTAGGCGGCGGCGTAGCGCTGGGCGACGTAGGTGCCGTAGGAGACGCCGACCACCAGCAGCGACTCGTAGCCGGCCGCCCGGCGGACGGCCTCGATGTCGGCGATCACGTCGCTGGTGCCGTAGAACGGCGCCGCGGCGCCGAGCCGGCGGGCGCACGAGGTCAGGGTGCGCGGGTCGGCGCCCATCGTCTGGCCCAACGACTCGACCTCGGGGCAGACCACCAGGTCGGACGAGCGTCCCGTGCCGCGCGTGTCGATGCCGAGCAGGTCGCGGTGCGCCAGGAACGGCCGCAGCAGCGGCGCGATGTCGGCCAGCAGGTTGGTCGTCGCCTGACCGGGACCGCCGGCCAGGAACAGCACCGCCTGCTTGCGGGAGGAGACCTTGCGGCGGCCGACCTGGATCCGCCGGACCGCCAGCACCGCCTCGCCGGCGACGGCGCCGCTGCGGTCGATCGGCACCCGGACGCGGGCGCACTGGGTCGGACCGAGGGCGCGCGTCCCGCAGTTGCGGAAGGCGGCCGAAGGTAGACGCTCCGCGTCGGTCGCGGACGGGGCGGCCGCTGGTGCCGTGGTAGCCGTCGCTCCGGGCGGGAGCGCGGCGGCTCCCACGAGCAGGAGCGCGGTCAGGAGACCTCGTCGGAGGCCGGGGCGGGGACGCAGCACACCGGCAGCGTAGCGGGGAGGACCCACCGACCAGCGTTGG
>CAZFIQ010000071.1:10216-10497 GCA_964519185.1 uncultured Patulibacter sp.
GGGGCCCGCGGTCGGTCGTCGCCCACCCCCCGCTCGGGGGTATCCTGCACTGCGTCCTCCGCGTCCGTGTGCGCTCCGTGCGCCGTGCGTCGACGCGGCCCCTTCACTTCGGAGCCCACGCCTCATGGCCAACGCCGCGTTCACATCCGAGCCCACCGATCCTGAGGTTCGCGAGGAGATCGTCGCGCTCGTCCGGCAGTTCACCGACGAGCAGATCATCCCGCAGGCGGAGCACTACGACGCGACGGACACCTGGCCGGAGCCGATCGTCGAGGGCCTCA
>CAZFIQ010000071.1:10507-12583 GCA_964519185.1 uncultured Patulibacter sp.
TCGGGGTCACGCTGCCGGAGGAGTACGGCGGCCTGGGGCTGGACCTGCAGACCTACGCGCGGATCGCCGAGGAGCTGGCGCGCGGCTGGATCTCGGTCCCGGGGATCGTCAACACGCACTTCATCGGCGCCTACCTGCTGATGAAGTTCGGGACCGACGAGCAGAAGCAGAAGTACCTGCCGCAGATGGCGACCGGCGAGCTGCGCGCGGCGTTCTCGCTGTCGGAGCCGCACTGCGGGTCGGACGTGCAGGCGATCAAGACCGCGGCGACGTTGCAGGACGATGGTCGCTACGAGATCAACGGCCAGAAGCTGTGGGTCACCAACGGCCTGATGTCGGGGCTGGTCTTCGTGCTCGTCGTGACCGATCCGACGGCAAGCCCGAAGTACAAGGGCATGACCTGCTTCATCTGCGAGAAGGAGCCGGGCGTCGAGGTCGGCACCGGCGAGTACGCCGGGTTCGACGTGCCGCCCAAGATCAAGAAGATGGGCTACAAGGGCGTCGAGTCGACGGAGCTGGTCTTCAACGGCTACCGGCTCTCGGCCGACCAGATCCTCGGCGGTCAGGCGGGCCTGAACCAGGGCTTCAAGCAGATGATGGACTCACTGGAGGTCGGCCGGGTCAACGTCGCCGCCCGCGGCGTCGGGGTCGCGCAGCGGGCCTTCGAGCTGGCGATCCGCTACGCCCAGGAGCGCGAGACGTTCGGCAAGCCGATCGCCCAGCACCAGCTGGTGCAGGAGAAGCTGGCCGACATGTACACCCGGCTCGAGGGCGCCCGCCTGCTGACGTACCGGGCCGCGGAGCTGAAGGACAAGGGCGAGCGCTCCGACACCGAGGCCGCGATGGCCAAGCTCGCGGCGTCCGAGGCCGGGCACAAGAACGCCGAGGAATCGCTGCGGATCCACGGCGGGTTCGGGTTCTCCAAGGAGTACGAGATCGAGCGGATCTACCGCGATGCGCCGCTGCTCTTGATCGGCGAGGGCACCAGCGACATCCAGCGGATGGGCATCGCCAAGGGCCTGCTCAAGCGCTTCGCGCTGTAGCCCGACCAGGGTCGCGGGCGCGTTCGCCCGGACGCCCCGCGTCGTCGGCGGGCGTCGCGGAGGAGGCCGGCGCCCCGTCAGCCGGCCCGGCCGCTGAGTGTCAGCGTCAGCGACCGCGATCCCGCCCGGTCGCGGTGCTCGGCGAGCATGATCCCCTGCCAGACGCCGAGCACCAGCCTGCCGTCGCCGACGGGGAGCGTCAGGTCGGGGCCGAGCAGGGCGGTCTTGACGTGCGCCGGCATGTCGTCGGACCCCTCGTCGACGTGGGTCCACGGCGCGTCCTCCGGAACCGCGTCGTCGAGCCACCGACGCAGGTCGCGGCGGACGTCCGGGCTGGCGTTCTCGTTCAGCGTCAGCGCCGCCGAGGTGTGGCGGCAGAAGACGTGGAGCAGGCCGACCTCGACCGTCGTCAGCTCCGGCAGCGCGTCGAGCACGTCGCCGGTGATCAGGTGCAGGCCGCGCGGACGCGGGGCGAGGCGGACCGTGCGCTGGACCCAGATCACGGCTCCGATGGTCGCAGGTCGGTCGTGCGGCCCGGCGGTCCCGTCACCGCCGGACGGCCGTCACCGCCGGACGGCCGTCGCGCCGGGCGGCCGGGAGCGACGACCGCGAACCGGCCGACCCGGCGATCGGCGGGATGACGCGGGCCGCGCCCTCGTCAGGGCCGGCGCCGAGGCGTAGCGTCGGGGCGAACGCAGTCCCGCCGCGGTCCCGCGCGCGGACGACCTCCGGAGGCGCCATGTCGACAGCCACCAGGCGACCGGGCTCCGAGCCCGCGCCCGCCCGCTCTCCGACCCGGACCAGCTCGGGCGCGGTCACCGGCGGCCCGGGGGTGCGCCGACGACGCGGCCCCGACCGTCGACCCGCGGACGGCGGCGCGGCGGCCGCGGTGCGCCCGCTGGTCGAGCGGTTGCTCGGCCGCGCCGGCGCGCGGCTGCCGCTGCACGTGCGGTTCTGGGACGGCAGCCGGCTGGAGGCGGACGACCCGGACGCGCCGACCCTGATCGTGCGCGCCCCCGAAGCCCTGACGCAC
>CAZFIQ010000072.1:0-7037 GCA_964519185.1 uncultured Patulibacter sp.
CTCCGCGAAGGCCACGTGCCCCGGCGCGTCGCCGCGCGCGACGACGATCGTCCGCCGGTCGCCGCAGGCCGCCTCGACCACCGGCAGGAAGGCCGGCTCGGTGACCGCCAGCCGCGCGCCGCTGACCGCCAGAACGTGCCGCAGCTCGGGCGCGGTGTTGCCGACGTTCGACGGCACGAAGATCGCGCCCAGGTGGGCCAGCGCGAAGAACGAGACGAGGATCTCCGGCGAGTTGCGGAGCTGGACGACCACGCACTCGTCGGCGGTCACGCCGAGCTCCGCGAAGCCCCGCGCGCAGGCGAGCACGCGGTCCCGGAACGCCCCGTAGGTCAGCTCGACGATCGCGCCGTCGGCCGCCTCGAAGACCAGGAACGGCGCGTCCGGCTGCTCGGCGGCGCGCGCGTCCAGCAGCCCGCCGATCGTCCGCCGGCCGGCCGTGTCGATCGGCGCGCTCACGCGACGCCGCTCCCCGGACGCAGCGCCGTCCGGAACGGCGGGGACGGCGCGCGGTAGCGCTCGAACGCGGCGATCGCCCCGTCCAGGCCGACCTCCGCCTCGACCAGGCCACCGAGGTCGCGCTCGCCGGCCGCGACCCAGCCCGCGACGGCGGCGAACTCCGCCTTGGAGAACGCGTACGAGCCGAGCACCCGCAGCTCCGCGTCGACGATCCGCGTGATCGGCAGCTCGACCGTCGGCTGGTTGACGCCGACGACGACCAGCCGCCCGCGCCGCCGCAGCGCGTCGACCGCCTGGCCCAGCGTCTCGGGCACGGCCACGCAGTCGACGACCACGTCGTGATCGGCTCCCGCGTCCTCCGGCGCCACCGCGGTCAACCCCAGCCCGCCGAGCAGCGCGCGGCGCTCGGCCAGCGGCTCCGAGACCACGACCTCGGCGGCCCCGCGGCGCTCGGCCTGGATCGCGGCGGCGGTGCCGATGATCCCGCCGCCGATCACCAGCACGCGCTCGCCGCCGACGTCGCCGGCCAGATTCAGGCCGTGGGCGCCGACCGCCAGCGGCTCGACCAGCGCGCCCCAGGCGAGCGGCGCGTCGCCGACGAACGGCACGACGTTCTCCACCGGTACCACCAGCGACTCGGCGTAGGCGCCGGGCCAGTCGCTCTGGCAGCCGACGATCGCGCGCTCGGGGCAGACGTTCCCGGCGTCGGCGCGGCAGGCGTCGCAGCGGCCGCAGGTGACGATCGGGTCGACCACCACCGGCGTGCCGACCGCCGGGCCGTCGACGCCCGGGCCCCGCTCGACGACGTGGCCGACGGCCTCGTGGCCCATCACCAGCGGGCCGCCCGCGTCGATCGCCGCCTGGCGCCGATCGATCGCGCCCAGGTAGCCGAGCACGTCGGTCTTGCAGTAGCCGACCGCGTGGACGGCGACCCGCACCTGTCCCGCGGCCCGCGGCGGCGCGGGCCGGTCCTCGACCGTCATCCGCCCGACCGCGTGCATCACCAGGCTGCGCACCGTGGCGCTCGCCGCCGTCACCGTCCGCCTCGCCCGCCGGGATCGCCGATCCACTCGTTCCGCACGACGCCATCGTCTCACCGGCCTCCGGCGCTGACCAGCGCTCGAAACCGCTAGTCGAGCGCAACGGCGGAGCGCGGTCCGCGGACCGCGAGGCCGGTCCGTCAGCGGCGCCCGACCAGGCCGTACAGCGCGACGTCGGAGAACAGCTCCGCCAGCTGCTCGGCGCCCATCGGCCCCTCGGCCCGGTACCACATCGATGCCCAGCTGGGCATCGACAGCACCGCCTTGGTCAGCAGCGCCGGGTCGGCCTCGGCGAAGACGCCGCTGCCCACCCCGTCGCGGATCACCCCGGTCACCATCTGCTCGTAGACGTCGCGCTGCGCGACCACGCCGGCCCAGCGCTCGCCGGCGATCGCGTCGCGCTCCTTGAGGAAGACGCTGACCGCGTCGACGTCGCCGGTCACCATCTGGGTGTTGACCAGGATGATCCGGCGCAGCTTCTCCTCCGGATCGAGCGAGCTCGACACGACCTCGAGGGTGCCGTCGACCAGCTTGTCGATCAGCCGCTGGTGGATCGCGAAGAGCAGGTCCTCCTTCGCCGACACGTGGTGATACAGGCTCGCCTTGCGCATCCCGAGCTCCTCGGCGATGTGCTGCATCGAGGTCCCGTGGTAGCCCCGCCGGCTGAAGATCCGGGTCGCCGCCTGGACGATGTCGTCGCGCACCTCCACGTGCTCGCGCCGGGCCACGCGCGCGGTTCCGTGGTCGGGAGGAGAGGGAGCCAAGGGGTGTCCTTCGGTGGGGCCGGTCGTCGCCACGCGCCGCCGGGCGGCGGGCCGTCGCCTGAGACTACCCGCCGCCTCAGTGCTCGCGCACGCGCGACGGCACCAGCTCCGGCGCGTGGCGGGCGATCGTCTCCGCCTCGACGGCCATCTGGTGGACCATCCCCGCGATCTCGCCGGGGCCGAGCGGCGCGTCGAACGTCCGCTGGGCCGCGTTGCCCGTCTTCAGGTAGAGCGGCGCGGCGATCCGGATCATCTCCGGGATCTCGTAGGTGCGGACGAAGCCGCCCGTCGCCTGCGGGTTGTCGGTGTGCAGGTCGAACGGGGTGTCGACCGCCGCCCGCGCCGCGGCGATCATCGCCAGGTCGAGATCGCGCTGCAGGTTGATGCTGTCGGCCCCCAGGTCGCGCACCGCCCGGCAGTGCGCCGGGTTGGCGACGCCCATGTTCGACGAGGCCTTCAGCCGCACCCCTGCCGGGATCTCGCCGGCCGCCCGCAGCTGCCCGAGCACCAGCAGCAGCCCCTCGTCGAAGACCAGGAACCCACCCACGCCCAGCGCCAGCGCGCCGCGCCCGTCCTCGACGGCGCGTACCAGCTGCTCGGTCCCGCGCAGCCGGTACGCGCTGACGGTCGCCGCCGGCGACGCAGCCATCCGCTGCCCGCCGATGTCCCACACGCCACGCGGGCCGACCGCCATCATCAGCTGGCGGTCGGCGTCGCCGACGACGTTCACCAGGTCGCGGATCTCGCGGTCGGTGAGCCGCATGATCCCCTCGGTGTGGGTCACCTGGCTGAGGTGAACCCCGACCTCGGACGCTCCGGCGATCAGCGCCTCGGCGTTGGCCGCGCTGACCGCGCCGGCGACCTCCCACTTGTACTGGCCGCCGTCGGGGAACCGCAGCGGGCTGTCGGGCAGCGCCGCCAGGTCCCCGCCGGGCAGTCCCAGCCGCTCCAGCATCCGCCGCGCCTCATCGAGCATCGCCGTACCCCCCTCCGCCCGGCGTCTGCAGCCGGATCCGTGATCCGGGCGGCAAGCTGAACCGCCCCTTCGGCTCGGCGACCGGGACGCCGTCGAGCTCCAGTACGCCGGCCGCGCCGGCCGCGCCGCCGCCCAGGCCGTCGGCCGGGTGGTCGATCCGCTCGGTCAGGCAGGTCACCAGCATCGGACCGTCGTGAACCGAGCGGAGCACGATCTCCTGACCGTCGCCGCCACGCCACCGGCCGGCCCCGCCGCTCTCGCGCACGATCGTCTTGCGCTCGTAGAGCACCGGCAGCTCCGCCTCGGTGACCTCGATCGGCGTGTTCGACACGTTCGACGGCATGCTCAGGCAGGCGTGGCCCGGGTGGTCGCGCAGCGCACCCTGCCCGCCGTTGAACGAGACCAGCCCGCCGAACGGGCCGTCCTCGCGGGCGCCGCGCAGCGCCAGCACCCAGAACGGGGTCCCCGATGGTGCCATCACGTCGTCCGGGATCGCCTGGTAGAGGGCGTCGTAGACCGCCGCCTGGATCGTGTGGGCCGGGAAGTTGGCGCTGACCGCCGCCGGCGGCGTCGGGTTGAGCAGGCTGCCCGGCGGGATCGCGACCTCGATCGGCGCGTAGGTCCAGGCGTTGTTCGGCAGGTCCGGGGTCAGCACGCACTTCAGCGAGTAGAGCGTGTAGGCGCCCGACGTCGCCGCCGAGTTGATGCCGCGCTCGCTCTGCGACGAGGTGCCGTCGAAGTCGACCCGCATCTCGTCGCCGCTGACCTCGATCGTGACGACGATGTCCTTCGGCTCCTCGAAGCCGTCGATCCGCGTCGACCCGCGGTACCGGCCGTCGGGGACCCGCTGGATCGCCCGCCGCATCGCCGCCTCGCTGGTCGCGGCGATCTGCGCCATCAGGCCGTCCAGGTCCAGGTCGGGCGCGTCGTCGAGCAGCTCGACCAGCCGCCGCGCGCCGATCTCGTTGGCGGTCAGCAGCGCGTGGACGTCGCCGATCACCATCTGCGGCAGCCGGACGTTGCGCCGCAGCAGTCGCAGCAGCGTCGCGTCGAGCTCGCCGCGCCGGGCCAGCTTGACCGGCGGGATCGCCAGCCCCTCCTCGTACACGTCGTAGGCGAAGGCGCCCTCGGAGGCGCCGCCGATGTCCGACAGGTGGCAGATGCTCGCCGCGAAGGCGACGATCCGGCCGCCGCGGAAGATCGGCGTGACGACGGTCAGGTCCGCCAGGTGGGTGTTGCCGTGCCACGGGTCGTTCATCGCCAGCACGTCGCCGTCCTCGAGCGGCTCCTCGGTCGTGACCGCCTGGATCAGCGAGCGCGCGGCGCGGCTCAGCACGCCGGTGAAGACCGGGATGCTGCGCGAGTACTCGACCAGCAGGTCGCCGTCCGGCGAGAGCAGCGCGCAGGCCAGGTCGTTCGACTCGCGGACGACCGCGGAGAAGGCGGTGTGCAGCAGCCCGGCCGCCATCTCGTCGGGGATCGCGATCAGACGCTGCCAGGCGACCTGCAGGGACGCCGCGTTCCAGGTGACGGTGCTCACTGCGAGCCTCCCAGGTCGATCTCCAGGTGGAGGTTGATGTCGTCGTCGACGCGCAGCACGTCACCGGGCCCGATCACCACGGTGCTCTCCGGCTGCTGGACGATCAGCGGCCCCTCCCAGCGACTGCCGGGCTCCAGCGCCAGGTGCCGGACGACCGGCACGTCGACGAACCCGGTGCCGGTGAACCAGGCCGAGCGCTGCCGCGGCGCGGCGTCGCTGTCGGCGTCGCGGATCGGGCTGCGTCCGGCCAGGCGCGGCTCGTCCCAGGCTCCGGTCGCGGCCAGGCGCCAGGAGACGACCTCGGCCTCGGAGGCCGGCGGGATGCTGCCGCGGATCTGCTCGTAGCGCTCGCGGAACCGCTGGTCGACCTCGCCGACGTCGAGCGCCGCCAGCGCGCGGCCGTGCTGGTCGACCTGCCCCAGGTCGACCTCGATCTCGAAGCCCTGGTTGGCGAACCGCATGTCCGCCGAGAGCACGAACCGCGGCTGCGCGCCCGTCAGCTCGCCGAGCTCGACCAGCCCGCGCTCGCGCAGGTCGTCGACGATCTCGCGGACCACCGCTGGGTCCCAGGTCGACAGCGGCATGATCCGGGTCCGCGAGACGTCGACCGTCGGCGACGCCACCTGCAGGCCGCTGGCGGCCAGCACGCCCGCCGATCCGGGGATCACGACGCGGCGGGCGCCGAGCCGGCGGGCGACGCTGGCGGCGTGGACCGGAGCGGCGCCGCCGAAGGCGAAGACCGTGTAGTCGCGCGGGTCGCGGCCGCGCTCGGTGGCGTGGATCCGCATCGCCGCGGCCATGCTCTCCTCGACCACGGTGACGATCCCGATCGCCGCCTCGCGCGCGTCGCCGTCGAAGGCCGCGCCGAGCCGCTGCTCGACCGCCCGCTTCGACGCTTCGGCGTCCAGGCTCAGGCGGCCGCCCAGGAAGTACTCCGGGTCGAGGTAGCCGAGCACGACGTCGGCGTCGGTGACCGTGGGCTCGGTCCCGCCGCGGCCGTAGCAGGCCGGTCCGGGCTCGGACGACGCGCTCTCCGGCCCGACGCCGAGCAATCCGACGTCGTTCAACGAGGCGATGCTGCCGCCGCCCGCGCCGATCTCCAGCAGCTCGATCACGGGCACGCGGATCGTCATCCCGCTGCCGCGCTTGTGGCGCTTCTCGCGCGCGGCCTCGAAGGTCCGGGCCAGCGTCGGCTCGCCGTCGTCGATCAGGCAGACCTTGGCCGTCGTCCCCCCCATGTCGAAGGCCAGCAGCCGGTCGATCCCCAGCCGGCGGCCCCAGTAGGCGCCGCCGAGCGCGCCGGCGGCCGGACCGGACTCGAGCAGCCGGATCGGGAACTGGCGGGCCAGCTCGGTGGTGGTGATGCCGCCGTTGGACTGCATGATGTGCAGCGGCTGCTGCACGCCGACCGCGCGGATCGCGTGCTCGATGTCGTTCAGGTGCTCGCCGGCGATCGGGCGCACGTAGGCGTTGGCCACCGTCGTCACGATCCGCTCGTACTCGCGGATCTCGGGCGCCAGCTCGGCCGAGGTCGTGACCAGCAGCTCCGGCGCCAGCGCGGCGATCCGGTCCGCGATCGCCCGCTCGTGGCGGTCGGAGACGTAGCTGTTGAGCAGGCAGATCGCCACCGATGCGACGCCCGCGTCGCGGATCCGCGCGACCAGCGCGTCGACCTCGTCGAGCGCCACCGGCACGTCGGTCGTGCCGTCCGCGCGCAGCCGCTCGCTGATCTCCAGCCGCAGCTCGCGCGGGACCAGCGGCCGCGGGAACGGGAGCCGCAGGTCGTAGATGTCGTAGCGCCACTCGCGCCCGATCTCGATCAGGTCGGCGAAGCCGCGGGTGGTGATCAGCGCGACCGGGGCGCCGCGCCGCTCGATCAGCGCGTTGGTGACGAGGGTCGTCGCGCCGATCACCGGCCGGTCGACCCGCTCCGGCCCGACGCCCGACTGCTCCAGCAGCGACTCGATGCCGCTCGAGACGGCCCGCGACAGGTCGTCGTAGGTCGTGAGCGTCTTGCCCAGCCACGTCCGCCCGGAGCCCTCGTCCAGGAGCACGAGATCCGTGAAGGTCCCGCCGATGTCGAAACTCAACTGCATGGGTACTGGTACTCCTTAGAGGACGCTGGAGAGGAAGGCGCGGGTGCGGTCGCTGCGTGGGGCGACGAGCGTCTCGCTCGGCGGTCCCTGCTCGACGATCACGCCGTCGTCCATGAAGGCCACGACGTCCGCGGCCTGCTGGGCGAACCCGATCTCGTGCGTCAC
>CAZFIQ010000072.1:7047-12571 GCA_964519185.1 uncultured Patulibacter sp.
GCTCGGGCCGCATCGCCAGCCCGCGGGCGATCGCCACGCGCTGCTGCTGCCCGCCCGAGAGCCGCAGCGGATAGGCGTTCTCCTTGGCGGTCATCCCGACCTGGGCGAGCAGCGCCCGGGCGCGCTCGACGACCAGCTTGCGCGGCTCGCCGCCGACCCGGATCGGCGCCTCGATCACGTTCTCGAGCACGGTCATGTGCGGGAACAGGTTGAACTGCTGGAAGACCATCCCGATCCGCGCGCGCTGCCGGCAGATCTGGCGCTCGGGCAGCTCGTGGAGCTTGCGGCCGTCGCGGCGGTAGCCCATCGGCTCGCCGGCGACCTCGATCAGCCCGCCGTCGGGGCGCTCCAGGTGGTTGACGCAGCGGAGCAGCGTCGACTTGCCCGAGCCGGACGGCCCGAGCAGGCAGAGCACCTCGCCACGGTGGACGTCCAGGTCGATGTCGCGCAGGACCTCGAGCGAGCCGAAGCTCTTGCTGAGGCCGCGGATCCGGACTAGCGGTTGCCGTTCAGCCACGTCATCCACCTCCTCCGGGTGGTCGTGTTGTCGGGGAGCGTCTTCGCCCACCCCGCGCCGAGGCGGCGCTCCAGGTACATCTGACCGAGGGTCAGGACGGTCGTGACGACCAGGTACCAGATCGAGATCGTCAGCAGGACCGGGATCGTCTCGTAGGTCCGCGCGTAGATCAACTGGCCGGCGTAGAGCAGCTCGGGCAGGGTGATCACGCTGACGATCGCGGAGTACTTCAGCAGGCCGATCGTCTCGTTGGAGACCGGCGGCACGATCACCCGCAGGGTCTGCGGCAGCACGATCCGCCGGAAGGTCATCCGGTTGCTCATGCCGAGCGAGCGACCGGCCTCGACCTGGCCGCGATCGACCGACATGATGCCGCCGCGGATCACCTCCGCCAGGTAGGCGCCCTCGTTGAGCGCCAGCCCGAGCAGCGCGGCCACCCAGGCGGTGATCAGCACGTTCGAGTCCCAGGAGAAGAGCTCGGGCCCGAACGGCACGCCGAGCGTGATCACCGGGTACAGCGCGGCGAGGTTGAACCAGATCAGCAGCTGCACGAGGATCGGGGTTCCGCGGAAGCCCCAGATGTAGACCCCGGCGACGGTCCGCAGGAAGCGGCTCTCCGACATCCGCATCACGGCCAGGATCAGGCCGATCGCGAACGCCAGCACCATCGAGACCGCGGTCAGGATCAGGGTGTTGACCAGCCCCCGCAGGATCCGCTCGTCGAACAGGTAGCCGCCGATCACGCCCCACTCGAAGCGCTCGTTGCGGATCGCGCTGTTGATCAGCGACGCCAGGACGAGGAAGACGACGACGATGGCGACCCAGCGCCAGGGTCGCCGGCGCGGCACCAGCTGCCAGCTGTCGCCGTCCGGCCCCGCGCCGGAGCCCGAGGGCCCCGGCGCGGCGGGCTGGTCGATGAGTCGCGTCATCGCTAGAACGCGGCCTGGTTGATCGTGATCTCCTCCGGCATGCGGTCGGCGATGCCCCACTTGTCGAGGATCGTCTTCATCTCACCGGAGTCGACCAGCGCCTGCATGGCCGCCTGCAGCTCCTGCAGCAGCTCGCTCTCCTTCGGCACGCCGGCCGCGAAGTAGCCCTCCTCCAGGTACGCGCCGGTCGCCCGGAAGTCGCCCTCGCGCTGGCTCATCAGGTAGGCGTTCGCGGCCGAGTCGTTCGGGGCGACGTCGACGCGGTTCTCCGCCAGGCCGAGCGCGGTCGCGCTGAGGTCGGGGAAGATCTTCAGGTCGACCGGCTTGTCGCCCTGCTTCTTGCAGGCGTCCGACTGCTCCTCGACGAGCTGGATCTCCAGCGCGCCCTTGGGCAGGCCGACGCGGCGGCCGCAGAGGTCCTCGAGGGTGGCGACGTCGCTGTCGTCGTCCGCGCGCAGCAGGAAGTTGTTCTTGGCCCGCAGGTAGTCGACGAAGTCGATCGTCTTCTGCCGCTCCTTGGTGTCGAACATGCCGGTCAGCGCGAAGTCGTAGCGACCGCCCTTGAGCCCGGGGATGATCGAGTCGAACGGCACCGACTGGACCTTGATCTCACGACCGAGCTGCTTCGCCAGCGCCGCGGAGATGTCGATGTTGATCCCCTGCCAGTCGTCGTTGCCCCCGTCGCCGAAGAAGTTGTAGGGGACCAGTGAAGGGTCGGCCGCCATCGTCAGCGGCGCACCACCGCCGCCGTCGGCGGCGGTCGTGGTCGTGGAGCCGTCGTCGTCGCTGCCGCAGCCGGCGGCGACGAGCGCGAAGATGATGCCCCCGGCCAGGGCGAGGCCCCGCCAGGCTCGTGTCCTTCGAAAGCTGTTCATGGGATCCGATTCAAACACCACGCCTGGGCCCTCCCGGAGGAATCCCGGCTCCGAACGCGGGGAACCGACAGGCAGTCGACATCGAGCCGCCCGTACGGTGCCGGACATGGCAGAGACCGCCCGTCCGCGCTCATCCGTGACCGACGCCGCGCTGGCCCGCGTGGGCTCGGCGTCCGGCGGCGGCGACGCGATCGACCTCAGCGTCGGCGAGCCGGACGTCGCGACGCCGCCGCGGATCGTCGAGGCCGGCATCGCCGCGCTGCGCGCCGGCGAGACCCGCTACACGCCGCGCGCCGGGTACGGGTCGCTGCGCTGCCTGCTGGCCGACAAGCTGGCCCAGCGCAACGGCTACGCGGCCGACCCGGACGACATCGTGGTGACCGGCGGCGGCACGCCGGCGGTGGCGATCGCGATCGGCGCCGCCTGCCGCCCCGGCGACGGCATCCTGCTGCCCGACCCGAGCTGGCCCAACTACCAGGTCTTCGCCGAGCGGCTGGGCCTGCGGATCTCCCGCTACCGCCAGGACCCCGCCGAGGGCGTGGCGTTCGACCTGGACGAGATCGAGGCGCTGGTCGACGAGCGCACGCGGATGGTCGTGATCAACAGCCCGTCGAACCCGACCGGCGGCGTCGCCGACGAGCGGCTGGTGCGCGGACTGGTCGCGCTGGCCGAGCGCCACGACCTGCTGATCTGCTCGGACGAGGCCTACGAGGACATCGCCTTCGGCGTGCGTCCGCTGTCGCCCGCCGCGGCCGGCGGCAAGGACCGCACCTTCGCCTGCTACACGTTCTCCAAGACCTACGCGATGACCGGCTGGCGGGTCGGCTACGTGGTCGTCCCGCCGACCCACCGGCAGGCCGCGCTGGCGATGCAGATCTCGATCTCCGGCTGCGCGTCGGCGATGGGCCAGCGGGCCGCCGAGGTCGCCGCCGGTCAGGAGCATCCCGAGGTCGCGCAGGCGGTCGTCGCCTACCGCGAGCGGCGCGACCGGGCCGTGGCGCTGCTGGCCGAGCACGGCGTACCGACGCCGACCCCCGCCGGCGCCTTCTACCTGTGGGTCGACGTCGGCGCGTCCGGGCTGACCGGGGCGGCCTTCACCGCCCGCCTGCGCGACGAGCGCGGCGTGCTCGTCTCCGCCGGGGAGACCTACAGCGAGCAGCAGTCCAGCCGCATCCGCGTGTCGTTCGCGACCGAGCAGTCGCTGCTGGTCGAGGGCCTCGGGAGGGTCGTCGATCTGGTCCGGAGTCCGTAGACGATGGCTAGACCGCGGACCCCCGCAAACCGCCGGCAGATTCTCACCGATGTTGCGACAGGTGGCGTAGTGTCGGCCCCAGATTCTGTACGCCGAACGCGGGGATCGCGACGAGCGCCCGCCTAGCCTTCGTACCGATGGTCCATGCACTCTCACTGATCGCGCAGGACGCGGCGATGGTCGGCCCGGCCGTGCTGCTGTCGGAGCCGGTCGCGCGCGGACTGATCCCGATGCGAGCGGCGCTGCGACGCCACCGCGTGCCCGTCATCCAGCTGCAGGCGACCACGCGGGCCGCGCACTACCTGGCGGTCCGCCAGACCCCGATCGTCCTGATCGTCGCCGACTCGCCCAGCTGGGCCGTCTCCGCGGTCGCGGTCGTCCGCCAGGCCAACGACGCGCCGGTCGTGGTCGCCGGCATCACGCCGACCGACGAGCAGCTGCGCGAGCTGCTGGGCGCGGGGGCCAACCTGGTGATCGACGGCGGCGCCAACGAGGCCGCGCTGTGCGCCCGGATCGGCGGGTTCTACGGGGCCGTCCGCCGCGACCAGCGGCCGGCGGTCCGCTGGCTGGAGGCCGAGGGCCTGCGGATCGACCTGACCTCTCGGGTCTGCGTCGTCGACGGTCAGCCGGTCCGGCTGTCGCGGATGGAGTACGAGCTGCTGGTCTTCCTGATGCGGCGGGCGCAGCAGGCCGTCCCGCCGCTGGAGATCGTCACCCGCGTCTGGCGTTGGAACTCGCACGACGCCCTCAACACGCTGCGGATCCACGTCGGCCGACTCCGCCGCAAGCTCGGCGACGACGCCCAGGCGCAGCGCTTCATCGGCTCGGACCGGGCCGCCGGCTACTGGTTCCAGGGTACGGTGGCCGAGCTCTCGGACGAACCGGAGCCGGCGGCCGATCACCGCGGCCAGGCGCTGCTCGACGCCCGGTTGAGCTCGATCTACGCCATCCTGCGCGCATCGTGCGCGCTCGACGACGACGCGGTGCTCGGCCAGAACGTGACCGACGCGATCGTCGGCTCCGACCACTGCGACGCCGCCTCGATCTTCCGCTACGACCGGCAGCACCGTCGCTCGCAGCTCGTCGCCTCGACCGGGACCTCGCCCGGCTGGGCCGCCGCGATGCGCCGCGGGCACGCGCTCGAGGATCGGTTCGTCGGTCCCCACGCCTCCCACGCGGGACGGGTGATCCAGGTCGCCGACATCACCACCGCGGCCAAGCGCTACCCGGCCACCGCGACCCTGGTCAAGTCCGACCAGATGCGGTCGTTCCTGGTCGCCCCGATCGTGATCAACGGCGAGAGCTGGGGCGACATCGGCTTCACCAAGCGGCAGCCCCGCGCGTTCACGCCCCAGCAGAGCCTGTACCTGCAGTCGCTGGCCGACGTGGTGGCGCTGCGGATGGCCGCGACGCACGCCTGAGATGCCCGCCTCCGCTCCCGCGCGGCGCGGCGCGCCGGCCCGACCCCTGCGCCGTCGCCCGTGATCGTCCTCTCCGACCGCGACATCCGCGCGCTCGCGCTGCCGGTGGCGGCCACGATCGACGTGATCGCCGAGGCGCTGGCCGTCCACCGCCCGTCCGCCGACGGTCCGGCCAAGCTCGCGCTCCACCCCCAGCCGGGCGCGCTGATGCATGCCCTGCCCGCCCACGACGCCGCGCTCGGCGTGGCCGGGCTCAAGTGGATCTCCTACTTCCCGGGCAACGCCGCTCGCGACCTGCCGGCGACCACCGGCGTGATGATCGTCAACGACCCCGAGACCGCCCATCCGCTGTGCGTGCTGGACGCCATCTGGTTGACGCGCGCGCGCACCGGGGCCTGCGCCGCCGTGACGGCCCGGGCCCTGGCGCGGCCCGGCAGCGAGGTCCTGACGCTGGTCGGCGTCGGTCCGGCCAACCTGACCTGCGTGCCGTACCTGGCCCACGTGCTGCCGGACCTGCGCGAGATCCGCCT
>CAZFIQ010000073.1:0-3928 GCA_964519185.1 uncultured Patulibacter sp.
GGTGCGGACCCGGAACGTGCAGCCGTCGGCCGGGCGCAGCCGCTCGAAGGCCTGCACGATCGCGTTGTCGCGTCCGGTCGGCAGCGGCAGGTCGTGCTCGACGGCGAAGGTCCCCGTCTCCTCGACCTCGACGTGCAGCCACAATCCGATCGCCGCGGCCATGCAGTCGAATCCCGGGCCGAGGTTGGCGCTCGACGCGGGGACGGAAACGGAGACGGAACGGCCCATGCGTCCGCGACCTTACTGCACCCGGTGCCGCTCCTCCGCCGACCCCGGACCGTCGCCCGGACGTCCGTCCGGGGTGGTGTGACAGGCTCTCGCGGATGGCCCGCCCGCCGCAGCGCCCCCGTTCGCTGATGCCGCTGATCACGCTGCTGGCGGTGGCGCTGATCGCCGCCGTCGCGGTCCTGGTCGGCGTCCGCGCGGGCGACGAGGACGCTCCCCCACGGGCGGTCGCGCCGGCCCCCGCGACGACCCAGGACGCTCCGCCGACGCGCACCGCGACCGGGGCCGCCCGGGCCGCGGACGACGAGGGTGCGGCGTTCGCCGCGGAGCGGGCGGCCGATCGCGCGCGCTGGCCGCTGGCCGGGGAGCGGGCACGGCGGGCCCGCGTGCCGATCCTGATGTACCACGTGATCGCCGACGCACCGCCCGGCACCGCGTTCCCCGACCTGTGGGTCGGGCCGGACCGCTTCGCCGCGCAGGTCGCGGCGCTCGCCGACGCCGGGTTCAGCGCGATCACGATGGCCGAGCTGTGGGCCGCCTGGCACGACGGCGGGCGGCTGCCGGAGCGGCCGATCGTGCTCAGCTTCGACGACGGCGGCCTGAGCCACGCGATGGGCGCCGCGCCGGTGCTGCTGGAGCGACGCTGGCCCGGCGTGCTCAACCTGACGGTCCAGAACCTCGGCAAGGACGGACTGCCGATGTGGGGCGCCCGGCGGTTGCTCCGCCAGGGCTGGGAGATCGGATCGCACACGAGCACCCACCCCGACATCACGACGCTCGACGACGCCGGGCTGACCCGCGAGCTGGCGGGATCGCGACGGGCGATCAAGCGCCAGCTCGGCGTCGAGCCGGAGTTCTTCTGCTACCCCGCGGGCCGCAACGACGCCCGCTCGCGGGCCGCCGTGAAAGCCGCGGGCTACCTCGGCGCGACGACCGTCGAGCCCGGGATCGCCGCGCGGACGGACGACCCCTTCCTGCTGCCGCGGATCCGCGTCGAGCCGTCGACCACGCCGCAGGCGCTGGTCGGGATGGCCCGCGGCGGCTGAGGATCTACCGCAGCAGCACCTTCTCCAGCTCGCGCAGGGTCGGGCCGCAGGGAATCACCGGCGTCGACTCGTCCATCGCCGTCTGCGGATCCTTGAGCCCGTGACCGGTCAGCACGCAGACGATCCGCTCACGGTCGCCGTTCGGGTCGATTCCCGCTCCGTGCTTCAGCAGCCCCGCGACCGAGGTCGCCGAGGCGGGCTCGCAGAAGACGCCCTCCTCGCGGGCCAGGAAGCGGTAGGCGTCGAGGATCTCCTCGTCGGTGACGTCGGCGACCGATCCGCCGGAGCCGGTCATCGCGGTCATCGCCTCCTCCCAGCGCGCCGGGTTGCCGATCCGGATCGCCGAGGCGACCGTCTCCGGGGCGACCACCGGCTCGCCACGTACGAGCGGGTTGGCTCCGCGCGCCTGGAAGCCGACCATCCGCGGCAACTTGCTCGTCGCGTCCTCCTCGTGGAGCTCGCGGAAGCCCTTCCAGTAGGCGGTGATGTTGCCGGCGTTGCCGACCGGGATGCAGAGCGCGTCGAGCTGCCCGTCGAGGTCCTCCTGGATCTCGAAGGCGGCGGTCTTCTGCCCCTCGATCCGGAAGTCGTTGACCGAGTTGACGAGCGCGATCGGGTGAGCGTCGGCGACCTGGCGCACGAGCTTCAGGGCCTCGTCGAAGTTGCCGCGCAGGGCGATCACCTCCGCCCCGTGCATCAGCGCCTGGGCCAGCTTGCCGGCGGCGATCTTGCCGTCGGGGACCAGCACCACGCCGCGGATGCCGGCCCGCGCGGCGTAGGCGGCGAGCGCCGCCGCGGTGTTGCCGGTCGAGGCGCAGATCACCGCCTCGGCGCCCTCGCGGACCGCGGCCGAGACCGCGCAGGTCATCCCGCGGTCCTTGAACGAGCCGGTCGGGTTGAGCCCCTCGTACTTCAGCCAGACGTCGGCGCCGACCCGCTCGCTCAGCCGCGGGGCGTGCACCAGCGGGGTCGAGCCCTCGTTGAGGCTGATCACCGGGTCGTCGGCCGCGAACGGCAGGCGGTCGCGGTAGCGCTCGATCAGGCCCATCCGGCGGATCGAGTCGGTCCCGCGGAGACGATGGCCGCCCCCGACGGTCCCGTCGAGGCCACGACCGCTCGGCGGCGCCAGCGCCGGATCGCCGGTCATGCGGTGAACTCCTCGTCGATCACGCGGATCGCCCGCGGCGGCGAGGTGACGAAGTCCTTGGCCGCGATCAGCTGGACGGCGCCGTAGAAGCGCGACTCGAGCACCGGGTGGACCACCAGGACGAGACGCGCGCCGCTGCCGGTGCCCTTCTGGACGACGCTCTTGACGGAGACGCCCTGCAGGCCGAGCACCTGGGCGATCTGAGCCAGCACGCCGGGCCGGTCGGCGACCTCGACGTGCAGGTAGAAGCTGGAGACGACGTCGTCGACGAAGCCCAGCCGGTGCTGGGTCGGCGGCGTCTGGGCCGGCGGGATCATCGCGCTGATCACGTCGCCGATCACCGCGGTCGCGGTCTGCGGGCCGCCGGCCCCGGGGCCGGAGAGCGTGATCTCGGTGATCGCCGGCGACTCGATCGTGACGGCGTTGAACGAGCCCTCGACCGACGCCAGCGGGTGCCCCCGGTAGAGGAACGCCGGGTGGACGCGCACCGACAGCTCGCTGCCGAGCCGCTCCGCGGAGCCGATCAGCCGTAGCGAGAGGCCCAGGTCGCGGGCGTACTCGATGTCCTCGCCGGTCAGCTGCTCGATCCCCTCGTACGGCACGTCGGAGAGGTGGACCGGGGTGTCGAAGGCCAGCCGCGCGAGGATCGCCATCTTCGCCGCGGCGTCCTTGCCGGTGACGTCGTCGGTCGGGTCCGCCTCCGCGTAGCCCAGCCGCTGCGCCTCGGCCAGCGCGTCGTCGTACGACGCTCCGGTCGCCGCCATCTGGGTGAGGATGTAGTTGGTGGTGCCGTTGACGATCCCGTGCAGCCGCTCGACGTGCTGTCCGGTCAGCGACTCCTGGAGCACGCGGATCACCGGCACGACGCCGGCGACGGCGGCCTCGAAGCGGAGCTGGACCTGATGCTCGCGCGCCAGGCTCCAGAGCTCCTCGCCGTACTCGGCCAGCAGCTGCTTGTTGGCGGTGACGACGTGCTTGCCGGCGCTCAGCGCACGGACGACGTAGTCGCGGGCGTCGTCGATGCCGCCCATCACCTCGACGATCAGGTCGCTCGACGCCAGGATCTCGTCGAAGTCGCCGCGACTGCGCGTCAAGACGCCGGAGATCTCGGGGCGCAGCCCCGTGACGTGGGCAATCGCGTCGGCGCGCTCGGGAAGCAGGGCGGCAACCGAGGAACCCACGGTGCCGTGCCCGAGCAGACCGACGCGGAACGGGGCAGAGTCGTCCGTCGTCATCGGACGATCCATCATCGCATCCGGCCGCGGTTCTTGGCGTGCCCCGCGCGCCGGCCTACGCTTCGGATCAGCGACTCGTGGAGTCGCGCGGACCGGGCTGGCCCGGGTCGTCCGCCGCGTCAGCCGACGTCGCGGCCCCACAGCTCGTCGACGCGCTCGCGCCGGACCACCTCGCGGGCCGTGCCCCCGCCGACGAAGACGACCGGCGGTCGCGGCACGCCGTTGTAGGTGTTGGCCATGGCGAAGCCGTAGGCGCCGGTCGCCGGGGTCACGAC
>CAZFIQ010000073.1:3938-10673 GCA_964519185.1 uncultured Patulibacter sp.
CGCCGACCCGCGGGCTCGCCAGCCGCGCGTCGCGCACGATCACGTCGCTCGACTCGCAGTGCATGCCGGTCAGGTTGGCGGTCACGACCTCGACGGGCCGGGCCGGCTCGCCGGGGTGGGCGGGTCCGGCGACCGTCCCGTCGGGCAGCAGCACGCGATCGACGACCTGCGCCTCGTAGACCGCGCCGTAGAGCATCGGCCGCAGGTTGTCGGCCATCCCGCCGTCGACGCCGACCCAGGTCGAGACGTTGCGCTTGACCGACTGGACCGTGTAGAGCGTGACCCCGGCCCGGCCGACGATCGAGCGGCCCGGCTCGTCGGCGATCCGCACCCGCTCGCCGATCAGCTCGCGGACCGCGGCGACCTTCTCCGCCGCGTAGGCCTCGACCGTGGGCAGCTGCGCCGCCTGCTCGGCGGTGTAGGCGATGCCGAGCCCGCCGCCCAGGTTCAGCTCCTCCAGGCCGTCCATCAGCGGGGCCACGGCGGCCACGGCCCGGCGGTAGACGCCGAGCTCCAGCAGCTGCGAGCCGATGTGGAAGTGGAGGCCGTCGAGCTGCAGCGCCGGCTGCTGCCGGACCCGCTCGATCGCGACCCGCGCGTCGTCGAGCCCGAGGCCGAACTTGGAGTTCGCCTGACCGGTCGAGATGCCGTCGTGCGTCTCGCCGCGAACGTCCGGGGTGACGCGGATCGCGACCGGCTGGACGCGACCGCGGTCGGCGGCGACGCGGGCCAGCCGATCGATCTCGTCGAGTCCGTCGATCACCACCTGGCGGACCCCGGCGTCGACCGCCGCCGCCAGGTCGGCCTCGGTCTTGGCGTTGCCGTGGACGTGGATCCGCTCGGGCGCGAAGCCCGCGTGCAGCGCGATCGCCAGCTCCCCGCGCGAGGCCACGTCGCAGCCCAGGCCCTCGGCCTCGATCACCCGCAGGACGGCGGTGCAGGGACAGGCCTTCGACGCGAACGAGACGTGCGCCCCCGGCGCGTGCCGGTCGAAGGCCCTGCGGAAGGCCCGCGCCTGCGCCCGCAGGTCGTCCTCGACGACCACGTAGGCGGGGGTGCCGAACCGCTCGGCCAGCTCGCGGGCGTCGCACCCGCCCAGCCGCAGGCGGCCGTCGTCGCCGAGCGCGGACCCCTGCGGATAGACGGCGAGCGGCGAGGCGGACATGGCCGGGGATGATGGCAGCGGGCCCCGTCCCGAGTCGTGCGCTGCACGGCCGCCGACCGTGCCTCGCAATGCGCGGAGCGCGGGTCTGGGGCGGAGCGGCCCGGGACGGTGCGGCACGAAGCGCGCCCACCGCGTCTTGCGCGGCCCGGCCGGCAGCCGTGCAGCGCCACGCGCGGGCCTAGAGGTAGCCCATCGGGTCGCGCTGGACCCCGTTGACCCGCGTCTCGAAGTGGATGTGCGGACCGGTGCTGTTGCCGGTGTTGCCGCTGGCGGCGATCACCTGGCCCTTGCTGACCCGCTGACCGACGCTGACGCCGAGCCGCGAGTTGTGGGCGTAGCAGGTGGAGAAGCCGCCGCCGTGGTTGATGCAGATGTAGTTGCCGTAGCCGCCGACCCAGCCGGAGATCGCGACGGTACCGTCGTCGGCCGCGTGGACGGGCGTGCCGGTCGGCACCCCCAGGTCGATGCCGCCGTGGAGCCGGCCCCAGCGCATGCCGAACGGCGACGTCAGCGGCGCGTTGGCCGGCCAGACCAGGTTGCCGCTGCCCTGGCGGACGCCGCCGCCGGACGGCATCCCGGAGAGCTTGGCCTGGATCTTCGACTGCTCCTTCTCCAGGCCCTTCAGGTGCGCTTCAAGGTCCTTGCGGTCGACCCGCACCTGCCGCAGCAGCTTGGCGCGACCGGCCCGCGCCTCCGCGATCGTGCCGCGCGTGCCGACCAGCCGGCCCTTGACCTGGGCGATCTCGTCGCGCCGGGCCTCGATCCGCTCGTTGGTCGAGCGCTGCGTGACCTCGAGCTTGGCCAGCCGCTTCTCGGTGGCGATCGCCTCGACCCGCGCGTCCTTGACGTTGCGGACGATCCGCTTGTCCTGCTGGCCGATCCGGTTGAGGAACTCGCCGCGCTCGAGCAGGTCGGCGAAGCCCTTGCTGTTGACCACGACGGAGACGATGCTCGGCTTGTCCGCCTGGTACAGCTCGACCAGCCGGGCCGAGAGCACCCGCCGCGACTGCTCGAGCTTGCTGCGCAGACGCACCAGCCGCTTGCGCTCCGAGCGCAGGTCACGCTGCGTCTGACCGAGCTTCGCCTCGCTGGAGTCGAGGTCGGCCTGGACGGTGTCCTGGCGCGACTGGAGCGTGTCGATCCTCGGCTGCAGCTCGGCGATCCGCGCGGAGTAGCCTTGCACGTCGCGGTTGAGCTGGCGCTCGCGGCTGCGGCGCTGCTCGAGCTTGCCCTTGGTCGTGCCGATCTTGCCCTTGACGCTGTTGAGGTCGCTCTGCGTGCTCGCCGTGGCGGGCGAGGACGAGAGGGCCCCGAGGGCGGCCACGCCCCCGACGGCGATCAGGAGGACGAGGCCCAACGCGAGCAGCGTCGAGGACGGACGAGTACGGCGGCACCGAGACACGGAAGGAGGACGCTACGCAGCGGCGGCGTGCGTGACCAGCGCTGCAAGCGGGTTTGCGACCGGTCGCGGCGAGCGGGTCGTCGACCGGCCGGCGGCGGACGCTCGACGACCTCCGCGGCCTAAATCCCGCATAAGAGCGGGGGATTCGGCCGCTCGACCCGCGCGGGTGTGAGACCATACGTGCATGTCGCGCGGCGCATCGTTCGGGAAAGACTCCGGCCTACAGGCCCGAATGGTCGGGACGCTGTTCGCGCTCGGCCTGCTCTACGTGGTCTTCGCGGCCATCTTGATGGCCGCGCTCAAGGGCAACGCCGGGTTCGCGATCACGATCTGCTTCGCGCTCCTGCTGTTCCAGCTGTTCACGGCGGACAAGATCGCCCTGCGCTCGATGCACGCGCACAAGGTGACGCCGGAGCAGGCCCCCGAGCTGCACGCGATGATCGACCGGCTCTGCCTGCAGGCCGACCTGCCGAAGCCGAACGTGGCGATCGCCGACGACCGGATGCCGAACGCCTTCGCCGTCGGACGCTCGCAGAAGAACTCGACGGTCTGCGTCACGACCGGCCTGCTCGACCTGCTGCCGCCGGCCGAGCTGGAGGGCGTGCTCGCCCACGAGCTGGCGCACGTCGCCCACCGCGACGTGCTGGTGATGACCATCGCCAGCTTCTTCGCCTCGCTGGCCGCGATGATCATGCAGAACGCGATCTGGTTCGGCGGCGGCCGCGACAACCGCGACAGCGGCCCCGGCCTGCTCGCGGTGATCGCCGTCTCCGCCGCGGTCTACGCGATCAGCTTCTTCCTGCTGCGCGCGCTCTCGCGGTACCGCGAGTACGCAGCGGATCGCGGCGCCGCGATCGTCACCGGCCGTCCGAGCGCGCTGTCCTCGGCCCTGGTCCGGATCAGCGACGGGATCGCCCGCACCCCCGACCAGGACCTGCGCGCGGTCGGCGCGGCGTCGGCGTTCTACATCGTCCCGCCGAAGGTCAAGAACAGCATCTCCGCCGTCTTCTCGACCCACCCGCCGACGGCCAAGCGGATCGCCGCGCTGGAGAAGATCGAGCTGCAGCTCCAGAGCGGCCAGACCACCTCGCGCTGAGCGCCCGCGGCCATGGGATTCCTCGACACGCTCTTCGGGCGGACCAAGACGGTCAAGCAGGTCCGCCCCGACCGGCTGTTCGCGATGACGACGGCGGCGATCGACCTGGAGACCTCCCAGGGGATCGTGACCAGCGGGGAGGCCGCGATCGTCTTCCAGCCCCTGGCGACCGGCGACTTCACGCAGATCGCCGACGACGTCGAGGCGCTGCTGCGGAGCACCGGCGCCGACACCGGCACCACCGTCGAGCGCCGCGACGACGAGTTCGGCTACCGCTGGATGGTGCTGCGCGACGGCGACGTCGACGATCAGGTCACCGGGATCAACGCGGTGATGGAGTCACTCGAGGCCGGCGGCTACGCCGACCGCGTGCTCTGCGCGGTCTTCGCGATGCGCCAGCAGGCCGGCGGGCAACCGTTGCACCTGGTGTACCTGGCCAAGCGCGGAACCTGGTACCCGTTCGTGCCGATGCCGGGCGGCGTCAAGGAGCGCAACCGCGAGCGCGAGCTGCAGCTGCGGGCGATCCTCTCCCCGATGATGCCGCTCGAGGAGAGCATGGACCGCTGGTACCCGCTCTGGGGCGCGCCGATCGGCGACTGACGCGCCCGCTGCGTCCGAAGCGGTCTCTCTCCCTGTAGGGGGCGGACCGCACACCTGCAGGGAGCAGGTGCTACGCGTCGGCCGGGTCCGGGACCAGCCCGTCGCCCGTGAACTCCTGAGCCGCCTCGGCGAAGCTGAAGTCGTCCGCCGGCAGCAGCACGTCGCTGCCGATCAGCTCGTCGTCGGCGACCGGAGCGCCGTGCTCGCGCACGAACGCCAGCAGCGCGTCGAACTGGGCGCGGTACTCGCGCTCGTCCCCCGCGTCGACCGCTGCCACGACCGCGTCGTCGATCTCGTTGAGCGGCCCGTAGTGGTGCTCGTCGAGTCGGTACTGGCGGTCGTTGAAGATCCGGACGATCACGCGCCCGGCTCCCGCTCCTCGGCCGGCTTCGCGGTCTCCTCGCTGCCGGCGTCGAGCGCTTCGGTCGACGCGCTGCCGGCGTCGAGCTGGCCGGCGGGAGCACTGCCGACGCCGAGCTCGGCCTTCATCCGCTCCAGCTCGGAGTCGACCTGCGAGCCCGAGCCCAGCTCCCGGAGCTGACGATCGATGTCGTCCTCGCCCGAGCCGAGCTGCGTCAGGTCCTCGAAGGTCCCGGCCGCCTCCAGCTCCTGCACGGCGTCCGCCCGCGCGCGCATGTTCTCGGTCTTGTCGACCGCGCGCTGCATCGCCATGCCGACCTCGGCCATCGACTCGCCGACACCGGTCGCCGCCTCGGAGATCCGGACCTGCGCCTCGGCGGCGCTGTACTGGGCCTTGATCGTCTCCTTCTTGGTGCGGAACTGCTCGACCTTGGTCCGCAGCTTCTGCTCGCTCTCGATCAGCGCCTGCTGCTGGTTCTCCAGCTCCGCGATCTGCGTGTCGAGGCTCTGCATCTCCGTCTGGATCGCGCTCTTGCGCTCCAGCGCGGTCCGGGCCAGGTCCTCCTTGCCCGCCGCCAGCGCCTGACGGGCCTGCGTGTCGAGCTTGACGATCGCCTGCTCGTGCTTGTCGTTCTGCAGCTGCAGGCGCTTCTTCGCGGTGACGACGTCCGCGATGCCCTTCTTGACGTTCTGGAGGTTCTCCAGCTGCTTCTGGTAGCTGTAGTCGAGCGTCTCGCCCGGATCCTCGGCCTTGTCCAGGATCCGGGACAGCTTGGCCTTGATGGTGTTGGACATGCGGGCGCCGAGACCCATGTGGATGCTCCTCGAGACGTGGACGGAGGGACGTCCCCACAGCCTACCGTCCACGCGACGCCCGGCGGTACTCGCGAGCCGGCGGCGGAACGGCGACGGGCGCCGCTGATGCGACGCCCGGGCGTGGGGTGCGGCTGCTGGAGCCTGCAGGGGCGACGGCCGGTGGCCGCCGGGCTAGAAGCCGGCCGGGTGGACCGGCGTGAAGCGCCGATGGTCGGCGCGGTTGTTCGGGCGCCACTGCGGACCCTTCAGACCGCTGCGGTCGCGGGCCGCCGAGGTGTCCAGGCGGAGCCCGGCGATCACCGCGAAGGCGTGGCCCTTGTTCCCGTAGACCGTGATCCACTGGCCCTCGCCGGCCTCCGCCTGCTCCCACTTCTTCTCGAAGTCGTAGGACGGCAGCGGCGAGCTCAGCAGCTTGGCGCCGATCAGGGCGTAGCTGACGGTGCCGGAGCAGTCGTAGCCGGTGTCCTGGACCCGGGCGTGGCCACCACCGTACTTGTACGGCAGGCCGACGATCTTGTTGGCCGCGACGATCGCCTGCTGGACCTCGGCCGGGGCGCCGAGCGGCACCCGCGCGAAGTACGCGGTCCGGCCGTCCTGCGTCTTGCCCTTGTAACGGGTGGCGCGGACGCCGTTGACGGTCCGCATGCCCGCCGGGATCTCCACCGCGCCCGGGGCCGCCGCGGGAGCCGGCGCCACCGCCGGCGCGGCCGGCTCGGCGAGCGAGAAGCCTCCGGTGACGTTGGCGGTCGCGGGTCCGGCGGCCGCCGCCGCGATCACGCCGGACAAGACTAGGGCTCGTGTGGAAAAACGCACGTGGCAGTCCTCTTTCGTCGGCCTACGGGGTTAGCTGACGGGCTAGCGCAGAAAGAGCCAGCGCTTCCGCCGCGACGCGGCGAATTAGCCCCAAGGAACGTGTGGTTCCCCCGCTCACCGGGGACGACCCCCGGCGATTCGGCTTGCGAGACAGTATCAGGAGATCCCCCCGGAGGACACCCGAATGCAATTTCCCCTGCGTGCAGCAGGACTCGCCGCGGGGGAGCCCGCGGCACCAGCCGGGGGAGCCGATCCGTCGGCGTGGGGGTCCCGCGCGGCCAGCCGGTCGGCCGGGTAGCGTTGCCCGGAATGCCTCCGGTTCCGCAGCGCCGCACCGCCCGCCGCCCGTTGCTCGCGCTCGCGACCGTCGGCGCGCTGGCGCTCGCCGCGTGCGGGGGCGACGACGGTACCCCGGTCGCGGCGCCCGCCGGCGAGCCGCGGGCGGTCGCCGACCTCGGGTTCCCGGTCGTCGCGACGCGCAAC
>CAZFIQ010000073.1:10683-12255 GCA_964519185.1 uncultured Patulibacter sp.
GCCCGCGGCTCGCCGGCGGGCGCCGCGACCGGGGTACCGTCGTCGCGACGCGCAACACCACCCGGACGGCGACCAACGACCCGGCGATCGCCGCGGCCGCGGTCGCACGCGCGATCTACTCCGGCGGCGCCGCCGAGACCCAGGCACGGGCCGTCGCGATCGTCGACCAGGGTGACTGGCGCGCGGCGCTCGCCGCGACCGCGTTGATGGCGCCGCCGCTCGGCGCGCCGGTGCTGTTCAGCGACGGCGACACGCTGCCCGACACCACCAAGGACGCGATCCAGGCGCTGCGGCCGGCGGGGAGCCCCGCCGCGGGCGGAGCGCAGGCGATCCGCGTCGGAGCCGTCGGACGGCCGTCCGGACTGCGGACCACCGACATCGACGGCGGCGACGGGCTGGAGATCGCGACCGCAGTCGAGCGGTTCGTGCGGGCAACCCGCGCCAACGCCTCCAACCGCGTGCTGATCGTCAGCGCCGACCACCCGGAGTTCGCCGCGCCCGCCGCCGGCTGGCTGGCCAAGTCCGGGGACGCGCTGGGCTTCGTGCAGGGCGACGCGATCCCCGCCGCCACCGTCCGCCTGCTGCAGTCCAAGCCGAAGGCCGCGATCTACGTGCTCGGCCCGACCAACGTGGTCACCCCCGCGGCGACCAAGGCGCTGGGCGAGTACGGCACGGTCCGCCGCGTCGGCGGAGCGGACCCGGTGGCCAACGCGATCGGCTTCGCCCGCTACAGCGACGGGGCGTTCGGCTGGAACGTCAACGAGCCCGGGCACGGCTTCACCTTCGCCCGCAGCGGCGAGATCCTCGACGCCGTGACGCTGGCGCCGTTCTCCGCCTCGGGCCTGCACGGACCGCTGCTGCTGCTCGACAGCGCCGACCGCCTGCCGACCGCCGTCCAGCGCTACCTGATCGACGTCCAGCCGGGCTACCGCACGGATCCCTCGCGCGGGGTGTACAACCGGGGGTGGCTGACGGGCGACATCAGCCGGATCAGCGCCGCGCTGCAGTCGCAGCTGGACGCGTTGCTGGAGATCGCACCGGTGCGGACCGCGACGAGCGGGGGCGCCGGCACGACCGAGCCGGCGACGACCGCGCCCGAGACGCCGCCCGCCACCACCGGCACGACGCCGACGCCCGCGCCCCGCACCGACCGCTCCCCGACCACGACCACCCCCTGAAGGACCCCGCCGATGAGTGAAGCCGAACGCCACGACCTCAGCGCCCGCGGAACCGCGATCACGATCGACGAGATCCGCGAGCTGACCGGCGCCGCCACGCCCCACTTCGCCCAGCAGATCCGCAACCGCGTCGCCCGGCTCGTCGCCGACCTGCCGGCCGATCACGTCGCCCGCCGCTTCGGCGAGGCGGAGATCGCCCGCCTGACCGCACTGAGCCGGTCCGGCGAGGTCCGGGGAACACCCGCCCAGCCGGGCATGCCCGGCCTGCCGTCCACCTCCATTCCGTAAGGACCTGTTTCAGAATGATCGGCCGTCCGTGGCGGCCGCTGACACATCGCAGGATCACCACCCGAACCCTCAGTCAGACAACCAGTCTGACTCTCGGGCCTCGCGC
>CAZFIQ010000074.1:0-12234 GCA_964519185.1 uncultured Patulibacter sp.
GGTGGCCAGCCACGCGACCCCCGGGTCGCCTCCGGTACCTCCGCGCCCGGAGGGGTCCGTCTCGACCTCCGCCCCGATCCCCTCCAGCCGCTCGAGCAGGGCGTCCCACCGGTTCTGGACGCCGACCGGATCCGGGGTCAGCAGCCGCAGCGCGGGGCAGCGGGCCAGCGCCTCGCCCAACGGCAGGCCGGGCTCGACGCCGAGCGCCTCGGCCGACGGGGTCACCTCGCCGATCACCGACGTGCGCCCGGCCTCCGGCGCCAGCGCCAGCGGCTGCGTCAGCAGCTGCCGATCGCCTCCGGCCGCGACGACGAGCGGGAACCGCGGGAGCACGACGCAGAGCACGGACGACACGAACGTATGTTCGCATCACGGGCGGACGGCTAGAGCTCGGGCTTGCGCTGATCGGGCGCCACCCAGTCCTCGACGTTCGACGCGTCGATCGGATCGCTCGGGATCGTCACCGTCTTGGGCATCGCCGCCACCGGCTCGCCGTCGGCCAGTACCGGCCGGAGCGCCTTGATCGCCGCCACCCCGGCTTCGAACGCGTTCTCGTCGAAGGTCAGCGTCAGGCTCCCGTTGCGCACGGCCTCCACCGCATTGACGTCGCCGTTGTTCCCGATCACGATGACGCCCTGCTGATCACCCGACCAGATCTTCTGGCCGGCGCCAACGGCTGCCGCCGACGCGCCGATCGCGGTCGGGTCGTTGTAGCCCCAGACCGCATCGACCTTCCGGTGCTTGGTCAGCAGATCCTGGACGATCGCCTGGCTACGGCCAGCGCTGTCCTGGGTGTTGTCCTGGCGTTCGAGGATCTTCAGCCCCGCGGCTTTCGCCGCCTCGGTGAAGCAGTCGACGCGAGCCAGCAACGCGGGCACCGGCGGGGGGCCGATCACCAGCACCGACGCCCCCGAGATCCGCTCGGCGATGAACTTCGCCTGGTATTCGAACGGCTTGCACGACGACGACAGCTCCGTCTCGATGTTGGTGGCGACATGCTCCGACGGCGGCGAGTTGAACGTTACGACCGGGATCTCCGCGTCGTGCGTCCGTTGCAGCGCAGCCGTCATCGGCCCCGGATCGAGGACCCAGGTGGTCAGTGCGTCGACGCGCTGGTTGACCATCGTGTCGACGCCGCTGACCTGGCGGTCCGGCGAGAGGTTGGCGTCAGCGGTCTTCACCTCCCAGCCCAACTCGGCGGCGGCCTGCTGCTGACCCCGGTTCAGTGCGACGAGCGTCGGATTCGACAGCGCGGGGCTGACGTGCCCGATCACCACCTTCTTCTCGCCTCCGTCGGACGCCGCGTCGGGCGCGTCGTCCTCACCCCCGCACGCCGCCAGGCCCAGCGCGCACGCCGCCAGCGTCAGCGCAAGCCGCCGTGTCCAAAATGGCCCTTCGCTCATGGTCGTCCCTCGTCTTCCGTGATCCGTTGGTCGTCCCGCCCACCGAGCGCATCAGCGATCGACCAGGTGTCGCCGACGCTGCGGTGGCGCGTGATCAGGCCGTCCCGCACGACCCAGAGGTTCGCCACCGGCCCCGCGTAGGAGCGTCCGCTGTCCCGGGCCACGCCGACCTGCTTCCCCCACATCAGGACGACGCCGTCGCCGCCGTCCCAGATCCCGTCGGCCTGCACCTCGAAGCTCGACCAGTAGCGACCGAAGCCGACCAGGAACTCCATGATCAGCTCGCGGCCGCGGTTGCTACCCCGCCCCTCGGGCAGGAAGTAGCCCTGCGGCTCGATCCACTCCACGTCCGGAGCGAACAGCTCCGTGACGCGTTCGAGGTCGCCGCGGTTGAAGGCCGCGTAGACCTCCGCGACGACCGCGACGGGGGCACGAGCCGTCATCGCGGCACCGTCCCGCTCGCCGCCTCGGTCGCGTCCGCGGCGGCCCTGCGAATGCCCTCGGCCGACTCGAGCCACGGGAAGAGCGTCGAGGGATCGCTGCTGCCGTCGGCCAAGCGGTTGGCGAATGCCTCGCTCGCTGCGGCTTCGTCGAACAGCGTCCCGATGTGCTCCGGTGGGTTGAGCATCAGGTTGGTGAACGCGGTCGGATACCGCACTGCCTTCCAGCACCGCTCGGCCGTGGCCTCGATCCAAGCCGCATCGAGCGGCCCGCCCGCACGGCCACGGATCGCACGGCGAACGACATCGGCCGACTTTGCAGCGTTGTTGGCTCCCTGACCGACGAGGGGATCGTTCAGCACCGCCATGTCGCCGAGGCCGAGAACGGGCCGCCCCGACGGCAGTCGACCCGCCGCGTTGCGCACCGTCGGCGTCAATGCCCCCTTGAGCGTGCCTCCGGCATCGGTCAGACGCACCTCGTCCGACCACCGATCGGACTCCCACGGCACGTACCGGAGGAGCAGCTCGCGCAGCACGCCGAGCCACTCCCGCTCGTCGTCGATCGATACGTCGTTCCACGCGTCCATCGGCCCGCCCGGAATCGCCTCGAAGCACGCGGTGTAGCAGGAACCGCTCAGCGTCAACGCCGGGCCGATGAAGCACTCTCCGACGCCCGGGACGATGTTGATCGAGAAGTACGAGGAGTCAAGGGGCTCGAAGCCGTCGAGGTACGCGACCGCCAGCGTCCGCTGAGGACGGTCGTAGGGCGACCGCGCCGGGTCGCGGGGGAACGTCGTGGCCAGGACATCGCGCAGCGCACCCTTGCCCGAGGCGATCACGAGCAGGTCGTGCTCCTCGGCGAGGCGCTCCAGCCGGTCGATGTCGAGCGCATCGAGCACGACGTTTCCGCCGTGCGTGGCGAACTGCTCGAGCCACACGCCCATCTTGATCCGCTGGTCGACCGACTGGGCCGGCCTCGAGAGGCGACCGAAGACCTGCGTCGCCAGCGTGCCGTCAGGGGTCCCGACGCTATAGCGGATGCCCGGAATCTGCGGGGCCTCGTGCTGCCAGTGATCGATCCCGAGATCGCGCTCGAGATCGAGCGCCATGTCGAACATGCACTGGGTCGACAGCACGCGGCCGCTGCGGATAGCCGCGGCGTCACGATCGGTGAGGATCGTCACGTCGATGCCGTCGGCAAGCAGGCCGAAGCCCAGCTGCAGCGCCGACTGGCCGGCTCCGACGATCGCAACGCTCATCGTGTCGTTGGCCATCGCCTCGGCCTCAGTCGCCCGGCTGGCCGCCGAGAGCCTTCCACATCAGACCCGTGTCGCTGAACGCCTCCATCGTCTGCGCGAGACCGTCACGCAGCAGCCAGACGTTCGCGAACCGTCCGTCGAAGCCGCGGCCGGTCTCGGCGGCAACGCCGCTCTGACGTCCGAGCACGACCACGTGGTCACCGGCGTCGATGTAGGTCTGCGGCTCCAGCGCCATCTCCGACCAACGCTGCGGGTAGGCCGCGAGGGTCTCTGCGATGGCTGGCTTGCCATGCACCCCACCCGGCGAGACCCAGTAGCCCTTCGGCTCGATCCAGTGGATGTCGTCCGCGAACAGCGAGAACACGCGATCCATGTCGCCGCCCTCGAACGCCGTGTAGATCGCGCGAACGATTTCGATGTTGGTAGTCACGCCCCGCAGCCTGCTCGGCCCGGAGCAGCCGGACAAGCCCTCGCACGAGGTGCCTGCCGGACCCCCTCAAAGGGGGGCGGAGGGTGCCTAGTCCGCGTCCAGGCGACCGGTGAGCACCCGGCGAGTCAGGTCGACGCGCGAGCGCACGCCGAGCTTGCGGTAGATCGTCTTGAGGTACTGCTTGACGGTGTGCCGGCTGAGCATCAGCTCGTCGGCGATCTCGGCGTCGGTCCGGCCGGTCGCGACCAGGCGCGTGACCTCGCGTTCCCGCTCCGTCAGCGCCGACCAACCCGGCCCGTCGAGGTTCGGCGTCGGTTGCGGGCAGGCGAGCACGGTGACCGTCGCGAACCCGCCGTCCACGAGCCGCGAGTCGGCGCGGATCAGGCCCTCGCCGCCGCACCGCCAGCGCACCCGCACCTCGCGCGAGAAGACGTCGGCCTGCGGACCCGGCCGAGCCGTCAGTCCGTAGACCAGGTCGCGGCCCTCGACCGTCTCGTCCAGCAGCCGCTCAGCGGCCGGGTTGAGCGTCACGACATCACCCACGGCGTCGATCGTGACGACCGCGGTGGCGGTCAGCTCGAGGGCGGTCAGCGCTTGCTCGTGCCGCCGCGCCAGCCGCTCGCCACGGCGGACGCCGGACAGCGCCAGGCTGAAGACCGCAGCGGTGTGCTCGATCAGCTGCAGCTCTTCCGCGGTCAGCGGCGAGGGTCGATCCGCGCTGCCGAAGGCGAGCGTTCCGACCAGCTGGCCGTCGGCCACGATCGGGGCTTGGACGGCGTGGACCATGTGGTGGATCGAGAAGACCTCACGGTAGACCCGCGATGCCATCCAGTCGCTCGGCGAGCGACCGTCGAGGCTGTAGGCCACCGACCGGTGGCTCGTGAGCGCCGCGATGTTGGGGTCCTCGCTGCGGCCGATCCGCTCGTAGCGGGCGAGGAAGAGGTCGCTGACGTTGGTCGCCGCGCACCGCTCGACGGCGTGGGTGCCCGGATCGAAGAGATAGACGCCCCGCATCGGCAGCGCCTTCACCGGGGCGGCCCGGTCGAGGTACAGGCGCTCGAGGTCCTCGACCGAAGTCGCGCGCGCGAGCTCGTGGGCGAGTCCCACCAGATCGATCACCCCGACGTTCCCCATATGCCGGGCGAGGATAGAGCAGCGTCCACGCCGATTCCACCGCTCGAATAGGAAGGGCCCGCCGGAGCGGACCCTTCCCGTAGCAAGCCGGTAAGCCGGATTCTGTCGTTGCGCAGCCATCCATCTCTGCGACCTACCTGGACCTCGACGGGCCGCCTGCGAACGGTCCTGCTCGGTCTTGCACCGGGTGGGGTTTACCTGGCCGCCGCGTCACCGCGACGCCGGTGCGCTCTTACCGCACCTTTTCACCCTTACCGGCCCGGGACGCAGCTGCAGCCCCGGACGTAGGCGGTGTATTTCTGTGGCACTTTCCCGCGGGTTTCCCCGGGTCGGCTTCCCGACCACCCTGCCCTGTGGTGTCCGGACTTTCCTCGAGCGGGTCATGCCCGCCCGCGACTGCGTGGCCTGCCCCCGGAACGGTAGACGAGTCGGGCGCCTCACGGCGCCCGACTCGCAGGACCCGAAGCAGGCCCGAGGCCTCCGGGGTCATCCCACCTTCCGCAGCACCCCCACGACCTTGCCGAGCACGCGCGCCTCCCGCGAGCGGATCGGGTCCATGTCGGGGTTCTCGGGCTGCAAGCGGATGTGGTCCGCTTCGCGGAAGAAGCGCTTGACGGTCGCGTCCTCACCGACCAGCGCGACGACGATGTCGCCGTCGCGGGCGGTCTCCTGCTGGTGGACGACGACCAGGTCGCCGGCGAGGATGCCAGCGTTGATCATCGAGTCGCCGCGCACCCGGAGGACGTACTCGCCCTGGTCGCCGCCGGCCAGGTCGGGCACGGAGACGTGCTCCTCGACCTGCTCCTCGGCCGCGATCGGCATGCCGGCGGCGACCTGGCCGATCAGCGGCAGCCGGTTGGCCTGGCCGACCACGCTGCGCACGCCCTCGACCGCCTGCTCGACGCCGCGCTCCAGCAGCTCGATCGCCCGCGGCTTCGACGGGTCACGCCGCAGCAGGCCGAGCTTCTCCAGGTTGGCCAGGTGCGCGTGGACCGTCGAGGAGCTGGCCAGCCCCACCGCCTTGCCGATGTCGCGCACCGTCGGCGGGTAGCCGTTGCCCGACGTGTAGCTGCGGATGAAGTCGAAGATCTCTTGCTGGCGCTTGGTCAGATCCATGCCGTCGTTCCCGTACCGAACATGTGTTCGCCACACTAACGGGCCGACCGGCGGCACGCAAGCTTCCCCTGCAATCCCGCCGATTTCGCGCCGTCCTCGCGCCACCCCGATCGACCGTCTCCGCACCCCCGCAGGCGGCCGTCACCGGCGCGGAGAACCGTCTAGACTGCACCGTCCTGCGCCAGTGGCGGAATTGGTAGACGCGCAAGGTTGAGGGCCTTGTGGGGGATAACCCCGTGGAGGTTCGAGTCCTCTCTGGCGCATACGCAGGCCCCCGGAGCCCCGCCGATCGCGGGGCTCCGGCCGTTCCCGGCCCACCGCCCGACGACGCGATTCCGAACCCGGTAGACGATCGGATCATGACCCTCCGCTCCTGGCGCCACTGCCCGTCGTGCGCCGGCCCGCTGACGCACCACGCGTCCCCCGACCAGCACGTCGCCTGCGCCGCCTGCGGCTTCAGGCAGTACGAGAACCCGCTCCCGACGACGCTGCTGCTGCCGATCGACGCCGCGGGCCGGGTGCTGCTCGTCCGTCGGGCGCAGGAACCGCGAAGCGGGCACTGGGACACCCTCGGCGGGTTCCTCGAGGTCGGCGAGACCGCCGAGCAGGGAGCGCTCCGCGAGCTGCACGAGGAGATCGGACTGAGCACCGACCGGCTCGACTACCTGGGCAGCTTCCCGTCCGTCTACGGGGACACCGGCCGCCGCACGCTGGCGATCTCGTTCGCCTGCCGGCTCCACCGGCCAGCCGCGGCGATCACGCTCTCCGACGAGAGCACGGAGCACGGCTGGTTCGCCCTGGACGCCCTCCCGGAGCTGGCCTTCCGCGACGGCGACGACGCCGTCCGGGCGCTCCTGGCGCGCGGAGACCTCCGCACGCGGTCACCGTCCGGCGACTGAGCCCGCCGACCGGCCCGATCCGGCGACGCGGACCCTCGACCCGCCGATCGCGCGACGCCTCGCCGGCTAGTCCGACTCCGCGTCGTCGCCGATCCCGCGCAGCAGCGCGGACGCCGGGATCCCCAGCCCGACCGCCAGCTTGGCGATCGTGTCCAGGCGCGGGCTGCGACCCCCGCGCTCCAGCAGGCTGATCTCCGTGCGGTGCAACCCGACCTCATGGCCCAGCGCCTCCTGGCTCAGCCCCACCGTGCGGCGGGCGGCGACCAGATTGGCGGCGAACTGCGTACGTGGTTCCAACATCGGCCATCGTCCGCGATTGCGGACAATCGTTCCACAGACAATACGCTGCATCGGGAAGACTCGGCCGCGGGAAGCCCACCGCGGACCGGGCCCGACGATCCGTCAGCCGCCCGCGGCGCCGTCGTCCGGGGGATCCGCGTCGGCGTCGGGGGCGCCGTCCTCGATCGGCTCGGCCTCCCCGAGCGACGCGACGGTCCCGGCGACACGGATCCGGCCGGCGTCGTCGGAGACCAGCACCTGGTCCCCGGCGACCGCGACCCCGTAGCGGCAACGAGCCCGCAGCACCTCCGGCTCGCTGCCCGCGACCACGCCCCGCAGCATCGTCCGGTCGATCCGGCCCGAGCGGCGTCCGCAGACCAGCAGCATCCGTCCGTCGGCCGCCACCGCCAGCGCCACCGGATCGCGACGGAACGGGCTGCGCACCGCGCCGGCCCGCGGCCGGTCCGCCCGTCCGAGCCGCTCGGCGTCTTCCCCCGCCGCGCGGTCGGCGACCCAGACGTGGCCCGCCCGGCCGACCGCGAGCGCGGTCGGATCGTGCCACCCGCGCGAGCGACGACGCGGGACCTGGCTGGCCCGGCCGTCGGGATCGAGCGTGACCACGCGGCCCAGGATGCTCCGAGCATCGGCCGCCGCGACCGTTCGCCCCTGGTCGCCCACGCCCAGCACCAGGCGGCCGCCCGGCAGCGCCGCCAGGCCCCCGCCGACCAGCCGCGACTCGACCCGCGGACCGCGCCAGACGATCCGCGGGACGGCGGGCCCGATCTCCGCCACCACCAGCCGCTGGTCGCGGGCCCGCACGAACGACGCAAAGGCCCGCCCGTCGGCGGTCAGCGCCAGGCCCCGGACGCCGCCGGCCACACCGGGACGCACGTCCAGCTCGGCGATCGCGGTCCCCGGGCCGACGCCGCTCGCCGTCACCGGTCCCCGGCGCACCACGCCGCTGCCCCGCTCCGTCCAGAGCAGCTCGCGCCCTCCGGGCGCCGGCGTCAGCACGCTCGCCGGCCGTGACGGCCGGTCGCCGCGATCGAGCCGGATCGTGCCGGGCGCGTCGGGGAGATCGCGGGCCGCCTGCGGCGCCGGCGGGGACGGCATCGGCGGCTCGGGGATCGCCGCGCTCAGCGCGAGCGCGCCGGCTCCGGCGACCACTGCGGCGAGGCACGCCCAGGCCGTACGGCGCGACAGCGTTCGCCGCACGGTCCGCATCAGCTGGCCCCGGCGGGAGCCCCGGCTAGATCTTGATCAGGACGATCGTGTTCACCACGAACACGATCGCGAAGAAGACGGTCCAGCGGTTGAGGTTCCGCTCCGTGTTGGAACCGCCACCCAGCGGACCGCTGCCCGAGCCGACGCCGAAGGCACCGGAGAGCCCGGCGTCCTTGCCCGAGTGCATGAGGATCAGGACGATCAACAGCACCGAGACGGCAATTTGCAGCACGGAGAGAACGACCGTCATGGGGCTACAGCGTAGCGTCCGGACCCGCGGCGGGGGTCGAGCCCCCGCCCAGCGCGTCGAGCCGGTCGAGGATCGCCACCGCCTCGGCGCGCAGGCGTCGATCGATGGTCTTCCAGTCCTCCTCCGACAGCTTCCCGGTCTGGTGGTCGAGCTCCGCGTCGCGGATCTCGCGGTACTTGGCGAGCTTGGCCGCCTCCAGGTCCGCGCGCAGCAGCGCCTCGCGGTCCTGGGTCCGCTCCTCGTGTCCCGGCCAGAACGGCTGGGAGAGCAGGAACAGCGCCAACGCCATCACCACCAGCAGGATCAGCATCGCCCACGCTTCCACGGTCAGCCTCCTCCGCCCCCGCCGCCGTCGCCGCCACCGAACCCGCCGCCGTCGCCGCTGCCGCCGCCGTCCGACGCGCGATCGCTCGCCGCCGCGCCCGAGGAGCCATCCGCGGTCGTCGCAGCGCCTCCGCGGCGTCGCCGTCCGGTCCGTCCCAGCTCGCGCACCACGCGCGCGGCGTTCTGTCCGCGACCGCGACGATCGCCGCGGTCGCGGGTCGGCCAGATCGCGATCAGCGCACCGAGCGCCATCAGGATCGACCCGATCCAGATCCAGGTCACGAGCGGCGAGACGATCACCTGGAAGGTCACCGGCGTCGGCCGCTCGCCGTAGATCTCCGCCAGCCCGATCGCCATCACCGGCCCCTGCGCGTAGGGCGCCTCGGTCCCTTCGAGCTGACGGTCGAGCGCCAGGATCTGCTCGGCCAGCGCGTCGCCGTCCGGCTGCATCGCGACCCAGATGTCCCGGGTCAGCCCGGCGTCGAGCGCGACCTCCGTCGTCGGCTCGTCGAACAGCCGGCTGACCGGCCCGGAGCCGGCGGAGGCCGTCGGGTGGTACTCGCGCGTCGGGCGGATCGTGCGCAGCTTGCGCCCGTCCTGGTAGACGTCGACCTCGGCGCCGAAGATGATCTTGTGGAGCCGATCGTCGGCGCCGATCCGCCAGTCGCCGAACGCCCGCTTGTAGTGCAGCTCGTAGCCGGCGACGGTGAACCGGTCGCCGACGTTGGCGTGGACGCGGTCGAGGTCCTTGAACGCCGAGCTGAGCGCCACCCCGATCACCAGCACGGCGAAGCCGACGTGGACCAGGTAGCCGCCATAGCGCCGGCGGTTGCGACCGACCTGGCGGACCAGCGCCAGCGGGATCGCCTCGCGGTGCGCGATCCGGCGCGCGCGGACCCCGCGGAACAGCTCCTGGCCGATCGCCCCGAAGACCAGCCCGCCGAGGAAGACCGCCAGCCAGGCCGAGAGCTTGCCGGTCGAGCCGAGCAGGATCGAGACGACCAGGCAGAGCGTCGCCACGAACAGCGGGATCCGCACCTGCCGCCAGGCGTGCGACGGGGTCGTCTTGCGCCACGACGCGAGCGGGCCGAGCGCCATCAGCCCGACCAGGATCAGGCCCAGCGGGCCGACCCAGGTACCCCAGGTCGACGACTCGAGCGGTCGCTGCTCGCCGGTCAGCAGCTCGCCGATCAGCGGGAAGAAGGTGCCCCAGACGATCACGATCGTCAGCAGCACCAGCACGACGTTGCCGACCAGGAAGATCGCCTCGCGCGAGAGCAGCGAGTCGATCCGGTTCTCCGACCGCAGCAGGTCGCGTCGCCAGGTGACCAGCGCGATCGACCCGAGGATCATCACCGCCAGCAGCACGAGGAACTGGTTGCCGACCGTGCTGGCGCCGAACGCGTGGATCGACGTGAGGATCCCGGAGCGGACGATGAACGTCCCGAGGATGCAGAGGATCCCGGTCCCGAGGATCAGCGACACGTTCCAGGTGCGCAGCATCCCGCGCTTCTCCTGGATCATCACCGAGTGGATGAACGCCGTGCCGAGCAGCCACGGCATCAGCGACGCGTTCTCGACGGCGTCCCAGCCCCAGTAGCCACCCCAGCCCAGCTCGGCGTAGCTCCAGCGCGAGCCGAGCACGATCCCGATCCCGAGCAGCAGCCAGGCGGCCAGCGTGTAGCGGCGGGTCTGGCGGATCCAGTCGCTGCCGACGTGCCCGGCGATCAGCGCGCCGACGGCGAACGCGAACGGCACCGTGAACAGCGTGTACCCGCTGTAGAGCATCGGCGGGTGGAGCATCATGCTCGGGTACTGGAGCAGCGGGCTGAGGCCCTTGCCGATCTCCGCGGGCGGCGAGCTGACCTCGAACGGCGACACCAGGAACGCCGTCAGCAGCAGGAAGAACACCGCGAACCCGAGGAGTACCGCCTGGGCCCACGGGATCACGTCGGCCATCCGCCGCCGCGAGCGGAAGAGGATCAGCGATGCCCACAGCGAGAGCATCCAGACCCACAGCAGCAGCGAGCCCTCCTGCGAGCTCCACGGCGCCGCCATCCGGTAGCCGAGCGGGGTCGTCGACGACGAGTGGTCGGCGACCAGATCGAACCGCAGGTCGGTGCGGATGAACGCGATCTCGACCAGCACGAACGCACCGGTCGTCAGCAGTGCCACCAGGTAGACGGCGCGGCGGCCGGAGGTCACCCACGCGCGACCGGCGACCGGCGGCGTCGCGATCTGCCCCGCGTCGACGTCCTGCTCCGCGATCCCGCCGAGCGCGCGCCGGCTCTGGACCGCCCCGATGATGCTGGCCACCGCCCCGTAGAGGGCGATGACGAAGGCGAGCGTGAGCAGCCCGCGGCCGAGCAGGTCCATCGCGGACTAGGTGACGTCGACGTCTACGACGCGATCGTTGCTGTCGCGCCACTCCATCTTCGACGGATCCTCGGTGCCGTCGTCGAACTTCGACGGGCACTTGGTGATCATCGAATCCGGCTTGGCGGTCAGGCTGTCGTCGCCCGCGGTCTTGTGCACCGTGACGATCACCTCGCGCCCCTCGCGGAACGGGTCCGGCACCTGCCCGACGTAGACGATCGCGACCGACGCGCTGCCGTCGCGATCCTCGACCCGGAAGTGCAGGGTCTGCCCGTCGCGCTTGACCGAGCCCTCCACCACGCGGCCGGTCAGCTGGTAGCTCTTGCCCGGCTCGGCCGTGCCCATCTGGCTTGGCTGACGAGCCTCGGCGGAGCCCAGGAAGCTCGTGTACAGCAACGCGGCGGCGAGGGACACGGCAGCGACGATGGCAAACGACAGGCGCAGCGTTCGCGGCATGGCCACGAAGTATGGCGCGGATCGACCGTCCGGCGCGCCACGGGCCCGGTCCGCCGTGGACGATCGCCTCGCAGTGCGATCCGACGAGCGGTAGGATCGGCGTGATGTCCGTCACGCAACGCGTCGCCGCCGGGGGAATCCTGCTGCTGATGTTCCTCGGCGGGTTCTTCATGTGGCTGGGGAACCCGTACCTGTGGCTGCGGGTGATCGCGGCGACCGCCGACACGACGACGCTGTCGATGGGCCAGGCGGTCTTCTTCCTGACCGCGATCGGCGTCACCGGCTTCGTGATGATCAAGGTCCTGGCCGTGCTCAACGGATTCTTCATCCGTGCCACCGGCGGTTCCGACGAGATCACGATCCGCCCGTCGTGGACGCGCTCGCTGCGCGACGACGCTCACGCCCGCACGACCGCGTCCGCGCTCGACGTCGTGATGATCGTCTCGGTCTCCGTCGCGATCCTGACCGCGACGATCTGGTTCTTCTTCTTCGCGAGCCTGAACTAGACGTCGGACGGGCCGACGCAGCGCCACGCCGCCTCGCCCAATTCCCCCGCGTAGCCGGCGGGAGCGTCCGGAACGGCGCCCTGCAGCCACAGGTCGCAGAGGTCGCGGGCCGGTCCGAGCCAGAGCGCGTGGATCACG